>NZ_JBFBAA010000023.1:0-169392 GCF_040682035.1 Actinoplanes sp. NPDC051470
ACCTGTTGGACCATCGTCCAGATCGCGCGATTGCCGGGCTCGGCCAGCCAGGTCAGCGCGACCCGGGCGGCCACATCCTCGTCCCGATCCGCCGCTGGCGTTGGCGCCCGTCAGCGGGAGCGTCCCGTCGCCGCCACCGGCGCCGGCGGCCGAGCAGTCGTCCGGCTTGTCCCAGGCGATCTCGGTGGTCTCGTCGATCTCCTTGGCGCCGACCTCGACGGTGAAGCCCTCCTTGGCGGAGAACTTCTCGGTCTTCTTCTCGCCCGGCTTGACGGTCAGCTCACGCTTCTCGCCCCTGCTGGTCTTGAGGGTCAGCGTGATCTTCACGCCGTCCTTCGGGTTGTCCAGGCCGATGACGATCGTGGTGCAGTCCATCTCGACGATGGGGGTCGGCTCGCCCGGGGCGGCCGGGGTCGACGGCGTCGTCGGGTTCTCCGGCTCCTCCGGCTTCTGCGGCGCGTCGGGCTTGCAGTCCGGCTGGATGTCGATCTTCTTGGTGGCGCTCTTCTGGTCGACGCCCGGGGTCTTCCAGTCCAAGGTCACCTTGAGCGTGACGCTCTTGGTGGTCTTGGGGAGGGTCTGCGTGGCCGTGACCGACTGGTTCTCGGGGATCGACTGACCGACCGCGAGCTCGGGAACGGCCGGAGCGGCCTGGGCGCTGAGCGGCTGGTCGTTCTCACCGAGGAACACCGACTCGGTGATGAAGCCGGCCCGGCCCTTCATCGAGTAGTTGAAGACGGTCCACTCGACCTTCCAGTTGTCACCCGTCGGGCACTCGGCCTTGACGTTGATGTCCGGGTGGTGAGCGCTGGCCGGTGCGGTGAAAGCCACGGCGCCGACCAGGCCGATGAAGGCTCCGGCGATCGCGGCCGTGGTGCGGCGCAGGGGGGACTTGAGCAGGTTCACGCGTGCTCCTGTGCTCCTGTGGTGGGATCAGGGGTACGAGCCAGGGGAGGGCGCAGCGAAGGCACGAGAACGAGAGAGCCTTGCGACGACGCCTCCCCGACGTCGTCGGGCATCCGACCTAAGTCGTCTGCAACAGGCAGTGACCATAGCGACTGGCGTGAATTTGCGAAACCGATGAGTGCGGCTTAATGGTGTCGATGCGAATCCGAGATCTTCGTTGTACCGAGAGGCATTTCATCGATCCGCTGAGTAGGGTTCGGAGGTCGCAGAATTCACCGGCGCGGCCGTTGCCGATGCCTGTGCAGTAGCGTCGATCCGTGCTAATGGGAGCGCAATGACCAGGATCATCGCCGGAGTGCTCGGCGGGCGGCGGTTGTCCGCACCGCCCGGTTCGCAGACCCGGCCCACCGCCGACCGCGTCCGTGAGGCGCTGTTCAGTTCGCTGGCCTCGTTGACCGATCTGGACGGTGCCCGGTTCGTTGATCTCTATGCCGGTTCGGGGGCCGTCGGCCTCGAGGCATTGTCACGCGGAGCTACCTTCGCGCTTCTCGTGGAGTCGGATGCCAAGGCCGCGCGGGTGATCCGGGACAACATCGTCGCGCTGCGTGCGGGAGCGTCGACCCGGCTGGTGACCGGCAAGGTGCTGTCGGTGCTCGCCGCCGAGCCCGAGGGCGGCCCGTTCGACGTGGTGTTCGCCGACCCGCCGTACGCCCTGGCCGAGGAGGAGGTCGACGAGCTGCAACGGCTGCTGGTGGCCAACGGCTGGCTGGCGCCGGATGCTGTGGTGGTGCTCGAGCGCGCCACCCGGGCGGTGCCCCGCGGCGAGGATCTGAGCTGGGTGGACGGCATCACACCGGAACGCAGCAAGCGGTACGGGGAGACCACGCTTTGGTACGGTCGCCGATCATGAGACGTGCGGTGTGCCCGGGTTCCTTCGATCCGGTGACCAACGGCCACCTGGACATCGTCGGCCGGGCCAGCCGGCTCTTCGACGAGGTGATCATCGGGGTGCTGATCAACCAGCACAAGACCGGTTTGTTCACCATCGAGGAACGCATCGAGATGCTTCGCGAGGTGACCGAGCCGTACGGGAACGTCCGGGTCGAGTCCTTCCGTGGCCTGCTCGTCGACTTCTGCCGTACGCAGGAGGCCGCCGTGGTGGTGAAAGGCCTTCGCGCGGTCAGCGACTTCGACTACGAGTTGCAGATGGCGCAGATGAATATCGGGCTGTCCGGCGTCGAGACATTGTTCATGCCGACCAATCCGCAGCATTCATTCCTGTCCTCCAGCCTGGTCAAAGAGGTGGCCAAGTGGGGTGGCGACGTTTCCACGTACGTCCCCGACGTGGTGGGCGACCGGTTGGTGACACGCCTCAAGCAGGGCTGAGGCGGGCCGACTCGCCGGGCGCACCCCATCATGGGCAGTGGCCGACTACGCAGTAACGTGATCGCACCACGCTGCGTGGGGCGCGTGACGCTCGGTTGGTGACAAGCAGGGAGATGAGACGCCGGTGGACCCGCTCGACCGCATCGACGAGATCATCGCCATGGTGGAGGCGGCACGATCGGTGCCGATGTCGCGGACGAACTACATGTTCGACCGCGGCGAGATGGTCGCCATCCTCGACGAGCTGCGCGCCGAGCTGCCGGGTGACCTGCGCCGGGCGGCCGCGCTGCTGGAGGAACGCGACAAGATCATCGACGCCGGCAAGCGCGAGGCCGACCGGATCATCAGCGAGGGTGAGTCCGAGCACGCCCGGCTGGTCTCGGTGAACGAGATCACGGTCTCGGCCGAGCACGAGGGCGCCCGGATCATCGCCGAGGCCCGGGCCGAGGCCCAGCGCCTGCGCGAGGAGGTCGACGACTACGTCGACACCGCGCTGGCCAACTTCGAACAGTTCCTGACCAGGGCGCTGGCGTCGATAGAGCGTGGCCGCGACAAGATGCACGCGCTCCGCGAGATCGGCACCTTCCAGGGCGAGGACGAGCGCCCGCTACCCTTCTAGGGCCGATTCGACGCTCGACCGGCTGCTCAGGTAACCTTTCCTGTCGGCCTTCCACGGCCTGAGAGTTCACTATGCCTAAGTCATCGCAGAGTCACCTGGATCCCAGGCAGCCGCTGGTCGTCGACACGACGAAGCTCCCCCGGCAGCCTGGTGCGACGCGTGCCCTCCAGCGGGTGGTGCCGGCGCCGGCGGATCTCGGCCTGGAACTGATCTCGGTGCCCGTGGGCTCCGACCTCGAGCTCGATCTGACGCTCACGTCGGTGTCCGAGGGTGTCTATGTCAGCGGTCACGTCCGCGGCTCACTGACCGGCGAGTGCGGTCGTTGCCTGGACGAGATCGACCAGTCCTTCGACGTGTCTGTCGCGGAGCTGTTCGCCTACGTGGACAGCACCACCGAGGAGACCACCGACGAGGACGAGGTGGGCCGGATGCGGGGCGACCTGCTTGACCTAGAGCCGGCGGTACGGGACGCGGTGGTGCTCACGCTGCCGGCGAACCCGGTCTGCCGGCCGGACTGCCCAGGGTTGTGCACCGAGTGCGGCGCACGTCTCGCGGACCTGCCGGCTGACCACAGCCATGAGGCCGCCGACCCCAGGTGGGCCGCTTTGCACAACCTTTCGAGTAACGAGGAGTAGGAACCGTGGCCGTCCCCAAGCGCAAGATGTCGCGCAGCAACACCCGCTCGCGCCGGGCCAACTGGAAGGCGACCGTGGTCTCGACCGTGGCGTGCCCCCAGTGCAAGTCGCCGAAGCTGCCGCACGCGGCGTGCTCGGTCTGCGGCACCTACAACGGGCGTCAGGTTCTCGAGGTCTGAGTCGGCCTGGTGACGCGCCCGAACATCGGGCGGGTCGAGTCTGACCAACGGCGAGATGCCGGTGCTCCGGACGGCGGGACAACCCCGCAACCGGGCACCGCGCGGATCGCCGTCGACCTCCTCGGCGGGGACCATGCTCCCGCCGTCGTGGTTGACGGCGCTCTGCACGCCGTTCAGGCCGATCCGTCCGTGCACCTTCTTCTCGTCGGCCCCGTGGAAGCGGCCGGCGAGGTTCTCGCTGCCCTGAGCCCGGCCGATCGGGCCCGCGTGCGCACGATCGGCAGTCCCGCCTCCCGCCCCGGCAACACCGGCTGGATCGAGTCCGGCGTCCGTGCCGCGGTCCTGGCCGTCGCCGAGGGCCAGGCCGACGCGGTGGTCTCCGCCGGGTCGACCGGCGCCACGGTCACCTCGGCCGCGCTCGGTCTCGGGCGCTGGCCCGGGGTGCGCCGCCCGGCGCTGGCCGCGGTGCTGCCCACCGCCACCGGCCGGATCGTGCTCCTCGATGTCGGCGCCACGGTCGATCCGGACGAACGGGCCCTTCTCACCCAGGCCCGGCTGGGCGCCGCGTACGCCGCGGTGGCCCACGGGATCGCCGTGCCCCGGGTCGGCCTGCTCACCATCGGCACCGAGCGCGGCAAGGGCGACCGCCTCCGACGGGCCATGCCCGCCCTGCTGAGCGGAACCGTCCTGCCCGCGGGCGCCCGCTACGTCGGCCTGGTCGAGGGCGACGACGTGGTGACCGGCCGCGGCGCCGACGTCGTGGTGACCGACGGCTTCACCGGCAACGTCCTGCTCAAGGGCCTGGAGACGGCGTACGCCCTGATCGCCCCGCCCCGCAACGGCGATGTCCCGCCCCGCGCGGCCACCCTCCTCGGCGTCGCCGGCACGGTCGTCGTCTGTCACGGCGCGGCCTCCGGCCCTGACCTCGCGGCCGGCATCGCATTGGCCGCCGATCTGCACCGCCGGGCCGCGGTGCCGTCCATCGCGGCCTTCCTGAGCGATGAGCAAACTCTTCCTGAGCGAATGAGCGAACCAGAGGTGATTGATGAGCAATGACAAGAGACGACGGCCGTCGACCGATCCGCTCGAGGAGGCCTTCGGTGTGCCGCTCGAACCCGGCCTGCTCGAACGGGCCCTCACGCATCGTTCGTACGCGTACGAGAACGGTGGTCTGCCGACCAACGAGCGCCTGGAGTTCCTGGGTGACTCGGTGCTCGGCGTGGTGATCACGTCGGCCTTGTTCCACAACCACCCCGATCTCCCGGAGGGCCAGCTGGCCAAGCTCCGGGCGAGCGTGGTGAACATGCACGCGCTGGCCGACGTGGCACGCACGCTGGGTCCCGAGGGGCTCGGTCCACACCTGTTGCTGGGCAAGGGCGAGGAGACCACCGGCGGCCGGGACAAGGCGAGCATCCTGGCCGACACGCTGGAGGCGCTGCTCGGCGCGATCTATCTGGAGCACGGCCTGGACAAGGCGGGCGACGTGATCCACAAGCTGTTCGACCCGCTGATGGCCGAGTCGGCCGGGCGCGGCGCCGCCCTGGACTGGAAGACCAGCCTCCAGGAGCTGACCGCGGCGCTCGGGCTGGGCGTGCCCGACTACGTGATCGACGACGCCGGCCCCGACCACGCGAAGACCTTCACCGCCTGGGTGGTGGTGGCCGGCGAGCGGTACGGCGGCTCGGACGGCCGCAGCAAGAAGCAAGCCGAGCAGCGGGCCGCCGCGGCCGCGTGGCGGACCCTCAACGAGCGGGCCGAACAGGACACCCCGCCCCCGGCCGTCGCCGGTGGCGGACACGCCCCGTGACCTCGCCGCCCGCCGGGGAACGCCTTCTCGACCGGGCCGGTGGGCCGCGTGGGCTGGCCATCGCGCTGGGCATCCTGATCGCCGGCCGGTTGGGTCAGCTCATCATGCTGGTCTGGCTGTCCGCGGCCGCCGACGACGGCCAGACCATGCGCCAGCACCTGCTGGAGTGGGACGGCGGCTGGTTCGAGCGGGTCGCCACGAACGGCTATCCACACGGCTACACGTACGGGCAGTCCGGCGCCCTGGAGGCCAACGAGCTGGCCTTCTTCCCGGTCTACCCGACGCTGATCCGGCTGGTCATGGTGTTCGGGGTGGGCTCCGGCACGGCCGCGCTGGCGGTGGCCTGGCTGGCCTCGGCCGGCGCCGCGATCGCCCTGCACCTGCTCGGCACGACCCTGCACTCGCGCCGCGCGGGCTGGGCGCTGGTGGCGATCTGCACCACCGCGCCGGTCTCGGTGGTGCTCAGCATGGCGTACTCGGAGGGGCTCTTCCTCGCCTTCGTGGCCGGGATGCTGGTCGCGGCGCATCGCCGGGTGTGGTGGGCGGCGGGGCTGCTCGGCCTGGCGGCGTCGCTGACCCGGCCGACCGGCGCCGCCGCGGCGGTCGCGCTGGCGGTCGCGGCGATCATGGCGGTCCGGCAGGTGAGGTCGTGGCAACCGATCGCGGCGGCGGTGGTCGCCCTGGCCGGGGTGCCCGCCTACCTGGCCTGGGTCGGACTGCGGGTGGGTGAGCCGGACGCCTGGTTCAAGATCCAGAGCGCCGGCTGGGGTACGTCGTTCGACGCCGGCGCGAGCACGATCACCTTCCTGGGCACGACGCTGAGCGCCGGCGACGGCTGGGTGCCGGTGAGCGTGGCCCTGATCCTGCTGGCCGCCCTGGCCGCGGCCGGTGTGGCGCTGGCCACCCGGCCCTGGCCGCCGCTGGCCGTCTACGGCGTGCTGGCGATGATCCTGGTGTACGGGCAGGCCGGCTTCTACCACTCCAAGCCGCGCCTGCTGCTGCCCGTACTGTTGACGCTGATGCCCGCGGTGGTGGCCGCGGCCCGCGCCCGCCCCCGGGCCGCGGTGCCGGCGATCGTCGCGTGGGCGCTCTTCGGCCTCTGGTACGGCGCGTACCTGGTCGTCGTCTGGCCCTACACGCTCTAAGGACCCCGTTGTGCCCGAACTTCCCGAGGTGGAGACCGTCCGTCAGGGGCTGGCCAAGTGGGTGGCCGGCCGGACGATCAAGTCCGTCGAGGTACGCCATCCGCGTGCGATCCGCCGTCACCTGCCCGGCGACGCCCACTTCATCGCCATGCTGACCGGCCGCACGATCCTCGACGTCGCCCGCCGCGGCAAATACCTGTGGCTGACGCTCGACTCCGGCGACGCGATCATCGGCCACCTCGGCATGAGCGGCCAACTGCTGGTCGAGCCGGCCGAGAAGGCGGACGGGCCACACCTGCGGGTCCGGTTCACCTTCGCCGACGGCGGCCGCGAGCTGCGCTTCGTCGACCAGCGGACGTTCGGCGGGCTGGCCGTCTCGGAGGGCGGCGCCGAGCTGCCGGACGAGATCGCGCACATCGCCCGCGACCCGATGGACCCACTCTTCGACGACGAGAAGTTCGTGGCCCGGCTGCGCGCCAAGCACACCGAGATCAAGCGCGCCCTGCTCGACCAGACCCTGATCTCCGGCGTGGGCAACATCTATGCCGACGAGGCCCTGTGGCGGGCCCAGTTGCACGGCGCCCGCCCGACCGACGCGCTCACCCGGCCCGCCGTCCGCCGCCTGCTGGCCCACGTCCGCGACGTCCTCGGCGAGGCGATCGTGGCCGGTGGCACGTCGTTCGACGCGCTCTATGTGGACGTCAACGGGCAGAGCGGTTACTTCGACCGGGCCCTCAACGCGTACGGGCGGGAGGGCGAGCCGTGTCACCGCTGCGGCACGCCCATCCGCCGGGAGCAGTTCATGAACCGCTCGTCCTTCAGCTGCCCGAAGTGCCAGCCGCGTCCACGAGTGCTGTCGCCCCGGGATAGTCGGGCAGCGTCAGGGCGGTAGTCGCCGCCCGGATGTCGCGACCGGTCAGTCCGGTGGCCTCGAGCAGGGGGGCCACCTTGAGCAGCACGTGGTTGCGGAACCACAGGGCCCGGGTGGTCGACGGGGCCAGCATCGACGCGCCGTCGTCGGCCAGGGCCTGATTCTGGCGTACGAAATCACGGGTCTTCTGCTCGTAGGTCTTGAACGCCACCTCGGGCGGCGCCGAGGCCAGTTCGCCGGCCAGCACATAGCCCCCGACCAGGGCGATGGAGGAGCCCTGGCCGGAGAAGAACGACGGCGCGTGGGCCGCGTCGCCGGCCAGCCCGACCCGCCCGCGTGACCAGACCGGCATCCGGATCTGGCTGGTCACGTCGAAGAAGACGTCGTCCGCGGCGCGCATGCCGTCGAGCAGCCTGGGCACGAGCCAGCCCTCGCCGCCGAAGATCTCGGTCATCAGCGCGCGCTGGGCGGCCACGTCACGCAGCTCGGCCAGCGGCGGGATCGGCCGCTTGGCCATCAGGAAGCCGTGCAGCGTCGGGCTGCAGCCGGGCGCGTAGATCGCCGCCATCCGGCCGGGCGTCGACCAGAGCAGCCCCTCGTGGGCCAGGCCCAGGTCGTTCGGGATGGTGAACCCGGCGAAGCAGTAGCCGAGGTAGTGGTTGAACTGGTCCTCCGGGCCGAAGGTCAGCCGCCGGGTGTTCGAGTGCAGCCCGTCGGCGCCGATGACGACGTCGAAGTCCTCGGTCCGGTGTTTGTCGAACGCCACCGTCACGCCGTCGCCGTGATCATCGATCGCGGCGATCGAGTCGCTGAAGATCCACTCGACGTCGTCGCGGACCGCCGCGTAGAGGATCGACGTGAGGTCGCCGCGCGGCAGCTCGACGTCGCGACGTGCGACGCCGCCGGTGAGCTTCTCGGGGTCCATCGACCCGGCGACCTTCCCGTCCGGGGCGAAGAACGTGAGCTTCCGGGAGTTGATGTGCGCCGCCCGGACCTGGGGCAGCACGCCCATCCGGTCGATGACGTCGAGGGCGGTGCCGCGGACGTCGATGGGGTAGCCGCCGCCGCGCACGGTGGGCGCCTTCTCGACCACGGTCACCTCCCAGCCGTAGCGGTGCAACCAGTAGGCCAGCGTGGGTCCGGCGATGCTCGCGCCGGAGATGAGTGCCTTCATGGCGACGACACTACACCGTGCAGTGTAGTTCCGGTAAGGTCGTCGTGTGCCAAGTGAGAAGACGCTGCGTGAAGGGTCGGCGGCGAAGCGCGCGGCCATCCTCTCGGCCGCCCGCGAGCTGTTCCTCAACGACGGCTTCGACCGGACGAGCGTGGACGCCGTCTCGGCCCGGGCCGGCGTCTCCAAGCGGACCGTGTACGACTACTTCGGCGACAAGCAGACGCTGCTCGCGGCCGTGGTGAACGACATATCCGGCTCGCTGCTGGACGCGGTCCGGCGCACCATCCAAGGCACCCTGGCCGGGCTCACCGACCCGGCCCAGCTCGAGGACGCGTTCGTCGGCTTCTCGATGCGGATCGTCACCGACATGCTCGGTTCGGCCGACTACACGATGCTGATCAAGCTGCTCGGCGGGGAGGGCCACCTGGCCGACGCGCCGTTCGGGGACGCGCCCGAGGACGAGCTCGCGGCCCAGCTGGCCGTGCTGGCCGAGCGTGGGCTGTTGACGGCGCCCGACCCGCGGATGGCCGCCGACCATCTGCTCGCGCTGACCTTCGGGGTGGCGATGAACCGGTTCGGGGCGCTGCCGAGCGCCGGGGACGATCGGGTGCGGCCGCTGGTGGTCGAAGGGGTGCGGGCCTTCCTGCGGGCGTACGCCGGCTGTTCTTCCGGCTAGGACCGCACCTGTTCGGGGATCGGGCTCACCTGCGGGGCCGCGTCCGTGGCCAGGCCGAAGCCGGCGCCGCGGCGGCCCATCAGGCGGCGGGCGGCGGTGAGCAGGGCGGTCGGCACGCCGTGCACGAGGTGGCCGTCGCCGGGGACCACGCCGTCGCCGTTCCAGCCCTGGTAGGCGTCCCACGGGCCGTCGAAGGTGCAGATGCGCACGTCCAGCTCGCGGTAGGACGGATGCGTCGGCACCCCCGGGTTCAGCACCACACGATGCAGGCCGCGGCGGGCCGCCAGCCGCAGCGTCAGCGCCACCGGGCCGACACCGCCCTCGCCGGCCGGGGCGCGGTCCAGGAACAGGCCCTCGACGCCGTCCTCGCGCCACGCGTCCACATCGGCCAGCACGTCGGCCAGGGAGCGGCCACCCCAGTCCAGGTCGACCCGGCCCAGCACCTGGTGCACCGAGTGTCGCCGGCCGGGGCGGGCCTGGATGATCCAGGTGTCGGCGTCCAGGGCCAGGTTCGCGGACGGGTGGGCGTACGGCGGGAAAAGGGTCTTCACGAAGATCTCCGATGGTCCTTTTGATCGGCTGACGTGTAGGCCACCAGCAGCAACCCGAGCAGGTGGGTCGCGGCGAGCACGGCCACGACGGACGGCAGCGGCTTCGCCAGGAGCGGCAGCGTCAGGATTGCCAACGGCGCGGCGGCCGCCAGGGATGCGGCCGTCGCCGTCCGCCGGCGCGCCGCGAGCAGGAACGTGATCGCCAGCAGGCCGCCGAGCAGGGTTCCGGCGGCCAGGGTGAGCACGCCGTCGCGACCCTGCGGGAGGCGGTACGCGGCCGCGGTCAGCGCGACACCGGCGGCCAGCGGCGGCAGCAGCGCCGACACCGTGGTCACCGCGACGCTCCGCACATGCCGGCGGTAGTCGCGTTCACTCTCGGCCAGGTCCAGCCCCGCCTCGACCTCGTGCAGATGCCAGCCGACCAGCGTCTCCAACGCGGGCACGGCGACCAGCAGGGGCAGCATGGCCAGCACCGCCGAACCGTCCGGGCCGGCCCGCCACAGCAGAACAGCGGTGCCGGCCTGCGCCGCGCCGAGCACCAGATGCCCCAGCCCACGCCACACCGCGCCCCGCTCGAGCCGCGGCCGCCCCGGCACCCGCCGCATGATCACCGGCCGGTAGGCCCGCACCGCCGCCACCACGATCGCCGCCGGCAGCAGCGTCCCCAGCGGCAGGCCGGCCGTCCACCCGTCACCCAGGGTGGCGGCCACGCTCAGCGCCCCCAGCAACCAGCAGGGCAACGACCACCGGACAACATCGGCTTCGGTACGGGTGACAAGCGCCGCCGTGACCGTCGCCAGCGTCGCCAGCCCGCCCAGCCCGACCATGAACGCGAGCATCCGCGACCCGCCGAGCAGCGCGTCCGGCGCCACCCAGACGAGCGCGCTCCACACCCCGCCCGCGGCCAGGAACCCGCCACCGACGAGCCGGGCCGCCGGCGCCGCGCCCGCACCTCGCGCCACCTCGGCGCCGACACTGGTCAACGCCTGCGCCGCACTCCACCCGAGCAGCACCAGCACGGTCGGCACCAGCCACCCGAGCCGCCCCAGCACCGGCAGCCCGGCCACCGCGACGCTGAGCGGCCCGACGTAGAGCGCACACCGGACCAGCGCCGTCCCGACGTAAGGCCGCTTGGCCGGTGCCCGCCGAGCCCCACGCTGGGCCCGCCGCTGCTCCAGATGAGTGAGGACGGACACCCCCACCCCCTGCAACGACATCCCGTACCGCCGCCGCGCCTCATCGTCATCGTCGACACCCATCCGGCCGATCTCCGCGACCACATCGGACGCGTCGACCAGGTCGTCACCGAGCCGCTCGGCCAACTCGACCACCGACCGCCCGACCGGCTCCTGGTCCGCGGCGGCTACCTCGGCGGCTTCCGCGGCGGCTTCCTCGGCAGGCGACTTCGGCGCCGGCGTGGCCGCGTCGACCCCGGACGGCGGCCACGCCCACCGGCCGCGCCCGTCCTCCCCGGCGACCGCCGGATCAACGACCGCAACCGGCAGCACCGCCACGGCATCCAGGTCATCGGCGTCCAGCACCGGCCGCGGTTCCTCGCGCTCGGCGGCGTCGGGCCACGACTGCTCCGGGTCGGCCTGGTCCAGATCCGCTGCCGGTGGATCGTCGGCGGCGGTCGCCGGCTCGGCGGGATGCGCCGGCCATTCGATCGGCCTGACCGACGGCCGGGGCCACAACGCGCTGGCCTCGGGGCCGGTCGGCGGTTCGTCCAAGGCTTGCGGGCCGGTCAAAGCTTGAGGGTCGCCCTCGGCCGTCGGGTCCAGGTCGTGGTGGACGTCCACGTCTTGTGCCTCGTGCGCGGCAGGCGTGTCCACCTCAGCGGAGTGCTCATCACGCCGACGACGGCGCCACGGCTTGCGCCACGACCGGCCGGCGGGGTCATCGTCGAGGGCGACGCGATCGTCGTCCTTCCACAGGTTGCTGAAGTCGGGCTCGGGCGCTGGAGGGCCGCCGGCCAACGCGATCCGACGGTCGTCGTCCCACGCCGAGTCCGTCCACCCGCCCGCCGCGGGTGCGACCGAGACCGGGTCGCCGAGGTCGCCAGGTGGGGCGTCGCCAGGTGGCGAGTTATCAGGCCGGGTGTCGCCGGGCGGGGTGTCGCCAAACGGGGAAGCGCCAAACGGCGAAGCGTCAGGCGGGGAGGCACGTGTCGGAGCGGCGCCAAACGGCGAGGCGTCGGGCAGGGAGGTGGGCGACGCGGTAGGGGAGACGTCCGTTCCCCGGTCGCCGAGAGCGGGCGGGACGGGGGCCGCGTCGAGCAGAGCCGGGTCGGCCTGCTCGGCCTCGACCGCGGCCAGATGCTCGGCCAGCAGGCTGCCCAGGCTGCGCCCGCCGCGCCGCTCGGCGGAGAGCCGCTCGGCGTCCGCCACGATCGCCTCTTCGGCCGGGAAGGGCGCGGGGGATGAGGTGGCGGGGAACAGCGCGGAGGGTGAGCCCGGCGGGAAGGGCGCAGGAGATGAGCCGGCTGGGGCGGGCGGGCCGGAGCTGGGGAACGGGTGGGGCGGTGAGAGTGTCATGAATCCTCCCGGACCAGCCAGCGCATGGTGGCCGGCAGTTCGGTGCGTGGGGCCGGCACCGACAGCGCCAGCTCGAACGCCGGCGGGGGCGGGGGTGCGGCCAGGTCGGTGTAGAGGGCGCGGTAGACGCGGAGCACCCGGTCGGTGGTGAAGTGGGTCAGGGCGCGGCGCCGGGCGGCCTCGCCCAGGGATCGGCGGCGGGCCGGGGCTCGGAGCAGCGCCACGACGGCCCGGGCCAGCTCGCCGGGATCGCCGGGCTTGACCAGCACCCCGGTGTCGCCGAGGGTCTCGGCGGCGGGGCCGATGTCCACGCCGACCACGGCCCGGCCGGACATCATGGCTTCGACCAGGCGGTACGGCGGGTCGGCGGGGCCCGGCAGGTGGATGACGACGTGCGCGGCCGCGTACCGCTCGCCGGGGTCGGCCGGCAGCGGGTGGAGCCGGACCGCCCGGCCCAGGCCGCTGCGTTCGATCTCCTCGGCGGCGTGGTCGACGTGGGCCGCGGTGACGCCGACCAGGTGCAGCACCGTGCCGGGGACCTGGGCCACGACGGAGCCGAAGGCGTCCAGCAGGTGGGTCAGGCCGCTGTCCGGTCCGCCGCTGCCCGACCACACCAGCGCGGGGTCGGGACTGGTGACCTCCAGGACGCCGACGTCACCAGGATCCACCCCGGCGGGCACGGACACCAGGCGCGACGGCGTGGCGCCGTGCTTCAGGGCCCAGCCGTGGTGGTACGAGCTCAGCGGCGCGATCAGCGACGCCTCGGCGTACCCGGTGCGGGCCACCGCCCGCCGGAACCGGCGCAGCACCGTGCGTACCGCCGGCGACAGCCTCTCCTCGGCCGGCCGCAGCCGGGCCACGGGGGCGCGCGCCTCGGTCAGCAGCAGCGGGGTGCCGCTGCGCCACCGCCCGGCCAGCGCGGCCAGCAGCGGCGTCGTCCCGCCCACGCAGTGCACCAGGTCGGCGGGCGGCGGCTGGACGGCCAGCGCCTTGACCGCGTGCCGCAACAGCGTGGCCGCCGTGCGCGCGTCGCGGACGCTGAGCCGGGGCAGCGGCAGCCGATCATTCGCGGTCATCAACTGCCCGGTCCGCCAGGCGTCGAGGAGCACGTCGGCCAGCGTGACCCCGGCCAGCGGCGACGGCGATTCACAGGGCAGGGGGTCGATCATGGTGGCGAGCCGGCTCAGCCCGTCGGCGAACATCTGGTCGGCGTTCTCCTGCTCGCCGAGCAGCCCGCGGCACAGCAGCACGGCCGCGGCGGTCGCTCCGTCGTCGGGGGCGCCGGCCCGGCGGGGCTCCGGCAGGTGCGGCGCGATCGCGCTCGCCGTTCGCACATTCCGGGGCAGTGGGTACGCCGGACCGCCCGCCGGCTCCCGGTCAACCACCGTGAGCAGGTCGAACGTGACCTCGGGCAGCCCTTCGACGACGGTCCGGCACCAGCCGCCGAGCGCGTCACGACGGAACGGATACCCACCACCGGTGAGCAGACAGATGCGCATGCGCCGGGCTCAGGTGCGCGTCGTGGTCGGCGATATCACGCAGGGCGCAACGAGACAGCAGCGAAAAGTTACGGGAACCTGTCACCCGGACGACACAACTCGCACTATTTGTACGATTTGTGGGGTTAACTGCGGCCGAAGATCTGGCCCCACCCGATCGTCCCGTCGGACGACGCCTTGACCGCGCCGACCCCGATCGCCTTGAACGAGCAGTTGAGGATGTTGGCCCGGTGCCCCTCGGAGTTCATCCACGAGTTCATGACGTCGGCCGCGTCGCGCTGTCCCCGCGCCACGTTCTCGCCGCCTGGGTCGTCGTACCCCTGCGCCTTGGCCCGGTCGACGAACGACCGCCCGTCGTCGCTCACGTGGCTGATGTAGAGATTCCCGTGCTCGCCCAACTCGGTCACGTGCAGGCGCATGGCCGTACGCAGCTCGGTGTTGAGCGTGACCGGCCGGCAGCCGGCCTTGCCCCGCTCGACGTTGGTCAGCCGGATGACCTCGGACTCCTGCCCGGTGAGCCCGGCCGCCACCTTCGGCGCCGAGGTCGTCTTCCTGGTGGTGACCGTGGGCTTCCGGGTGGTCGGCTTGACCGTGGGCTTCCGGCTGGGCGTGCTGCTGGCCGGCGCCTTGGCCGGCGGCGAGGTCGGAGCGGGAGCGGGGGCGGCGGATGACGTCGCGGGCGCGGGCGGAGCCGCCCGGACGCCGGGTGCCCCGCCACCGGCACCCGGCGCCAAGGCGTCGGCACCGGCTCCGGCCGCCTGGAGAGGCATGCCTGAGCCGGTGAAACTCGCGGGAAGCAGGGCGGCGCCGCCACCGAACACGGCCAGCAGCCCGATCACGGTCAGTCCGAGGGCGACCGGGGCCGGCGGCGTGCGCCGTCCGCGGTGATGACGCCCATGGCCGGCGTTGACGGCGATCGGCTGGTACACGCGACTTCCTCCGGGTCCTTCGCCTGACCGGGCGAAACCTCGCTCCGTGAGCGTCGGGCGAGGTAGGTCGTGCTGACGGATCGAGAGGACTCGACCCGGGGCACCGTAGGACGCGAAAAAGTAAAGAATCCAGCCGGCTAAGAAAGATATAAGCCTGCCGAAAGGCGGGTCGGGTGGCGAGATTCACTGCCGAACGGCAGGTCGAGCCCGTGTCCTCCGCTTGACGCAGCGTGCGTCTCGGCGGACTATGGAGGAGTCGCCAGTCGCGCCCATCCGTGTCCAGGTAACCCTTGGGCATGGGCGATCTGCACCTCAAGCAATACCTCCGCGGTGCAGGATTCTGTGCTCACGCGTGCCCGTGAGCGTGGTGTGCGCCTCATGCTGGGCGTGCGACGGCCGGCCGTTCCCGGCATCACATTTCACAAAGAGACAGCCAGTCTCACTAGGAGTTCATGATGGCGAAGGCCCTCTTCGGCCACGTAGGTGCGGCGCCCGATCGGCGTCTGCTCGACGAGGTCACCCGACTGCGTTCCCGGGTGCAGACTCTGGAGTTCGAGGTCACCCGTCTTCGGGCGGAAAACGATCGTCTCGCGGCGGCCGCCGCCGAGGCCGACGATTTCGCGCGGCTGACCGAGCCCGCGCTGACCTGAGAATCTCGCTGAGTGATCGGGGCCGCTCAGGCCCCACCCAGCACCAAGGAACCACCCCCAAACAGCGCGCCTCCACTCCTGTGGCGGCGCGCACCTTTTTGCCCAGCGCGCCCGCCGGCCGGGAAACGGCCCAGGGGGCGGTTGCAGACAGCCGCCCGCGGGGGTGGTCGGGGACGGCCCGCGAGAGCGGTCAAAAACGGCCTGCGACGCGCCGAAACCAGAGGTCCGGGCCGGGTGCGGGTAGCCTGCACCCCAGCAGACGACAACCGACCCTCGGAGATCCGTGCACCTCAAGAGCCTGACGGTCAAGGGCTTCAAGTCCTTCGCCTCCGCCACGACGCTGCGGCTGGAGCCGGGAATCACCTGTGTGGTGGGTCCCAACGGCTCCGGCAAGTCCAACGTCGTCGACGCCATCGCCTGGGTGCTCGGTGAGCAGGGAGCCAAGGCGCTGCGCGGCGGCAAGATGGAGGACGTCATCTTCGCCGGCACGGCCGGTCGGGCCCCGCTCGGCCGGGCCGAGGTGACGCTGACCATCGACAACGGCGACGGCGCCCTGCCGATCGACTACACCGAGGTGTCGATCAGCCGCCGGATGTTCCGCTCCGGCGAGAGCGAGTACGAGATCAACGGCAGCTCCTGCCGCCTGCTCGACATCCAGGAGCTGCTCAGCGACTCGGGCATCGGCCGCGAGATGCACATCATCGTCGGCCAGGGCCGGCTCGACGCGATGCTGCACGCCAAGCCGGAAGATCGTCGCGCCTTCATCGAGGAGGCGGCCGGTGTCCTCAAGCACCGGAAGCGGAAAGAAAAGGCGATCCGCAAGCTCGACGCGATGCAGACCAACCTCAACCGGCTCAACGACCTCACCGCCGAGCTGCGCCGCCAGCTCAAGCCGCTGGGCAAGCAGGCCGAGGTGGCCCGGCGCGCGGCCGGCATCCAGGCCGACCTGCGCGACGCCCGGCTCCGGCTGCTCGCCGACGACCTGCACACGCTGCGCACCACCCTGGACAAGGAGATCGCCGACGAGTCGGCCATGCGGGACCGCCGCCAGCAGGTCGAGGCGGAGAACCGCGAGGTCCAGCGGATGCTGGCCGACCTCGAGCTGGCCCACGCCGAGGACGCGCCGCTGCTCCAGGCCGCCCAGGACACCTGGTACAAGCTGTCCGCCCTGCAGGAGCGGTTCCGGTCGACCGAGCAGCTGGCCGGCGAGCGCCTGCGGCACCTGTCGGCGGCGCCCGAGGACGAGCGTCCCGGCCGCGACCCCGAGCAGCTGGTCGCCGAGGCCGAGCGGGTCCGCGAGCAGGAAGAAGAGCTGCGCGAGGCGCTGACCGAGGACCAGATGCGGCTGGCCGAGGCGGTCGAACATCGGCAGGAGCTGGAACGGCAGCTCGCCGCGGCGGAGAACTCCCTGCGTACCGCCGCGAAAGCAATCGCCGACCGGCGTGAGGGCCTCGCCAAGCTGACCGGGCAGGTGAACGCGTCCCGGGCCCGGGCGAGCAGCGCCGGCGAGGAGATCGAGCGGCTCGCCGCCGCCCACACCGACGCCTTGCAGCGGGCCGAGGCCGCGCAGGCCGCCGTCGACGAGGTGTCGGCCGAGTCGACCGAGGCCGATCGGGACAACGCCGACCTGGACGCCCGGCACGACGAGGCGGTGGCCGCGCATGATCGCGCCGCCGCGGTGGTCAAGGAGCTGTCCGACGCCGAGCGGGCCGCCGAGAAGGACGCGGCCAGCTGGAAGGCACGGGAAGAGGCGCTCGCGCTCGGGTTGAAGCGCAAGGACGGCGCCGGCGCGCTGCTCGGCAAGGCCGACCAGGTCCCGGGCCTGCTGGGCAGCCTGGCCTCGATGCTGACCGTGCGGCCCGGACATGAGGCGGCGCTGGCCGCGGCGCTGGGCAGCCTGGCCGACGCGGTCGCGCTGGCCGGTGTCGACGAGGCCGTCGAGGCGATGCGTACGCTCAAGATCGCCGACGCCGGCCGGGCCGCGCTGGTGGTCGGCGGTCCCGCCGCGCCCGGCATGCAGGGGTCGCTCGACTCGCTGCGCCCGGCCCTGCCCGATGGCGCGATCTGGGCGCCGGACGTCGTCGGGTGCCCCGACTCCATCCGCCCCGCGCTCAACCACACGCTGCGTGACGTCGTGCTGGTGCCCGACCTGGCGGCGGCCACCGCGCTGGTGGCGGCCAACGCCGAGCTGCGCGCGGTCACGCCGGACGGCGACGTGCTGGGCGCCTACTCGGCCGCCGGTGGCTCCGGCAAGCAGACCAGCTACATCGAGGTGCAGGCCGCGGTCGACGAGGCCCGCGCCAACCGGGAGGCCGCCGAGCAGTCCATCGGGGAGCTCAAGGACCGGCTGGGCGAGGCCCGGGCCGAGGTGGCCGAGCACAAGGAACGCGTGAACGTGGCGGCCGCCGCCAAGCGGGCCGCGGAAGGCGAGCGCAACGCCGCCGCCCGCCGCCTGGCCGAGCTGGGCGCGGCGGCCCGTTCGGCGAAGGCCGAGACCGAGCGCCTCGGCTCGTCCCTCCAGCGCGCGCAGGCCAACCGCGATCAGGACCTGGCCGGGCTGGACGAGCTCGAGGAGCGGCTGCGGCTGGCCGAGGACTCCCCGATCGACGAGGAGCCGTCCACCGAGGAACGCGACATGCTGGCCGGCATGGTTCCGCAGTCGCGGCAGAACGAGATGGAGGTGCGGCTGGCCGTCCGTACCGCCGAGGAGCGGGTCGCGTCGATCTCCGGCCGCGCCGACTCCCTGCTCCGCCAGGCCAACCAGGAGAAGCAGGCCCGGGAACGCGCCGCGGCCCGCCGGGCGGCACGGGCCCGCGGCGCCGAGATCGCCAAGGCCGTCGCGATCGGCGCCGCCCACGCGATGCGCCGGGTGGTGGTCTCGCTGGAGGCCGCGGTCGAGGTGCGCGACGAGCTGGCCCGCGCGCGGACCCAGCGCGAGGCCGAGCTCCAGGAGGTCCGGGCCGGCGCCAAGCGCCTGGTGTCCGAGCTGGAGCGGCTCACCAACGAGGTGCACCGCGACGAGGTGGCCCGCGCCGAGCAGCGGATGCGCATCGAGCAGCTCGAGGCCAAGGCCGCCGAGGACTTCTCGCTGGACGTGGACACGCTGGTCAGTGAGTACGGGCCGGACCAGTGGGTGCCGCCGACCCAGGCCGAGGTGAACGCGGCCGAGTCGGCCGGCGAGCCGATGCCCGACCCGGTGCCGTACCACCGGCCGACGCAGGAGAAGCGGGCCAACAAGGCGGAGCGCGAGCTGGCCCTGCTGGGCAAGGTCAACCCGCTGGCGCTGGAGGAGTTCGCCGCGCTGGAAGAGCGTTTCAAATTCCTCTCCGACCAGCTGGAAGACCTCCGGGCCACCCGCAAGGACCTGCTGACCGTGGTCAAGGACGTGGACGACCGGATCCTCGAGGTGTTCACCACCGCGTTCGAGGACACCGCCCGCGAGTTCCAGGTCGTCTTCCAGGTGCTGTTCCCGGGCGGCGAGGGCCGGCTGGTGCTGACCGACCCCGAGGACATGCTGGCCACCGGCGTCGAGGTCGAGGCGCGGCCGCCGGGCAAGAAGATCAAGCGGCTGTCGCTGCTCTCCGGTGGCGAGCGCTCGCTGACCGCGGTGGCCATGCTCTGCGCGATCTTCCGGGCCCGCCCCTCGCCCTTCTACATCATGGACGAGGTCGAGGCGGCCCTGGACGACGTCAACCTCGGCCGCCTGATTACGCTCTTCGAGCAGTTGCGGGAGAAGAGCCAGCTGCTGATCATCACGCACCAGAAGCGCACCATGGAGGTCGCCGACGCCCTCTACGGCGTGACCATGCGCGCGGGTGTGACCCAGGTGATCAGCCAGCGGCTCAAGAAGGAAACCGAGGAGTAGTCAGCGTGCTGCGCAAGCCGGCCCAGGCCCTGCTCATCGACCTGGACGGCGTGCTGCGCCACTGGGATCCGGCCGTGCCCCGGGCGGTCGAGGAGAAGTACGGCCTCGAACCCGGGTTGCTGCTGCGCACCGCGATGACCTGGGAGCTCTATCGCCCCGCGGTGGCCGGCGAGATCACCGACGCACAGTGGATGGAGCTGGTCGCGTCCCGCCTCCCGCTCCCGCCGGCCGAGGCCGCCGTGGCGGTGGCCGAGTGGCAGACCCACCGCGGCGCCGTCGATCAAGAGGTTCTCGATTTCGTACGCGAGGTGCGAGCCGCCGGCCGCCCGGTCGGCCTGGCCACCAACGCCACCGACCGGTTGCGTGCCGACCTGGCGTCGCTCGGGCTGGCCGACGAGTTCGACGTGATCCTCAGCTCGTGGGAGCTGAAGATCCACAAGCCGGCCCCGGAGTTCTTCGCCCAGGCCGCCGAGGCCCTGGCCACCGAGCCGCCGTGGGTGATGGTGGTGGACGACGACGACCGCGTCATCCGAGCCGCCCGGGCGGCCAAGATGGTGGCGTTGCGCTGGACGGCCCGCCGGGACTTCGGCTACCTCCGCCCCGCCCTCGGCCTCTGACGAACCCGATTGCCCGCTGGCGGAAATCAAGATCGATAGGAAGACTGGGGCCCGTGACGGCGCACCTGCTCATCGGGCCGGTCCTCCGACGGGTCGTGGGCAACCGCGCGACCGTCTGGGTGGAGACCACAGAGCCCTCGTTCGTGCGGGTCGCGGCCGAGGGTGGGGCTTCCGGCTCCGCGCCGACCTTCTCCGCGTACGGCCACCACTACGCGATCGTGGTGGTCGAGGGCTTGCTCCCGGACGCCGACCACCCGTACACGGTGACGCTCGACGGGCGCGAGGTGTGGCCACTGACCGACTCGCCGTACCCGAAGTCCTTCATCCGCACCCGCCCGGCCGACGACGCCGAGCACCCGGTCAGGCTGATCTTCGGGTCCTGCCGCGAGGCCACCCCGCACGCGACCGCCCGCAAGCTGCCGCCGGACGCGCTCGACGCGTACGCCCGCCGCCTGATGACCGACCCGCTGAACCCCGAGCTGCGACCGGATCTGATCGTGCTGCTCGGCGACCAGGTGTACGCGGACAAGCCGACCGCCAAGGTCCGGAAGTTCCTCAAGCGCCGCCGCGCGGCCGGCTTCCACGGCCCGGACGACGAGGTGGTGTCGTTCGACGAGTACACCAAGCTCTACCTGGAGTCGTGGCGCGACCCCGAGGTGCGGTGGCTGTTCGCGACCGTGCCGAGCGTGATGATCTTCGACGACCACGAGATCATCGACGACTGGAACACGTCCTCGTCGTGGCGCGCCGAGATGGCCGAGGAGGGCTGGTGGCGGGAGCGGATCTCGGCCGGCTTGGCGTCGTACTGGGTCTATCAACATCTCGGCAACCTGAGCCCCGACCAGCTGGCCGCCGACCCCCTGCTCCAGAAGGTGACGACCGTCGACGACGCCACCGACCTGCTGCACGACTTCGGGCTCGCGGTGGACCAGCCGGATTCGGCCGACAACACCGACCGCCCGTACCAATGGAGCTTCGCCCTTGATCTGGGTCGCACCCGCCTGGTCATGCTCGACAACCGCTGCAACCGGGTGCTGGTCCGCGGCGGGCGCGAGATGCTGCCGGCGCCGGAGTGGAACTGGTTCGTCGACCAGGCCCACGGGTACTACGACCACCTGGTCGTCGGCTCGTCGCTGCCGTGGCTGATGCCGCCGGCGATCCACCACCTCGAGGCGTGGAACGAGCAGAGCGCCGACTCGCCGAACCGCCGCCGCAGCGGCGCCGCCGAGCGTCTGCGCCGGATGGTCGACCTGGAACACTGGGCCGCCTTCCAGAAGTCGTTCGGGGCGCTGGCCGAGCTGTTCCGGCGGCTGGGCGAGGGTGGCGAGGGCGCGCCGGTCCACCGGGTCGGGCTGAGCGGGGCCTACCGCGCGCCCGAGACGATCAGCGTGCTGTCCGGTGACGTCCACCACTCGTACGTGGCCAAGGCCGACCTCGGCCCGCGGGTGACCACGCCGGTCCACCAGCTCACCTGCTCGCCCATCCACAACCAGGTGCCGGCCTTCATGCGCCCACTGATGCGGTTCAGCTGGTCCCGGGCCGCGGCGCGGAGCACTCGCGGCATGGCCAAGGGCGCCGGGGTGGCCGAGCCGGCGCTGAGCTGGGCGCGGCTGGCCGGGCCGTACTTCGGCAACGCGGTGAGCACGTTGCGGCACCGCGGCCGGCACGCCGAGATGACCATCGAGGGTACGAGTCCCGACGGCACCCTCTTCGAGGTGGCGAGCGTCGAGCTACATCGCTGAAACTCGGTCGCCCGCCGCCGTGGCGAGCGGCAGGATGAGCCGCGATGACTAACTGGATCGCACCCCCCGTTGATCGACAGTCCGAGCCGATGACCGGCGACGAGCGCGCCATGCTCGAGGGCTGGCTCGACTGGCACCGCCAGACCCTGCTGGGCAAATGCGCCGGCCTGACCGCCGACCAGCTGAAGCAGGCGGCGGTCGAGCCCTCCAACCTGACCCTGCTGGGCCTGGTGCGCCACATGGCCGAGGTCGAGCGCAGCTGGTTCCGCACCCGCGCCGCCGGCCAGGACGTGTCCAGGCTGTTCGGCACCGAGACCAACCCGGACGGCGAATTCGACGACGTGGGTGACGCCGATGCCGAGTCCGACTTCGCCACCTTCCAGGCCGAGGTCGACCTGGCCCGGCAGGCGGCGGCCGGGCTGCCGCTGGAGCACGAGTTCGCCACGAGCCGGGCGCCGGCGATCAGCCTCCGCTGGGTCTACCTGCACATGATCGAGGAGTACGCCCGCCACAACGGCCACGCCGACCTCCTGCGCGAGCGCATCGACGGAGTGACCGGCGACTGACCTTGGCCATAGGCTGGCGGTCATGACCACCTGGACGGCGCCGGTTGTGGACCGGCAGCACAAGGCCAAGGCCGGCGACGAGCGCACGATGCTCGAGAGCCTCCTCGACTACCACCGTGCCACCCTGCTGACGAAATGCGCCGGCCTGACCGCCGGCCAGCTCAAGCAGCACGCGACCGACCCGTCCAGCATGTCCCTGCTCGGCCTGATCCGGCACCTGACCGAGGTCGAGCGGGGCTGGTTCCGCCGGGGCGCGGCCCACGAAGACCTCGACATGTTCTACTGCTCCGAGGCCAACCCGGACGGCGACTTCGACGACGTGGGCGACGCCGACGCCGAGGCCGACTACGCCAACCACCTGGCCGAACTCGACAAGGTCCGCGCCGTGGCGGCCGGCCTCTCGCTCAACCAGACCTTCACCCGCAACGACACGACCTTCAACGTCCGCTGGGTCTACCTCCACCTGATCGAGGAGTACGCCCGCCACAACGGCCACGCCGACCTGCTGCGCGAGCGCATCGACGGCGTGACCGGCGAGTAGGGCGCCGAGGCGTCTGCCGATGCCGGCATCCAGCTGGGCGACGGTCACCTAACAGCGCGGAAGTCGTCACGTGGGGTGACGGAGGATACGGCGCCCTGCGCTGTCTTCCGGCCGATCTTCGGGATGTGCTTCTCGAGTGGAGATTGCCGGCTCGGCCCGGAAGCGGGTCAGCGGTGGGGGTGTGACACGCGGCGGTCGCGGATCTGTCAGGCTTTGGGCATGGAATACGTGATCGTCGCGGTGATCTTGCTGGTGGTGCTGGTTGTCGGCGCGGTGGGGCTGGTCGTGCCCCGGATGCGGCGCAAGCAGGTGCCCCCGCCGGCGGCGCCGACGATCACCAAGCCCGACACGCAGGTGATCACCAGGCCGGCGGAGGGCGAGTCGGCCGAGACCGGGCCGGTGGAGACCGCGCCGGTGGAGGCGCCCGTCGAGGCGGAGACGCCGCCGGCCGCCGTGGTGGAGACGCCGCTGCCGACCGCGGGGCGGCTGGTGCGGCTGCGGGCCCGGCTCAGCCGCTCGCAGAACGCGCTCGGCCGCGGCCTGCTGGCCGTGCTGTCCCGCGACCACCTGGACGAGGACGCCTGGGAGGAGATCGAGGACAGCCTGATCACCGCCGACGTCGGTGTCGAGGCGACGCAGGTGCTGGTGGCCCGGCTCCGCGAGCGGGTCCGCGTGCTCGGCACCCGGACCGTCGCGGAGGTCCGTCAGCAGCTGGTCGAGGAACTGACCGACGCCCTCGAGCCCGACCTCGACCGCAGCCTGCGGACCGCCCCGCACGACGGGCGCCCGGCCGTGGTCCTGGTGGTCGGCGTCAACGGCGCCGGCAAGACCACCACCTGCGGAAAGATCGGCCGGGTGCTGATCGCCGACGGCCGGACCGTGCTGTTCGGCGCGGCCGACACGTTCCGCGCCGCCGCCGCCGAGCAGCTCGCCACCTGGGGTGAGCGGGTCGGCGCCGAGACGGTCCGGGGGCCCGAGGGCGGCGACCCGGCCAGCGTGGCCTTCGACGCGGTCAAGCGGGGCATCGACTCGGGCGTCGACACGGTGCTGATCGACACCGCCGGCCGGCTGCAGAACAAGGTCGGCCTGATGGACGAGCTGGGCAAGGTCAAGCGGGTGGTGGAGAAGCACGGGCCGGTCGACGAGACCCTGCTGATCCTGGACGCGACCACCGGGCAGAACGGCCTGGAGCAGGCGCGGGTGTTCACCGAGGTGGTGGACGTCACCGGAGTGGTGCTGACGAAGTTGGACGGTACGGCGAAGGGCGGCATCGTCATCGCCGTGCAGCGCAAACTGGGCATCCCGGTCAAGCTCATCGGTCTCGGCGAGGGCCCGGACGATCTGGCGCCGTTCGAGCCGGCGGCGTTCGTCGAGGCCCTTCTTGGGAGCGACGGGTAGTCTCGAATCTTCAGGTGGACGGATGTCGGACAAGGGCGGGAGGTCGTGGGTGACGCAGGATCCCGTGCGTGAGATCCCCCTGCACGGCGGGAACGTCAGCACGGTGTCCCGGGCCGGCGACACCGTCCGGCGCAACGCGGGCCCGTGGACCCCGGCCGTGCACTCCCTGCTCAATCACCTGCAGCGGGTCGGCTTCACCGGCTCACCGCACGCGCTCGGCATGGACGACCGTGGTCGCGAGGTCCTGTCGTATCTCGACGGCGAGTGCGGCGAATACCCGCTCGCACCCCACTGGGTGACCGACGAGGCGCTGACCACCGTGGCGACCATGTTGCGGATGTTTCACGACGCTCAGTACGGCTTTCAGCCGCCGCCGGGCTCGGTGTGGCGCTCGTTCGGGCCGCCGCCGCCCGACGCCGAGGTGGTCTGCCATCACGACGCCGCCCCGCACAACGTGGTCTGGCGGCCCGACGGCACCCTGGCGCTGATCGACTTCGACCTGGCCTCGCCGGGCGCCCGGATCTACGACGTGGCCTACGCCGCCTGGACCTGGGTGCCGCTGTTCAGCGACCGCGACTCGTACACGCTGGGCTGGAAGCGGCCGAACCGGCCGCGCCGGCTGCGGATGTTCGCGGACGCGTACGGCCTGATCCCGCGTGACCGGCACCGCCTGGTCCGCACCATCCGGAAGCGGATCGTCGACCACGTCGAGGGCATCCGGCGGATGGCCGCGGCCGGCGACCCGGCCTTCGTGCGCATCGTTCACAAAGGTCATCTGCGCCGTCCGATGCGCGATCTGCGTCTGCTCGATTACGAACGACACACCCTCGAGTACGCCCTGCGTTAACCCCCGAGCGGCCGGATTATGCCAGTAGCATCCGATTTGCCGCAGTACCTGTGAGGGTTTCTTCACACGCCGGAAACAACCCGTCACACCCCGGAAATCGCGGGTTGACCGTGCTCGAAACAGCCCCCCGGAAAGCTTCCGCCCGAACCGGCACACGCGGCGATGACGCCAGTGGGCCGTGCGGGAGGACACCTATCCGAGAGGAGGCAGCGTGGAGGTCAACACCGGTAACACCGCATGGTTGCTCCTGTCGTCTGCGCTCGTTTTGCTCATGACACCCGGTCTGGCGCTGTTCTACGGTGGCCTCAACCGGTCCAAGGGCGTGCTCAACATGATGATGATGAGCTTCTCGTCCATCGGGCTCATCTCAGTGTTGTGGGTTCTTTACGGCTTCACCCTGGCCTTCGGCTCGAACGAGTCCGAGGGCGCCAACAACATCATCGGTAGTTTCAGCCAGTACTTCGGCACCGGCACCAGCTGGATCGGCGACGAGTGGATGCTCGGCGACACCGGCACCGGCATCCCGACGTACGTCTTCATGGTCTTCCAGATGATGTTCGCCATCATCACGGTCGCCCTGATCAGCGGCTCGCTCTCCGACCGCCTCAAGTTCGGCGGCTGGATCCTGTTCGCGCTGGGCTGGTTCTCCCTGGTCTACGTCCCGGTCGCGCACTGGGTCTGGGGCGGTGGCTGGATCGGCGCCAAGCTCGGCGCGCTCGACTTCGCCGGTGGCACGGCGGTGCACATCAACGCCGGTGCGGCGGCTCTCGGCGTCGCATTGGTGCTCGGTAAGCGGATCGGCTGGCCGCGGGAGAACATGCGCCCGCACAACGTGCCGTTCGTCGCGCTGGGCGCCGGCCTGCTGTGGTTCGGCTGGTTCGGCTTCAACGCCGGCTCCGAGCTGACCGTCGACAGCGTCACCGCCGTCGCCTTCGTGAACACCCAGGTCGCCACGGCCGCCGCCCTGCTGGGCTGGGTCATCGTGGAGTGGCTGCGGGACGGCAAGCCGACCCTGGTCGGCGCGTCCTCCGGCGCGGTCGCCGGCCTGGTCGCCATCACCCCGGCGTGTGGCTTCATCGCCCCGCTGCCGGCCGCCCTGCTGGGCATCATCGCCGGCGTCGTCTGCGCGCTGGCCGTGGGCCTGAAGTACAAGCTGGGCTACGACGACTCGCTCGACGTCGTCGGCGTGCACTTCGTCGGCGGCTGGATCGGCTCGCTGGGCATCGGCTTCTTCGCCACCACCCAGGTGAACGCCCTGGCCGCGAACGAGAGCCTGTTCTACGGCGGCGGCCTCACCCAGCTGTGGAAGCAGTTCGTCGGCAGCGCGGCGGTCACCGTGTACTCGTTCGTGATCGCGGCCGTCATCGCGCTGATCCTCAAGGCCATCAAGGTCTTCCGGGTCAGCGAGGAGGCCGAGGTCGGTGGCATCGACATCGCCGACCACGGCGAGACCGGGTACGACTTCACGCCCTCCGGCGGCTCCGGCGGCGGTGGCGCCTTCGCCATGGCGGGAATCGGCAAGTCCGAGGCAGTGGACGCTGACGGTAAGGCCGACGTCAGCCAGAAGGTTGCCGGTTAACTTCTCTTATGGCGATGGAGGGACTGAGCATGAAGCTGGTGACCGCGGTCATCAAGCCGTACCAGCTCGACGCGGTGAAGGAGGCTCTGCACGCGCTCGGCGTCGCCGGCCTCACCGTGAGCGAGGTGCAGGGGTACGGACGTCAGAAGGGCCACACCGAGGTGTACCGGGGGGCCGAGTACACCGTCGAGTTCCTGCCGAAGATCAAGGTCGAGGTGCTGACCGACGAGATCGACGTGGACAAGGTCGTGGACGCGGTGGTCACCGCGGCCAAGACCGGCAAGATCGGTGATGGCAAGGTGTGGGTCACGGCCGTCGAGGACGTGATCCGGGTACGTACCGGCGAGCGCGGCCTCGACGCGCTCTGAGCATCTGATCACCTTGGGTGACAACATCGGCGCCGCCGCCCGTGAACAGCGGGCGGCGGCGCTCGACACCTGGCTGGGCGACCTGTTCCCCAGCCATCTGCCCGGGGTCAGCCTGCTCGCGGTCGGCGGCCTCGGCCGGCGCGACTGCGCGCCACACAGCGACCTCGACCTGGTCCTGCTGCACGACGGGCAGGCCGGCATCGACCGGATCGCCGCCGGGCTCTGGTACCCGATCTGGGACGCCAAGCTCGGTCTCGATCACTCCGTCCGTACCCTGCCCGAAGCTCTTTCGGTCGGGCACGACGACGTGAAGGTGGCGCTGGGCCTGCTCGACGCCCGGCACGTCGCCGGTGACACCCGGCTCTCGGCCGAGCTGATCGGCGCGGCCGGCGACCAGTGGCGGCGCACCGCGGTCCGCCTGATGCCCCAGCTCAAGGACCTCACCCAGGCGCGCTGGGCCCAGCACGGCGAACTCGCCTTCCTGCTCGAGGGCGACCTGAAGGAGGCGGCCGGCGGCCTGCGCGACGTGACCGTGCTGCGGGGCATCGGCCGGGCCGGGATCGCCGACACCATGCGCCCCGCGGTCCGGGCGGCCGGCCTGCGCCTGCTCGACACCCGGGACGCGCTGCACATCGCGGTCGGCCGGCGGGTCGACCGGCTGGTCGCGCAGGAACGTGGCACGGTCGCCGAGATGCTCGACCTGGACGACGGTGACGCGCTGCTGCGCCGGGTCGCCGGTGACGCCCGGACCGTCGCGTACGCGCTGGAGGACGCCTGGCGGGCCGCCGACCGGCTGCGCAGCGGGCGTCGGCGAGGTATGCCGCCCGGAAAGCCGGCCCGTCGCCCGATCGCCCGTGACGTGGTCGAGCAGGACGGTGAGCTGGTGCTCGCGCGGACCGCGATCGGCCCGGTGCCCGACCCCAGCCTCTCCCTGCGCGTTGCCGCCGCGGCCGCCACCGTGGGCCTGCCCATCGCCCGCGCCACCTGCGAATGGCTGGCCGCGTTCAGCCCGCCGCTGCCCGCCCCCTGGCCACCGGCCGCCCGCGCCGCGCTGGTCTCGCTGCTCGGTTCCGGCGCCGGCCTGCTGCCCACCTGGGAGACCTGCGACCGATACGGGCTGATCGACGCCTGGCTGCCCGAGTGGGCCCGGATGCGCAGCCTCCCGCAACATCACCCGGTGCACCGCTTCACCCTGGACCGCCATCTGGTGCAGGCCGCGTACGAGGCGACCGCCTACGCCCGCGAGGTGGACCGCCCCGACCTGCTGCTGATCGGCGCCTTCGTGCACGACGTCGGCAAGGGGCTGGACGGCGACCACAGCGTGGTCGGCGCCCCGGTGGCCGGTGAGATCGCCACCCGGATCGGCCTGCCGCCGGAGGACGTGGCGACCATCGAGAAGCTGGTCCGGCTGCACCTGCTGCTGCCGGATGTGGCCACCCGCCGCGACCTGTCCGACCCGGTGACCATCTCCTCGGTGGCCGCGGCGGTGGGCGACGTCGCCACCCTCGACCTGCTGCACGCGCTGGCCCGGGCCGACTCGCACGCCACCGGCCCGGCCGCCTGGTCCGACTGGAAGGGCCGGCTGATCGCCGACCTGGTGGCCAAGGTGCGCACCGCGCTGGACAGCGGCGCGCTGCCTGCCCCGCCGCGGCCCGACCCCGAGCTGCTCAGCGGCGACCTGCCCGCGGTGCACCTGGACGGCGACCGGGTGGCGGTGGCCGCGGCCGACCGCCAGGGCCTGCTCGCCGCGGTGACCGCCTGTCTGGCCATGCACCGGCTGGAGGTGCTCGGCGCGGACGCGTCCAGCGCGGACGGCCGGGCCATCGTCTCGTTCCTGACCCAGCCGCGGTACGGCTCCCCGTACGACCCGGTGGCCCTGGCCGCTGACCTGCGCCGGGTGGCCGCGGGCGACGTGTCGGTGACCCAGCGGGTGCGCGCCCGCGCGATGAGCGCCCGTGGCCACGCGGCGTCCCCGCGGGTGGTGTGGCACCGCGACATCGCCACCGACGCCTCGGTGCTGGAGTTGCGCGCGGCCGACTCGCCGGGCCTGCTCTACCGCGTGGCGACCGCCCTGGACGACACCGGCGCGGTGCTGCGCGCCGCCCGCATCTCGACCCTGGGCGGCGACGTGGTCGACGCGTTCTACCTGGTCGGCGACTGGTCCGAGGAGGACGCGCGAGCCCGCGTGGAGGCGGCGGTGCTGGACGCGGTCTGACCGGGTGAGCATCACCTCGGGGTGGTCGCGGGCGTTGGGCAGGTGTGCAGGCGGCCGAGTTGCTCGACGACCACGTCACGGCGATGGGGCCATCGCTGCGGGCGGCGGTCGGCGCTACCGCCGTGCGGGAACGGTCGGTTGACGCGCGGCATCTGCTCGCCCGCGCGGCCGGGGCCGGCCTCGACGATCTGCTCGCGGCGGCCCGGGCCGGGGACCGGCGCTGGCTGCGGCGGGTGCGGCCGCGCCGGGCGATGCTCGCCACCCTGGCCCAGACGATCGCGTTGCAGGACCTTCGACCGGCCGACCGGGCCGACGCCCTGGCGCTCTACACGTTGCTCGGTCCCCGCGCGCTCTCGGCCGCGCATCAGGGGCTGCACGCCCAGCTGACCCTGGTCTGGGCCGGACCGGCGGCCGTGCCGGGGCTGCTGCGGCGCTACCGGAGGATCCGGCCCGAGGTGCGCGCCGCGATCGAGGCCGACCTGGCCAACCCGTTCGTCGCCGACCGGCCGGTCGGGCCGTGGCTGGAAGCGTTCGGCGCGCTGCTCCCGGCGCCGGGGCCGATCCTCGACGGCAACACCTCGGTGCCGCCGTTCGACCGGCTCGTGCCGGCCACGCCGCCGGCGAAGATCGCGGCGACCCAGCCGATCTCGGTGGTGATCCCGGTCCGGAGGAGCGGCCCGGAACTGCTGACGGCGATCCGCTCGATCCTCGGTCAGACCTGGCCCGACCTCGACGTGATCCTGATCGCGGCCGAGGTCGACCCGGCCCTGCGCCGGGCGGCGGCGATGGGTGACACCATCCGGCTGGCCCGCACCCGGGAGGAAGCGCTGGCCGTGGCCACCGGTGACTTCGTCGCCTTCCAGGACCCGGCCGGGTGGGCGCATCCGCGCCGGCTGGAACGCCAGATGGCGCCGATGTGCGACCCGGAGGTGGTGGCGACCACCTCGGACGGTCTCCCGGTGACCGACGATCTGCTGTTCACCCGGGCCGGCCTGCGAACCGGGCGGATCGAGGCGTCGTCGCTGCTGTTCCGGCGGTCGGCCGTGGCGGGGCGGATCCACCATGTGGCCGAGCCGCTGGCGCTGGTCCGGCCTCGGGAACAGCCGAGGACCGAGGCCAGGAGAGCCGCGTACGACGTGGTGCTGGCCGGTGACTGGCGGTTCGCGACCGGCCCGGTCCGCTCGGCCGTCGACGAGATCCGGGCCTTGCGCAACGCCGGCATGCGCGTCGGGATCGTGCAGCAGGACACGTTCCGGGCCGCGTACCGGCGCCGCCTCCCGCTCTGCGCCGCGATCCAGGGCCTGGTCGACGCCGGTGTCGCCGACCAGGTCGGGCTGAGCGACGCGTGCACGGCCGAACTCCTGCTGGTGCGTCAGGCGGCGGTGCTGCAGTTCGCCGCCGACGAACCGGCCCAGCTGCGGGCCGGGCGGGTGCTCGTGGTCGCCGATCGCGCCCCTCAGGGCCACTACGACACCAGGACCTGCACGGCCCGGGTACGCCGGGTGTTCGACCTGACGGCCGTGTGGTGGCCGCGCGACCCCGGGGTGCGCGCGGCCCTCCGGGCGGCCGACCCCGACCTGCCGATCGCCGAACGGGACCTGCCCGCGATCATCGACGCGGACGGCTGGGTCGCCACCCGCGCCGGCGCCACCGCGGACCGGCCGATCGCCGGGGCCGACCTGTGCGACACCGAGGCGGCCGGCCCGATCGGCGTGCTCGGGCGGCTGTCCGACATGGACGTCCGGCTGCGGCTGGCCGACGGGCCGCCGGGAACGAGCGCTCCGGGCGTACCCACCTCGTGGTTGATCTTCCCGGCCGGCGCCGTGGCGCCGAAAGCGTTCCTCCACCAGCTCGACTTCTACCTGCACGTGCCCGGCCCGGCGGCGGCCGGAACCTTCTCGCGCCCCGCGCTGGAAGCCGCGGCCGCCGGGTGCGTCGTGGTGCTGCCGGAGCGGTCGGCGGCGCTCTACGGCGACGCCGCGATCTATGCCGAGCCGGAGGCCGTGCCCGACCTGATCCGCCGGTACGCCGCCGACCCGGCCCTGTTCGCCGAGCAGAGCCGCCGGGCCCGTCAGGTCGTGGCCAAGGCGCACCGGCCGGAGCAGTTCGCCCTCACCGTGGAAGGTTGCCGATGAACGAGCTGGTCCGGCGGTTGCTGCGACTGCCGCCGCACACGATCGGGGTGGCCGTCGCGGCCCTGGCCGGGGCGGGCGCGGTGGTGGCGGCGCTGTCCGGGCGTACGCCGATCGCCACCGCACTGCTCGCCGCCCTGCTGACGGCGGTGCTCGCGGTGGCCGTACGCCTGCATCGCCGCACCACCGCCCAGCACGACGCCCAGCGTGCGTCCCTCGGCGAGCTGCGCGACATCCTCGATCAGGTGCAGCGCCGGGTGGTCGCCGCGGTCGAGAAGGAACGGCTGGAGGCCGGCGACCGGCACCTCGAGCTGACCGGCACCATCGCCCGCCTCGACCGCCTCACCCCCGGCGGCGCCGAGACGTTGCTGCGCGCCCAGAACCGTGAGCTCAACGCCGTGATCCAGCTCTCCCGGACGATCGCGCCGCGCGCCCCGATGCCCCTGCCGGAGTCCGGGCCGGCCCCCTCCGACCTGCTCGGCCTGCTCCACCTGACCCGCGGCCGCAAACCCGGTCTGACGGTCGCGCTGGGCGCGGGGCCGGTCGCCGTCTGGCTGGGGTACGCGGCGGAGCACGGCGGCCGCCTGGTCGTGGTCGAACACGACGCCACCCGGGCCGACCGCCTGCGCGCCGACCTGCTGGCCCACGACCTGACCGGCATCGAGGTGCTGCGGGTGCCACCGGCCGAGCTGGCCTGGGACGGCCGGACCGCGGACTGGTACGACGTGGACGCCCTGGCCGGCCTCACCGACATCGGCCTGCTGCTGGTCGACGGCCCCGGCCCCGACCCGCTGCCGCCGGCGCTGCACGTGCTCGGCCGCCGGCTCGCGGCCGACGGGGTGGTCGTGGCGGCGGCCACGCCGGTGCCCCGCCAGGGGAACCTCGACGGTTTCGTGGCGTCCCCCTCGTCGGCGGGCGGCTGGACGGTGCTGTGCCGCGCCTCCTCCTCCGTCGCCCGGTAGCGCCGCCGGCGGCCCCTGCTCTCCGCCCGGACATCGAGGGCCTGCGCGCGCTGGCCGTCCTGCTCGTCGTCCTGGGCCACGCCGGGCTGCCGTTCCTCGCCACCGGGCCGCCGTCCGATCGGTCGCCGGTCCGTCCTTCGCCGACCCCGTCCCGTGGCTGGGCGCGGCCCGCTGTCCCGTGGTGCTCGGCAACGTCCTCGTCTACCGCGACGACCATCACATCACCGGCGCGTACGCCCGACTGGCGGCCGACCGCCTGGGCGACGCGGCTCGACTGTGACCTGAAATACCTCGAGCCCTACGCCGAGGCGGCCCCGCACCTGGCTGCACCAGGAGGCCGAGGTCATCGACACCACCCACCTCACCCAGGCCCAGGCCGCCGCGCAGATCGTCGAGGCCCTCGAGAAGTGACGTGGCCGCCCACGCATGCCTCGCTCCCCCGCGAGTGGTAGCCGCCAGCGGTGGCGGGGACCAGCAATACCGTCTTGCCCTACCACCGTTGCGGCCATCAAAGCGGCATCGGGGCCTGATATGCCATCGGGACCTACCTCTGACCTGAACGGTGGCAGGGCGAGACGGCGAAAGGGCGATCGTCGCGAGGCCCGGGAGTTTGTCGTGCCGGGCGGCGAACACCGAGGCGGCGCTGCCGGCCGGGGCGAAGGCCCGGGCGTGTCGCGCTCGGCGTCGGCGAGGATCCGGAGCCGCGCGCACCATTCTCAACCCGCGCGCCGATGGGTGACCTCGGGAAAGACAGCGCGCCCTCGCCGCGGGGGACGGCGAGGGCGCGGTCGTGGGGCGTTACCCCACGTCGGGCCCGCGGGGGCGGGCCCGGAGACTGCGACGGCTCAGCGGGTGCCGAAGTCCTGGGTGTAGTACGGGGTGCCGTTGGCCGCGTAGATGGCGCCGACGCCGACGGCCTTGGCCCGGCAGTTGACGATGTTGGCGCGGTGGCCGGGGCTCTTCATCCACCCGGCCACGACCTCGGCGCCGGTGCGGTAGCCGTAGGCCACGTTCTCCGACAGGGCGCCCACGTAGCCGGCGCGGGAGGCGCGGACGGCGAATGTCGAGTTGCTCGAGCCGGTGTGGCTCATCCTGTTGGTGCGGGCCTGGTAGGCGCTGTGGCCGCGGGCCGCGTAGCCGAGCTTGGCGTCGTTGCGGAGCCGGGCGCAACCGGCCTTGACCCGCTGCACGTTGGTGGCGTTGAAGATGTCGACCTGCAGCTGCCCGACCGTCGGCGCCGCGGCCTGAGCCGGGGTCGCCAACGCCATCACGCCGAACAGGGCGGCGGGGACGAGGGCGATCTGGGCCAGGCGGCGGACGATCGAGCGCATGTGAGCTGCCTTTCGGAGTGCGGCGCCTGGCTCGTGTCCGCCAGGTTCAGCATTCCGATCGGCCCGCTCCGGGGCGCCTGAAGGCCGCTACAGGTGCCTTGCCGTGACCTCTGAGTTGCGGGACGGGTGAGTAGCGCCCAAGGCTGTCCAGCACAGGAACAGCCCGGTTGCGATCACGGTGTCAAGGCCTCGATCCGGGCGGCGTAGCGGCCGTGGTGGTGGTGGGTACGCACGAACGCCACGCCCCGGTCGCGCTGCGCGGTCAGATCGGTTCCGTGCAGCGCGGTCATCGCGCCGGCCGGGTCGGTGGTGTAGACGGCGGCGTCGCCGAACGCGGGCCGGTGGCTCGGTGGCAGCAGCACCACACACCCGGCGGCCAGCGCGGCCAGCACGGCCGGATCGGGATCGGCCGGCGGCGGCAGCGGCAGGTAGAAGTCGAGCTGGTGCAGGAAGGCGCGCTGGTCCAGGTCGGTGGGGCGATAACGCAACCATCCGGGTACGCCGTGACAACCGTCCAGCAACCTGACGTCGACAGCCGGGTCCCGCGGAAGGCCGGCGCCGCCGCCGATGCAGCCCACCACCGGACGGCCGGGTCCGGCGGAACGCCGGTCCAGCCGCCAGTCCTCGGCCGCCACGGTCGCGGGCAGGTCGACCGGGGTGAGCGGCAGCCCGGCCAGCGCCTGCCGGGTGCGCGGCCCGGCCGGCGCCAGCAGCGGCTCGGCGTGGAAGAGCCGGCGCGAGGCGTCGACGCAGCGGCGCGGCGACCGGGACGACTCCACCACGACCCGGGTGGCCCGCACGCCGCTGGGCGCGTCCGGCGGATGGATCAGCACGGCTGGGTCGCGGACCACGACCAGCCGGGCCCGGATGTCGTCGGTGATGTCGACCTGCTCGGCCGCACCGTCGTTGACGGCCTGCTGGACGGCCGGGTCGAGGTCGGCGGGACCGAGCCGCAGCCGGGCCGGGTCGTCCAGGTGCAGCAGGGCGACGCGCAGGCCGCGGGCCTTGAGGGCGTGGAACTGGCCGAGCCCGCCGTCGGGCCGGGTCCAGTCGGCGGCGAGCACGACGTCGTAGGCCCGCCGGCCCCGGCGTTCCAGCAGGGGCCACGGGCGGCCGGGCGAGGCGGCGGGGTGGCGGTGCCATCTCCGGTACGCCGAGCGGTACGACCGCAGCGCCGGAGCGAGATGCGGCGGCGGCGCGGATCGGGTCAGCGCCAGCAGGTCGGGCCGGGCGGGCAGGGACAGCCGCTCGACGTACTCGTCGTCCCCGCCGTGCCGGACCTCGTCGAACCGGCCGGCGCCCCGCCGTACCAGAAAAGGGCCTCGAAGCGCGCGGGTCACGGTCAGGTCGCCGGTCACGTGCAGCGCGCGGCCCACGACGCCGGCCCACGACGACGCGCGAAGGGCGGCGACCTGCACCGCGAGCCGGGACGGGTGCGACCAGGCGTCCGGGTCCTGGAACGTGACGTAGTCGCCGGTGGCCCGGTCGAGGGCGGCGTTGCGGGCGGCGTACACGCCGAGGTTGGCGTCGAGCCGGAGCAGCCGCACCCGCGGATCGAGGCCGGTCGCCTCGGCGAACACGCGGTCGTGCCCGTGCGGCGACCCGTCGTCGACCAGCAGGATCTCCTGGTTGGTCCAGCTCTGCGCGGCCAGCGAGCGGATCGAGGTGATCAGTTCCGGTCCGGGGGAGTACGCGACCACGATGCTGGTGACCCGCTCCGGGTCGCCGATCCGATGCACGATCGGCGGGGTCCGGGCCGCCTCGAGTAGTTCGCGCGCCTCCACCACCCAATGATCAACTACGGCAGGGGAGTTTCGTACGAGACTCGCGTGTCGTTCAACCAGGTGTGAACGCCCGGGTCCTGCTGGTCGGCGACATGACCGACCGCCTGCTCGCGGTGGCCGCCCGGTTGCCGGCCGCGCCGATCCTGTTGACCAGCGCGGCGGAACTGCCGCGGGCGCCGCTGCTGATCGAGCACCTGCCCGAGACGAAGAGGCCGCGCCGCGAGACGCTGCTGCGGGACCGGCTGCGTCACCTGATCGAGGTGCACGAGATCGGCACCGTGGTGCTCGACGGCGTACCCGAGGACGGTCTCCTCGCCGCGACCGCCGACCATCCGGGGGTGACCTGGCTCTGGCTGCGCCCGGCGATGTGGCGGCGTGGTCAGGGGCTGCGGTGGCGCGGTCGGTCGGCGGCCTTCGACGCGGTGCTGGAGCCGGGTGAGTTCGCGACCGCGGGCGACGAGGGCTGGACCGTGTACGACCGGGAGGGGGTCACCACGGTCGCGCCGATCACCGCGCTCGACCGGGCCGACCTGCTCGACCGGGCGGCGGCCCGGGAGCGGCTCGGGCTGGGCGACGAGCCGGCCGTGGTGTGCCGGGGCCTCACCACCACGGTGCCCGGCTTCACCGTCATCGAGCCCGAGGCGCGGGCGTTGCGGGCGGCCGACCTGGCCGTCGCCACGGCCGGCTACACCGCGTACCACGAGCTGCTGGCGGCGGGGGTGCCGACGGTGTTCGTACCCGACGAGGACGCCGGACCCGACGACCAGCTCGCGCGGGCCCGGTTCGCCGCCGCGGCCGGTGCGGCGCTCTGCGCCGAGCGGGCCGCCGACCTGGCCGACCTGCTCGCGCTCGCGGCGAGGCCGGAGGTACGGGCGGCGCTGGCGTCCCGGTGCGCGGAGGTGGCGTTCGAGAACGGCGCCTCGGCCGCGGCCGAGTGGGTCGGGTCGCGCGCCTCGCCCGCCTCGCCGGCGCCGACCGGCCGGGGGCCGCGGTCGTGAGCGAGCGGCTGCGCTGGGAGCTGGCCGGGGCGCGGGCCGAACGGGACTGGTGGCGGGCCCGGGCCGCGGAACCCGGACCGGATGCCGTCGAGGTGGTCGTGGCGGCCGGGCTCGGCGTCGAGGAGCTGCGGGCGCTGACCGCGGGGCTGGCCCGCGAGACCGGTCCGGCCACCGTGGTGGTCACCGACTGCCCGGAGTTCCGCCTGGCCCGCGCGGCCGGGGTGGTGCTGGAGTACCTGCCGGACGCGGCCACCTGGGAACGGCATCGACCCGGCGTGCCCTGGGACGATCTGCTGACCCGGCGGCTGACCCGGATCCTTCTCGATCACGGGCCGGGTCACATCCGCCCGGCGTGAACCACAATGGAGGCATGCCGTCTGCCGCCGCCACGTTCGCCGAGATCTCCGACACCACGCCACCGCCGGGCACCCCGGCCCGCCTGGGCACGGCCGTCGTGCTCGGCGGCAGCATGGCCGGGCTGCTCGCGGCGCGGGTGCTCGCCGACCACGCCGACACGGTCCTGATCATCGAGCGGGACGAGGTCTCGGGCGCAGAGCCGCGCCAGGGCGTGCCCCAGGGCAGCCAGGTGCACGCGTTGCTGGAGGGCGGGAAGCTTCAGCTCGAACGCTGGTTCCCGGGTTTTGCCGACCGGGCCGTGGCGGCCGGGGCGGTGCGGGTGCCGACGCAGCGCATGGTGTCGTACTCGCTGGGTGTGCCCAAGGTGGCCGGCGCCGACCTCGACCTGCTCACCTCGACCCGGCCGTTCCTGGAGAGCCGGGTCCGCGCCGAGCTGGCCCAGGTCCCGAACGTCAAGGTGATCACCGGCCGGGTCACCGGGCTCGAGTTCGGCGCCACCGCGGTGACCGGTGTGCGGCTGGAGACCGGCCGAGAGCCGGCCGACCTGGTCGTCGACGCGATGGGCCGGGCCAGCAATGTCAGCGGCTGGCTGGCCGAGGCCGGCTGGGACAAGCCGCCGATGACCCGGGTGACCACCGGCATCAACTACGCCACGGCGTTCTTCCGCCGGCCGCCGGGCGGCTACGACGTCGACCTGGGCCTGGCCTTCCAAGCACCCGACGCCTTTCTGCGCGGCGCGAACTTCACCCCGATCGAGGGCGACCGCTACATCATGATGGTGGCCGGGGTCGGCGACGACCGGCCCGGTCGCACCGTCGAGGACATGGTCCGGCGCTGCCGCACCGAGCTGCCCGAACCGTTCGGGGTCGTGGCGAGCGGCGAGGTGGTCCGTGACGTGCTGACCTATCGGCAGGCGGACAGCCGGCGCCGCGACTACACCGCCTGCGAGCGGCTCCCGGCCCGGCTGGTCCCGGTCGGCGACGCGGTGGCCTCGTTCAACCCGATCTACGGGCAGGGCATGTCGTCGGCCGCCCTGCACGCCTCCTGCCTGGCGAAATACCTCCGCACGGACCCCGATCTGGACGCTCCGGCCCGCGCCTTCCTGGAATTGCAGAGGGTCGTCGTGGACGCGGCGTGGGGCATCTCCACCTCCGGGGACGGCGCCGAGGTGTCGTGGCTCGGCCGGCTCCGGCGCCGGATGGTGCAGCAGGTCGTCGAGGCGACCACCACCGACCGCGAGGTCAACAAGCTGTTCCAGGCGGTCATGCAGATGGAGGCCCACCCGACCGTGCTGGCCCGTCCCGACGTGCTGTGGCGCTCCTTCCGCGCCCGCGGCAACCCGCTCCCGCCGGTGACGCCGTCGCTAGTCGACGAGCGGGGCGAGCTGCGGCGCGAGCAGCCGTGACCAGGTGGCGGTCATGTGGCCCGGGTCGCGGAAGACCAGTACGTTCCCGACGATGACCGGGCAGCGGGCCGGCGTGCAGAACCACGGCGTCGGGTCGATCACGGTCACGCCCTTGGTGCGCAGCTTGGCGGCGATCGCCCGGCGGCGGTCCGGCCCCGGCAGCGCGCTGTCCGCCGCCACCTCGCAGGCGCGCGGGTTCGCCGGGTTCCGCGACAGGCATGCCAACGGCGGTCGCGCCTGATAGGGCGTGTCCTCCAGGAGGAACAGCCGGGCGCCGCTCGACGCGAGCTGGTCGGTGGTCTCGGCCCAGCCGGCGAGCCAGGCCCGGTCGGTCCAGGTCGGATCGGTCAGCGGTACGCCGGAGGCGTCGACCACGGTGCCTCCGACGGCGGCCGACGCCATGAACACGCGCGACGGCCGCCGCGCGGCGATGTACGCCCACGCGTTCCGCCGCCACGCCACACACTCGTTGAAGGGCCGGTTGAGCTTCACCTGGAAGATCCGGGTGGCCGCGGCCGAGCAGGAGTTCTTGGTCACCACGAGCAGGCGCCAGTGCCGGTCGCGGGCGATCGCCTCGAGCGCCGGGAACCAGTGCGCGGCGTGCGAGTCGCCGTAGAGGACCACGGTCTCCGGTGAGGTCACGTCGCCGTACGCGCAGGGCCGCCGGACCGTCGGGTCGGTGAGCTCGGACGCGCAGCCGTCCGGGTAGACGCGCGGCAGGTCCTTGTTCGCCGTACGCAGCGACGGGGTGAGGTTGGCCGGGACCGCCGGAATCCTCGCGGCCAGGCGCTCGGCGGACCAGGCGGTCAGGACCGGCGCGCGATAGCGGGTCACCGGCGCCCGGTCGACCCGGGTCACGGCCAGGTATGCGGCCGCGGCGAGCAGGCTCACGACCAGGCCGGCGGCCACGGTCCGGCGTGGGCGGTCGCGCAGGGCGGTCAGGTGACGGAGGGGATTTTCGATGATGGCGTACGTCAGGGAAGCGGCGACCAGGGCCGAGGCGGCCAGGGCGAGCTTGACCGGCAGCGTCGCGGTCACGCCCAGCGCGGCCGGGCCGATGGTCAGGAACGGCCAGTGCCACAGGTACCAGGAGTAGGAGAGGCGCCCGACGGCCTGCAGCGGCGATTCGGAGAGCAGGCCGGACGGCGCGGTGATGCCCCCGGCCAGCACGGCCAGGGCGCCGGCCACGGGCAGCGCGGCGGCGTACCCCGGGAAGGGGGTTTGTGAATCGAGAACGACGGCGGCCAGCGCGATGGCGACCAGGCCCGCCCCGCTCAGCGCCGAGGCGAACCGGCGGGGAACGCGCGGCGCCAGCACCGCCAGCAGCGCGCCGGCCCCCAGCTCCCAGGCCCGGGTATGCAGTCCGAAGTAGGCCCACGTCGGGTTGGCCGCGGTCTGCCACAGCGACACCGCGAACGAACCGGCCACCACCACGATCAGCGCGACGGTGACCCCGCGCCGCCGGCCCAGCGCCCACCCGGCCAGCAAGAGCATCGGCCAGACCAGGTAGAACTGCTCCTCCACGGCCAGCGACCAGAAGTGCTGGAGCGGCGACGGGGCGGTCTCGGCGAACAGATAGTCGGCGCCCGTGGCGGCCAGCCGGTAGTTGATGCCGTAGAGCGCGGCGAATAGCCCGTCGCCGGCGATCTCCGGTGTCCGCAGGGGCGGCAGCCAGCGTGCCGCCGCGGCCACCGTGACCCCGCTGACCAGCAGCGCGGCCGGCAGCAGGCGGAGGAAGCGCCGCGCGTAGAAGCGGGCCAGCCGGCGCTCGCGGACGAGCTGCCCGGTGATCAGGTAGCCGGAGATGACGAAGAACACGTCCACCCCGGCGAAGCCGCCGCGCACCACCGGGACGCCCGCGTGGAAGAGCACCACCAGCAGCACCGCGATCGCGCGCAGCCCTTCGATGTCGCGGCGCCTGGTCGGCTCGGCGGCTTTTTGCCGGTGTTGCCGCGGATAGGTGACCGTCACGTGTCACCCCTTCCGCTCCCGGTGTCCGATCTCAGACCCTCAACGGACACGTGCCGGGCGGGGTTGCGGTCGATATCGACCCATCTGCGTCGGTGCCCCCTAAGGGTGCGGCTCAGGCGACAGACTGATGCGGGACGTTGCGTCGAGAGCGCATGGTGGAGACCGGGCCAACCGACGGAGGCAATGATGGGCAAGGGCATCGCATACCTGGTGGCGCTGATCGCCGGCGTGGTCGTGGTGGGGTGGGTCGCGGTCAACGTGCTGGGCGCCCTGTTGGGCTGGGTCTGGTACCTGATCATCGGCGCCGCGGTGATCGGTGGCGGCGCCTGGCTCTACAGCCGGGTCAAGCGTGAGATCGCCCCCGGAACCCGCACCCAGCGCCGCATCGAGGCGGCCGCCAAGACCTATCGGATGCGCAACCGGTAAGGGCGGCGGCGGGAAGCTAGGCTTGCGGACGTGTTCGACAACCTCAGTGACCGCCTCAACGGCATCTTCACCAAGCTTCGCGGCAAGGGGAAGCTGACCGACGCCGACATCGACGCCACCGCGCGCGAGATCCGCCTTGCGCTGCTGGAGGCGGATGTCGCGCTGCCCGTGGTCCGGTCGTTCATCAGCTCGCTCAAGGAGAAGGCGCGCGGCGCCGACGTCTCCCAGGCGCTCAACCCGGCCCAGCAGTTCATCAAGATCGTCCATGAGGAGCTCATCGAGATCCTCGGCGGCGAGGGCCGGCGGCTCCAGTTCGCCAAGCAGCCACCGACCGTGATCATGCTGGCCGGCCTCCAGGGCTCCGGCAAGACCACGCTGGCCGGCAAGCTGTCCCGCTGGCTCAAGGGCCAGGGACACCAGCCGCTGCTGGTCGCGGCCGACCTCCAGCGGCCCAACGCGGTCAACCAGCTCCAGGTGCTGGCCGGCCGGGCCGGTGTGGACATCCACGCCCCCTCACCCGGCAACGGGGTCGGCGACCCGGTCCAGGTCGCCCGCGAGGCCATCGACGTGGCCCGGCGCACCGCCAAGGACATCGTCATCGTCGACACCGCCGGCCGCCTCGGCATCGACGCCGAGATGATGCAGCAGGCCCGCGACATCCGCGACGCGGTCAACCCCGACGAGGTCATCTTCGTCATCGACGCGATGGTCGGCCAGGACGCGGTGGCCACCGCCGAGGCCTTCCGCGACGGCGTCGGCATCACCGGCGTGGTGCTCTCCAAGCTCGACGGTGACGCCCGCGGTGGCGCCGCGCTCTCCGTCCGGCATGTCACCGGCGAACCCATCCTGTTCGCGTCGACCGGTGAGAAGCTCGAGGACTTCGACGTCTTCCACCCCGACCGGATGGCCAGCCGCATCCTCGGCATGGGCGACGTTCTGACCCTCATCGAGCAGGCCGAGACGGCCTTCGATGACGATCAGAAGGAGAAGATGACGGCGAAGCTGCTCGGTGGCGAGCAGTTCACCCTGGAAGACTTCCTCGACCAGCTGATCGCCGTCCGCCGGATGGGCCCGATCGCCAACATCCTCGGCATGATGCCCGGCATGGGCCAGATGAAGGACCAGCTGGCCGAGCTCGACGACAAGCACTTCGACCGGGTCACCGCGATCATCCGCTCGATGACCCCCGGCGAGCGCACCAACCCGAAGATCATCAACGGCTCCCGCCGCGCGCGCATCGCCAGCGGCTCCGGCGTCACCGTGATGGACGTCAACCAGCTGCTCAACCGCTTCACCGACGCCCAGAAGATGATGAAGCAGATGGGCGGCATGATGGGCCTGCCCGGCGGTGGCCGGCGCAAGGCCACGAAGAGCCCGAAGAACAAGCGCAAGGGCACGAAGGGCGGCAGCCGCGGTCCTCGTCCCGGCGGCCTGCCCCGCGGCGGCGGAATGCCCCAGCTGCCGCCCGGCTTCGACCCGACCGCCCTGGCCGGCGACGGCGCCCAGGGCCTGCCGCCGGGCTTCAAGCTCCCCAACCTCGACTTCAACAAGCTCATGAAGCCCAAGAAAGACGACGACAAGTAGTCAGGCGACAGCTAGTCTCATGTCTAGTAACATCGACGGCACCCCTCGTGAGGAGCTGTCGATGACTACTGCCTTCAGCCGTCCCGATCTCCACCCCGACGTGCAGGACCTGCTCAATCGCACCGATGTGACCGTCGCTGAGCTGGCGCGCCTTCCCGAGGATCTTCGCTATGAGTTGATCAACGGAAGGCTCGTCTTGTCCCCCGCAGCGCCGACGGTTCACAGCATCATCTGCCGCGCGATCGCCAACGCCATCGATGTCGGCTGCCCGTTCGACTACGCGGTCGGCGAAGAGCGGGCGGTCATGGTGGACGAACACACCGAACGACGACCGGACATCCTGGTGATCGAGGCGAGCGCATCCCTGGACTCGCTGATTCATCACACCGACGTCCTGCTCGCGGTCGAGGTCGTGTCGCCCAGTTCGATCAGCCGGGACTGGAAGATCAAACGCAAGCAGTACGCGGTGAGCGGCATCCCGTCCTACTGGATCGTCGATCTGTACACCGAGCAGATCTCCTTCACCCAGTTCCTCCTCGGCGACAACAACGTCTATCACCGGCACACCGAGACGACCGACGTGGTGACGGTCGACGTGCCGTGGGAGGTCACGATCGATCTGCCGGCCCTCACCCGTCGCCGCAACGAGTACATCGCGCGGGCCTCACGGCGCTGACGTCGGCCGGATCGGGTAGGAACGGCCCATGGTCGGGCCGTTCCCGTCCGTCGGGTGGGTCAGAGGTCCTGGATGGCGATCGGGCGGGCGCCCCACGGGCAGTACGTGGTCGAGGTGATGGCGTGGGTTTCGACGTCCTCGGGGGTGCCGTCGCAGATCTCGATGTCGGCATCGACCTGGCGGGTGCCTTCGAGATGCCAGGTCCAGCCGATGTTCTCGTTCGCGGCGCCGTAGACGATGCGGCCGCTCGGGTGGCTGGCGTTGTCGCCGCCGGCCAGCTGGTCGCGGGCCGCGGCGATCGAGTCGGTGTCGTTCAGGATCGACTTGAAGGTCGAACCGTTCTCATGCACGTACGTGACCAGCACGCTCGAGGCGGTGGTGGGTTCGGCGGCCATCGCGGGTGTTGCCGCCATCGCGCCGGTGGTCAGGGTGGCTGCCATCAGCAGGGTTACGGCTGTGCGCTTCTTCATGTCTCTCCACAACGGACCGAGCCCGAGGCGGTTCGGACGAAGTAACGCGATTCATATTTTACGGACATCTAGGTAAGCGGTGATCGTGGTAGGAACGACCCGTGGCGTTGCATGTGCGTGGGGTGGTTCTCCCCGAGGGTGTAGTCCGGGATCTGTGGCTGGTCGGAGACCGGGTGACCTACGAACCGGTCGCGGGGGCGGAGACCGTCGCGAGCGAGGGCTGGGTCCTGCCGGGGCTGGTCGACGCGCACTGCCACCTGGGCATCGCGCGGGGGCCGCGGCCGATCACCGGGCTCGACGAGGCCCGCGAGCTGGCCTACATCGACCGGGACGCCGGTGTGCTGGCCCTGCGCGACGCCGGGTCGCCGTACCCGTACCCGGAATTGGACGACGAACCAGGCATCCCCCGCCTCGCCCGCGCGGGCAAACACGTGGCCGCGCCCCGGCGGTACCTGCGGGACATCGGGATCGAGGTGGCCGGGGACGACGTCGCCACGGCCGTCGCCGAGCAGGCCAAGGCCGGCACCGGCTGGGTGAAGATCGTGGGGGACTGGCTCGATCGGGAGACCGGTGACCTGGCGCCGAGCTGGGACGAGGCGACCATGACGGCCGCGGTCGAGGCCGCCCACGCCAACGGGGCGCGGGCCGCGGTGCACACGTTCTCGGAGGAGGGCGTGGCCATGATGGTGCGCGCCGGCGTCGACTCGGTCGAGCACGGCACGGGCATCACGCTGGACCTGATCGACGAGATGGCGCGCCGGGGGACGGCGCTGGTGCCGACGATGATCAACATTTTGACGTTCGGGACGATCGCCGACAAGGCAAGGGCGAAATTCGGCGGGTACGCCGACCACATGATCGCGCTGCGTGACCGGTTCCCCTCGGTCGTGTCGGCGGCGTACGAGGCGGGCGTACCGATCTTCGTCGGCACCGACGCGGGCGGCGGCATCGAGCACGGGCTGGCCGCCGACGAGATGCTCCTGCTCCAGCGGGCGGGGCTGCCGGCCGAGACCGTCCTGGCCGCCGCGAGCTGGGGCGCGAGGGCGTGGCTGGGCTTCCCGGGCCTGGTCGAGGGCGGGCCGGCCGACCTCGTCGTCTACCCCGCCGACCCGAGGAAGGACCTCGCCGTGGTGAAGGCGCCGAGCCGCATCGTGCTCCGGGGGCGAGTGATCAAGTAGCCCGCACTAGGATGCCTTCCCATGGCTCGCGTGCTCACTCCCCGTGCGGAGGACTTCCCCCGCTGGTACCAGGACCTGATCGCCAAGGCGCAACTGGCCGACAACGGGCCGGTGCGCGGCACGATGGTGATCCGGCCGGCCGGCTACGCCATCTGGGAGCGCATGCAGTCCGAGATGGATGCGCGGATCAAGGAGGCGGGCTCCGAGAACGCCTACTTCCCGCTGTTCATCCCGGAGTCCTACCTGCGCCGCGAGGCCGAACACGTCGAGGGCTTCTCGCCCGAGCTGGCCGTGGTCACCCACGCGGGTGGCAAGCAGCTGGCCGAGCCGCTGGTGGTCCGCCCGACCAGCGAGACGGTCATCGGCGAGTTCATGGCCAAGTGGGTCGACTCGTACCGTGACCTGCCCCTGCTCCTCAACCAGTGGGCGAACGTGGTGCGCTGGGAACTGCGACCCCGCACGTTCCTGCGGACCACCGAGTTCCTCTGGCAGGAGGGGCACACCGCGCACGCCACCGAGGACGACGCCCGGGCCTACGCGCGGCAGATCCACTCCGACGTCTACGAGGACTTCATGGTCCAGGTGCTGGCCATGCCGGTCGTGCCGGGCCGCAAGACCAAGGGTGAGCGCTTCGCCGGCGCCACCAACACGATGACGCTCGAAGGCATGATGGGCGACGGCAAGGCCCTTCAGATGGGTACGTCGCACGAGCTCGGTCAGAACTTCGCGAAGTCGTTCGACATCACGTACACGTCGCCGGCCAGCACCGTCGAGCACGCCTGGACCACGTCCTGGGGCACGTCCACCCGGATGATGGGCGGCCTGATCATGACGCACGGCGACGACAACGGGCTACGGCTGCCGCCCCGGCTGGCGCCGATCCAGGTGCAGGTCATGGTGGTCAAGGCGGGCGAGGGTGTCGTCGAGGCGGCGGCCCAGCTGCGCGACGAGCTCAAGGCTTCCGGCGTACGCGTCAAGCTCGACGACCGGGCCGACGTGCCGTTCGGCCGCCGGGCCGTGGACGCCGAACTGCGCGGCATCCCGATCCGCATCGAGGTCGGGCCGCGCGACCTGGCCAGTGGCAACGTGGTGGTGGCCCGGCGGATCGACGGCACCAAGTCGTCCGTCCCGCTGACCGGGGTGCTCGCCGAGGTGACCGCCGCGCTCACCACCGACCAGCAGCGCCTGTACGACGACGCGCTGGCCTTCCGCGCCGAGCGCACGGTCGAGGTGAAGACGCTGGGTGAGGCGCTCGAGGCGGCCCAGACCGGCTGGGCCCGGCTGCCCTGGTCGGCCGTCGGCGACGAGGGTGAGAAAGAGGCCAACGGCAAGGCGGTCACGGTCCGCGCCCTGGTCCGCGAGGACGGGTCGATGCCCGACTCGGACACCGAGGACGGGCTCGTGGCGATCCTGGCGCGTTCGTACTGATGGGGTTCGAGCCCGGCCAGGTGATCGTGCACCGCAACACCCGGCGCGGGCGCATCGCGTTCGCCCGCCCGGTCCGGGTGGTCTCCGACACGCCGCTCGGGCTGCTCGTCTGGCTGGAGCGACACTCGCCGGCCATCGGTGAGGCCTCGGCCGACGGCCGCGGCACCCGGGGCATGCCGTTCGCCGAGTGGGTGACGCTCGACTACACCCATCGCCCCGGCACGTGGATGGGCCCGGGCATCCTGATGCTCTTCCCGCCGGACGCGGACCACTCGGTCTGGTGGTTCTGGACCGACGAGGGCGTGTTCGACAGCTGGTACGTGAACCTGGAGGAGCGCGGCGTCCGGTGGGACGACGGCGCCGTGGCCGGCATCGACGTCGTCGACCAGGACCTCGACGTGGTCGTGCACCCCGACCGCACCTGGGAGTGGAAGGACGAGGACGAGTTCACCGAGCGCCTCGGCTTCCCCGACCACTACTGGGTGGCCGACGAGGCCGCGGTCCGGGCCGAGGGCCGGCGGGTCGTCAAGATCGCCGAGGCGGGGGAGTTCCCGTTCGACGGCACCTGGACCGACTTCGTCCCCGACCCGTCCTGGGAGCTGCCCGGCCTGCCGGACGGATGGGATCGTCCCCCGGTTCCTCGGTAGCTCCGGGTGTCTGGCACAATGGTGAGCTGGTATCGGTCCGCGCGAGGCGCCCTCTAACCCCTCGGTGCGCGATCAGGTCCAGACGAGGCATCGGTCCCGCAACCCCACGTGGGCTCCGTCGACTCACCCCACGCAAATCATTCGGGAGCGTAAAGAACCGTGGCCGTTAAGATCCGGCTCCTGCGGATGGGCAAGATCCGCAACCCGCAGTACCGCATCGTCATCGCCGACGCACGCACCAAGCGCGACGGCCGTGCCATCGAGTACGTCGGCATCTACCACCCGAAGGAGCACCCTTCGCTGATCCAGGTCAAGTCCGACCGGGTTCAGCACTGGCTCTCCGTCGGGGCGCAGCCCAGCGAGGCCGTGCAGCGCATCCTGGAGAAGACCGGCGACTGGCAGCAGTTCAAGGGCCTGCCCGCGCCGCCGCCGCTGCTCGTCGCGGCCGAGAAGACCGACCGCCAGGCGACGTACGAGGCCGAGGCCAAGGCGGCCGCCGGTGTCGAGGCGCCGGCCAAGGCCACCAAGCCGGCGAAGAAGGCCACCAAGGCTGCCGCCGCCCCGGAGGCCGCTGAGGCCAAGCCGGCGCAGACCAAGGCCGTCGACCCGGCCGAGCCCAACCGCGAGGCCGTCGCCGAGACCGCAGAGGACCCGGCCGGTGCCGGCGCCGACGCGAGCTGACGGGGCGCTCCGGCCCGCGCTGGAGCACCTCGTCAAAGGCATCGTCGACAACCCGGACGACGTCCGGGTGCGTCTGGTCGACTCGCGCCGCGGCAAGCGGCTCGAGGTCCGTGTGCACCCCGAAGACCTGGGAACGGTCATCGGGCGCGGCGGACGCACGGCCAAGGCGCTTCGGCAGGTCATCGGGTCGATCGGTGGGCGCGGTATCCGCGTCGACATCGTCGACGCCTACTGACCCGCGCCGGTCAGATGCTGCTCGTCGTCGGACACATCGGTAAGGCGCACGGCATCCGGGGCGAAGTCCTGGTCACCGTGCGTACGGACGAGCCGGAGCGACGTTTCGTGCCGGGGGCGGTGTTCACCACCGCCTCCGGCACGCTCACGCTCGAGGCTCTGCGCTGGCATCAGGGTCGGGTGATCGCCCAGTTCGAGGGCATCGCCGACCGGAACGGCGCCGAAGAATTACGCGGCACGGAACTGCGGGTCGACTCGGCCGGCATCCCGGAGCCGGAAGACCCGGACGAGTTCAACGACCACCAGCTCGTGGGTCTTCGGGTCGTGTCCGTCGGCGGCGATGAACTGGGCACGGTCGCTCGGATCGACCACGCGCCCTCCTCCGATCTGTTGGTTCTCGACAAATCGGGCGGCGGGTCGGCGTTGATCCCGTTCGTCACCGCGATGGTGCCGACCGTCGACCTGGCCGGTGGCCGGGTGGTCGTCGACCTTCCCGAGGGCCTGCTGGACCTCTGAGAGGCTCTTGTGCGCGTCGACATCGTCTCGATCTTCCCGGAGTACTTCGCGCCGCTGGAACTGTCGCTCATCGGCAAGGCGCGCGGCACCGGCCTGCTCGACCTGACCGTGCACGACCTGCGGACCTGGACGTCGGACGTGCACCGGACGGTGGACGACACCCCGTACGGCGGCGGGCCGGGCATGGTCATGCGGCCGGAGCCGTGGGGCCAGGCGCTGGACGCTGTCGCTTCCCCCTCGGCCACCCTCGTGGTCCCGTCCCCGGTGGGTAAGCCGTTCACCCAGGCCGACGCGCACGAGTTGGCCGGGCTGGACCACCTGATCTTCGCCTGCGGGCGGTACGAGGGCATCGACCAGCGGGTGATCGACGACGCGGCCACCCGGATGCCCGTGCGCGAGGTGTCGCTCGGCGACTACGTGCTGTTCGGTGGCGAGGTGGCGGTCATCGTGGTGCTGGAGGCGGTCACCCGGCTGCTGCCCGGGGTGCTGGGCAACGCCGACTCGCTGACCGAGGAGTCGTACGCGGCCGGTCTGCTCGAGGCGCCGGTCTACACCAAGCCGGCGTCGTGGCGGGAGCGGGACGTCCCGGAGGTGCTCCGCTCGGGCGACCACGGGCGGATCGCGCGCTGGCGGCGTACCCAATCACTGCTGCGCACGGCCTCGCGCCGCCCCGACCTGATGGACGTTTACCCGGCCGAGAATTTGGACAAAAAGGACAGGGTGGCGCTGGACGAGTACGGATTTCAGATCCCGCCTCCCGGTGTGGCAAAGTAGTGAGGTTGCCGTTCGCCCTCACGCCGTGAGTGGCGAGCGAGGACTCCGGTCAGCCGGGGTCAGTGGTACCCCATCTGCGCATCGAACTCCCGGTGCGCTGTGAGTAAGCAAGGATGCAGCGAAATGAACACGCTGGACGCTCTCGACGCTCAGTCGCAGCGCACCGACATCCCCGACTTCCGCGCCGGCGACACCATCAAGGTGCACGCCCGGGTCGTCGAGGGCAACCGCTCCCGGGTCCAGGTCTTCCAGGGCGTCGTGATCAGCCGTCAGGGCGGCGGCCTCCGTGAGACCTTCAAGATCCGCAAGATCAGCTTCGGCGTCGGCGTCGAGCGTACGTACCCGATCCACAGCCCGCAGATCGACCGGCTCGAGGTCGTGACCCGCGGTGACGTGCGCCGGGCCAAGCTCTACTACCTGCGTGAGCTCCGCGGCAAGAAGGCCAAGATCAAGGAGCTGCGGGAGAAGCAGAACGTCGGCTGACGGCCGTCGATCCGTCGGATGCGCCGAGAGCGAACTACTCTTGCGCCAGTGACGGATGAACTTCGTTCGCACTGCCGCCCGTATTCGTCTGTCGAGGACGTCTCCGGGCGGTAGTGCTGTATCCGGGGCCTGTAGTCCGGACGGCGGCGGGAGATGCGTAGCGTGGGACAGATGGGCGGCTATTCAGGTGGCTATCCGGGTGGGATGTCGCCGGGCCGGCGACCCCGCCGGGGCCGGATCATCCGGCGCAAGGAGATGCCCCTGTGGCAGGAGCTGCCGCTCCTGCTGATCGTGGCCTTCTGCCTCGCGGTTCTGATCCGCACGTTCCTGGTCCAGGCGTTCTTCATCCCCTCCGGGTCGATGCAGCAGACGCTCGAGATCAAGGACCGGGTCCTGGTCAACAAGGTCATCTACGACGTCCGTGACCCGCTGCGCGGTGAGATCGTGGTGTTCCGCGGCCCCGAGACCTGGGCCAGCGAGACGCCGACCGAGCCGATCAGCCAGACCTTCTCGGCAAAGCTCGGCCGCACGATCGGCGACCTCGTCGGCGTCAGCCGCCCGGGGGAACGCGACTTCATCAAACGGGTGATCGGGGTCGCCGGCGACAAGGTCGCCTGCTGCGATCAACAGGGCCGGATCACCGTCAACGGCGAGGCGATCGACGAGCCGTACATCTTCGAGAACTCCTCGCTGGAAGCCCCGCCCAACCCGAAGCAGTGCACCAGCCGGCGCTTCGCCGAGGTCACCGTTCCGAGCGACCAGCTCTTCGTGATGGGTGACCACCGCGGTGTCTCCCAGGACGCCCGCTGCCAGGGCCCGGTGCCGGTCGAGAACGTGATCGGGCGCGCCTTCGTGATCGTCTGGCCGACCAGCCGGTTCACCAGCCTGGACGTGCCGGACAACTGGAAGAACTTCGCCCTGGAGCCGGTCGGGATGCCGCCGGCCAAGGAACCCGACCCCGATCCGGAGACGGGGGCACTGATGCTCCCATTCCTGTTAACTGCGGGTTTGTCCGCGCGTTCCGGACTGCCGTTCGTGCCCCGGCGACGTAGGCTCCGATCGTGATTGACGAGCAGACCGAGAAGCGCTCCGGCTCCTTCTGGCGTGAGTTGCCGATCCTCATCGGCGTGGCGGTCCTGGTCGCCGTCCTGGTCCGGGCGTTCGTGCTGCAGACCTTCTACATCCCGTCGCCCTCGATGGAGCACACCCTCAACGTGCTCGACCGCGTGCTCGTCAACAAGCTCGTCTACGACTTCCGCGACCCGCGCCGCGGCGAGATCATCGTCTTCGAGGCGCCGAAGACCTGGCAGAGCGGCACTGAGGGCGAAGACTTCATCAAGCGCATCATCGGCCTGCCCGGCGACCACGTGATGTGCTGCGACGACAAGCAGCGCCTGACGATCAACGGTCACGCGATCGACGAGCCGTACATCTACACCGACGCCGACGGAACCCGGAACGCCGTGGCCGACGAGCCGTTCGACATCACCGTGCCGGCCGGTCGTCTGTGGGTCATGGGTGACCACCGGGAAGCCTCGGCCGACTCGCTGGAACACTGGGAGACCTCCCAGAACATCCAGGAGGCCACGATCGAGGACAAGTCGATCGTGGGGCGCGCGTTCACCGTCTTCTGGCCGGTGAACAGGGCGACCTGGCTGTCGGTGCCGGACACCTTCAACGGCGTACCGGAGCCTGCCGCCGCCAAGTGACCGCCCGCGGTCGAGAGATCGACCGTCGGCGCAATAAGGTGGGTGCCGTGACCGTCCTCGACCGCCGTGCCGCACGAGTCGTGCTCGTCGATCGGGCCGACCGTACCCTGCTGCTGCGCGGGAGTGATCCGGCCCGGCCCGGCCTCCGCTGGTGGTTCACCCCCGGCGGCGGCCTCGAGCCGGACGAGACGTCGGCCCAGGGCGCCGCCCGCGAGCTGTTCGAGGAGACCGGCCTCCGGGTCAGCCCGGACGATCTCGGCCAGCCGGTCTGGCACCAGGTGACCGAGTTCAGCTACGACGGCCGGACCTTTCGGCAAGATCAAGACTTCTATTTCGTACGGATCGACGAGTGGGAAGTCGACACCGCCGGTTTCGACCCGGAGGAGCGTGCCACCATCGACGCACATCGGTGGTGGTCGGCCGACGAGATCGCCACCTCGGACGAGCAGATCTTCCCCGCCGAGCTGGCCGACCTGCTCCGCCGGCTCGTCGGTGGTGCCTGATGCTGACCCCCGCACGCACCGTGATCCGCCGGGAAGGCGGCCTCTACGCCCTCGAGCGGGCCCTGCAGCGCCGCGGCTTCCGCAACGTGGCCGGGGCCGACGAGGCCGGTCGTGGCGCCTGTGCCGGCCCGCTGGTGGCCGCCGCGGCCATGCTGCCCGAGGGCAAGCGCGGCGAGATCGCCGAACTGGCCGACTCCAAGCTGCTCACCCCCCTGGCCCGCGAGCGGGTCTACGCCGAGGTGGTCAAGCGCGCCCTCGCCTGGTCGGTGGTCGTCATCCCGCCCGCCGAGGTCGACCAGCGCGGCCTGCACGTGTGCAACCTGGCCGCGATGCGCCGGGCGCTGGCCTCGCTCACCACCCGGCCCGACTACGTGCTCACCGACGGCTTCCCGGTCGACGGGCTGGGCGCGCCCGGCCTGGCCGTCTGGAAAGGTGACCGGATCGCCGCCTGCGTGGCCGCGGCCAGCGTGCTCGCCAAGGTCACCCGGGACAGAATGATGGTCGAGCTCGACGGGCAGTACCCCGACTACGGTTTCGCGGAACACAAGGGCTACATCACCGACGAGCACAGCGCGGCCCTGACCAAGCATGGGCCGTGCGCCGAGCACCGTTTCTCGTACGTGAACGTGGCCGTCGCCTCCGGCCGCGGCAACCGCCCGCCCCGCGCTCGGCGCCCGGCGGTCACCACGGCCGAGCCGCTTACGCTGTGGCCTGCGGAGGGGGGTACCGTCGGCGTGGCGTCGGGCGAGCCGCCGGGGCGATCGCCAGCGGTGGGGGAAGATGAGGTTATGGAGGGCGAGAAGCGATGAGCGCAGAAGATCTCGAGAAGTACGAGACCGAGATGGAGCTGCAGCTCTACCGGGAGTATCGCGACATCGTCCGCCAGTTCTCCTACGTCGTGGAGACGGAGCGCCGCTTCTACCTCGCCAACCAGGTCGACCTGCACGTCCGCAACTCCGACGGCGAGGTCTACTTCGAGGTCGAGATGCATGATGCCTGGGTCTGGGACATGTACCGGCCGGCGCGCTTCGTCAAGAACGTCCGCGTGATGACGTTCAAGGACGTCAACGTGGAAGAGCTCGAGAAGCCCGACATCTCGTTGCCGGACAACGCCGGGTTCGGCGGCTAGTTCTTCGGTCATCCGGCTAGTTCTTCGGTTATCCACAGGGCCCCCTCGGGGGCCCTTCTGGTTGGGCATGCTTTCCCGCATGCTGTTGCTGCTTCTGGCGTTGATCTTCGGGCCGGTGGCGCCCGGGGTGGTCGTTCGTCCCTTCGACCCGCCGGCGGCGCCGTGGCTGGCCGGGCACCGCGGGGTTGATCTTTCTGCCGTGGTCGGGGCGGCAGTGGTGGCGCCCCGGGACGGGACGGTCCTGGTCGCCCGGGTGATCGCCGGCCGCGGGGTGATCACGGTGTCGCATGCTGGTGGGCTGCGGACCACCTACGAGCCGGTCACGGCCGCGGTTGCCGTCGGTGACGTGGTCCGGGCCGGCGACGTTCTAGGGCGGGTGGATGCGGGGCATCCGGGGTGTCCGTCCCCGGCCTGCCTGCACTGGGGGCTGCGGAGCGGTGATGTCTATCTCGACCCGATGGTCCTGCTGGGGCGTGGGCGGGTGCGGTTGCTTCCGCTCTGAGATGCGTGTGGTCGTGTCTGTCACTGACACAGGCAGTTCTCCACGCGGTCGGCCAGCGCGGAGACCGACAGCCGGCCATCGAGTTCGAGGGTGGCGGTCCGGCGGATCAGGGGTTCGACCTCGGCGACGTAGCGGGTGATGTCGGCCTGCTGCTCGGCGGTCTTGCCGTAGGGGTTGTTGGTCCGGGCGCGCACCCGGTCGAGCAGCACCTCCAGCGGGACGCGGAGGTAGATCACGTGCTCGAACCTGTCGTAGAAGCGGCCCTGATTCTGCGCGGTTCCGCCGACGGCGATGGTGGGGTGCTCGGCGAGCAGCGCGCTCATCCTGGGCTCGTCCCACAAGGCGCCGGGCAGCTCCCAACCGTCGTAGTCGGTGTCGACGGTGGTGTAGCCGCGCCGGGCGACGGCCTCGAGGAGGGTGCTCTTGCCTGCGCCTGACATTCCGGTGAGCAGCACTCGCGCCATGTCTAAGGCTATGTCCCGCCCACCGCCAGGCGGCTTTGGTGTCGCCCGTTGCGCTTGGCGGTGGTAGGTCTGCGCGGCATTAGGGGCCGGGATGGCGCTTTGGGCTACCACCCGGTGGGTGGGTGGACCCTGGCGGCGGCGGGGGGCGGTGCGGTGGGCCGCGTTAGCGGCGGGGGTGACCACTCACTCAGGGTGCAGGGAGGGCGGGCGCGGAAGCGGAGCGTGCGGCCGCCCGGACTGGCCTCGGCGGGAGCAGCGGTCTGTACCCACCACCCCGCTGCGACATCTGGTTCTTGATCTTGGGTTGGGAAGGGCGGTCAGCGTTGGAGGGGGCGTAGGAAGTCGGGGAGGCGGGCGGCCAGGCGGTGGTAGTCGTCGGGGGTGTTGTAGATCTGGGCGCTCAGCCGCAGGTAGCCGCGGCCGCCCCAGGCGTTGATGGCCGTTTCGATGGAGAGCTGGTCGGCTATGTGGTCGCGTAGGCCGTGGGCCTCGGGGGTGGTGGTGGCCAGGCCGGCGGGCAGGGGGACGACGCGCATCGATACGTGGGGGTCGCCGGGGTCGGGAAGGTCGTCGGGGGCGTAGCCCAGGGACTCGCCGACCACGCGTTGGCCGTAGGCGGCCAGGGCGGCGTTGTGGGAGCGGACGGCGTCGGCGCCGAGGGTGCGCAGGACGAACAGGCCGGTGGGGGCGGAGAGCCAGGCGGTCGGGTCGAGGGTGCCCTGGAACTCGACGTTGTGGGGGAAGCCCTTCTCCTGAGCCCAGGAGACGACCAAAGGGTCGATCTTGCGGCGCCACGGGGAGGCCACCGACAGGAGGGCCGTGCCGCGCGGGGCGAAGGCCCATTTGTGCAGGTTGCCGACCCAGAAGTCGGCGCCGAGGGCGGACACGTCGACCGGGAGCATGCCGGGGACGTGGGCGGCGTCGACCAGGATGGGGATGTCGTGTTCGCGGGCGGCGGCGGCCAGGTCGCGAACCGGGAAGGCCTTGGCCGTGGGCGAGGTGATCTGGTCGATCACCAGGAGTTTGGTGCGGCCGGGCCGGAGGGCGTTGCGGATGCGCGAGACCACCTCGGTGTGGGTGGCGGTCAGCGGAAGGGCCACGGTGCGGGCGGTGGCGCCGGCGCGGCGGCACTGGCGGCGGACGGCCAGGGCCACGGCGCCGTAGGCGTGGTCGGTCATCAGGACCTCGTCGCCGGCGCTGATGCGCACCGACTGGAGGATCAGGGAGACGCCGATCGTGGTGTTGCCGACCAGCGCGCTGCCGTCGGGGTCGGCGCCCAGGAAACCGGCCACGTGCCGGCGGGTGTGCACAACACGGTCGTCGAGGCCCTGGTGGAAGAACTTCATCGGGTTCGACTCGGCCTCGTCGCGCAGCCGCTGCTGGGTTCGCTGCACGCTGATCGGGACGGCGCCGAACGAGCCGTGGTTGAGATAGGACACGGCCGGGTCGAGCGAGAACAGCAGGCGCGCGCCGGGGATGGCGGGTGGCGGTTCTCTCATCACTGAAGGGTAGATGATCAGGCCCGGGGGTGGGCCTGCTTGAATGCCGCGCGCAGCCGCTCGGTCGAGACGTGGGTGTAGATCTGGGTGCTGGACAGCGACGAATGCCCGAGCAGGTCCTGCACGGCGCGCAGGTCGGCGCCGCCGTCGAGCAGGTGGGTGGCGGCGGAGTGGCGGAGGTCGTGCGGGCTGGTGTGCGGCAGGCCGCGGGCCTGGGCGGCGGCGGCGACGATGCGGCGTACGACGGTCTGCTGCAGGCGGCCGCCCTTGAGGCCGACGAACAGGGCCTCGCGCTGGGTGGTCAGTCGAGGGCGGCCCCGGTCGCGCCAGCCGTCGAGGGCGCGCTGGGCCGGCAGGCCGTACGGAACGGTCCTCTCCTTGGCGCCCTTGCCGAAGACCCGGAGCACGCGGCGGCCGTCGTCGATGTCGGACAGGTCGAGGCCGCACAGTTCGCTGACCCGGATGCCGGTCGCGTAGAGAACCTCGAGGACGGCACGGTCGCGCAACTCGATCGCGGCGGCCACCGGATCGTCGGTGACCGCGGCCGCCGGGGCCTCCACCAGCTCGGCCGCCTGGTCGCTGCGCAGGACGGTCGGCAGGTCACGATGTGCCCGTGGGCTCGACAGCATGGCGCCGGCGTCGTCGCCGGCCCGGCCCTCGCGATGGGCCCACGCGGTGAACGCCCGGGCCGCGGCCGCCCGCCTCGCCTGGGACGTCCGCGCCGCGCCCTCCCGCAGCCGCGCCGCCAGCCAGCTCCGGAGAACAGCGATGTCCAGGTCGGCCGGCGACGCGCAACCCTCCCGCGCGGCGTGATCAAGGAGCGAGACCACATCCCCGAGGTACGCCCGGACGGTGTGCGCCGACCGGTTCTCGACCCGTGCCAGGTGCAGGCCGAACTCGTCGGCCGCCTCGCGCATCGCCGGCGGCAGCGCCTCGTGGATCTCCCGCGTGCTCATCGCCCTTGACGGTCCGCGCTCGACCCGCGGGCGTCAAGGACCTATCCTGCCGTGGTGCGGCGCGCCCTGGTGATCATCGGCATGGCCCTGTCCCTGGTGGGCTGTTCCTCGAACGAGGAACCGGAGGCCAAGACCGGGCTGGGCGAGCGCAACACGGCCACCCGCCAGTTCACCCTGCCGTCGAAGAACATCGGCTGCCTGGTGACCGCCGAGTCGGCCCGCTGCGACATCGGCGAGAAGACGTGGCAGCCGCCGGCCAAGCCCGCCGACTGCCAGCAGGCGTGGGGGAGCGCGATCACCGTCACGGCCGAGGGGGCCACGCTGACCTGCGCCGGCGACACGGTGATGGGCGCGGCCGAGATCCTCGACTACGGCAAGGCGGTCCAGGTCGGCGACTTCGTCTGCAACAGCGCCAGCGCCGGCGTGCGTTGCACCCATGCTCCGTCGGGCCGGGGCTTCACGCTTGCGCGGGCCGAGTTCAAGATCTTCTAGCTGGGGTACGCGCGCCGGATTGTCGTACCCGCTTCTTACGGTGTTGCCATGGAGCCTTCGCCTTCCCCTTCGCCTTCCCCTTCGCCTTCGCCTGTGGTGCGGACGCCCAGGGGCAGACTTCGGGCGACCGCACCACAGGGGTCGGTCCACCGTCTCAGATGGACGGTGCATTGATGCCGACGCTAGGCGTGATTGGTGAGCTTCGACAACCCTCCGGATGGTTGCGAAAACCGTCCGCTAGGGGTGCCGATCTTCCCGAAGATGTGGCCCGTCCACCCCATCGGCGGCGGTCGCGGGTTCGGCTGGCGGGCCATGGTTATGGCCTGCGGGGCTGCTGTTACGGCCGGCGGAGGTGGACGCGATCGGCTGGGTGGACCTTGATGGTGCCGTCGGTCGACGTGACCACGAGCACGGGGACGCCTTCGCCGAGCCGGTACGACCGGCGTTCCGCGTCGGTGGGCATGCGGGCGCCGACCCGGTCGCCGCGGGCGAGCACGATGACCTCGACCTGTTCGGGCACCCGCACGAACGTGCCGCGCGGCCGCTCGACGCTGACCAGCCCTTCGGTGCGCAGCTGGGCAATGGCCTGCCGAACCGTGGTGCGGCTGATGGTGAACTCCTGCGCCAGCCGCAACTCGCTGGGCAACGGGTCGCCGGGACCAAGCTCGCCCGACTCGATCTGGTTCCGCAAGATGTCGGCGAGCTGCCGGAAAACCGCGCGGTCGGCCGAGGGGTCGATCATGTTACCCAGCTTACGTGGCCACGATGCTCCATCACGTTGTACGTACAGTCCCATGTAGGTATGATAGTTCTGCCGCACTGAGAAGGCCGAGCTAGATCGGGCGGCGGGTGGCGACGGTCGGTTGGCTGCATCGCGAGGGCGCGTCCCGAGCGGTCTCCTCCGGCCGTCGCCCACCTTATCCAGACCACTGTGGATTCCCGATGCGGCAGGCCGTGCCTGCGCTGCCTTAGAGCATCGCGGCCGTGACTGGCGAGTGTGGACTTTCGGTTCTTCATCGCTTTGATGCGACCGAGTTGCTCGCGTTGGGCCTTGGACTTGGCCGGACCTTGTCTTGCTGGACCTTGTCTTGCTGGACCTGCCGGGCTGGGCCGACGGGGTGGGCCGGGGCCGGGGCCGGGGCCGGGCTGGGCTGGGCTGGGCTGGGCGTGGCTTGGAGCGGGCTGGGGCGGCGGGCCGGCTATGGCCTCCAAGTGTTCGCCACCTCGTGGACTCGTCGCCTGGGCGGTCCCCGGTGGTTACTGCGATGGAGGCTCTGGAGCCGGACTTATCGTCTTCGCCGTGTCAGCTTGGTGGCGCGGTCAGGGTTTCGGCCCTGGGATCGCCCACTCCAGGAACCGTTCGAACAGGTCGGGCGGCGGACTCTGCCCGTTGGCGGTCATGTCTTCCACGGCATCCGTCAGCTGGTTGACCAGATAGATGCACAACACGGATGGGAAGTGCCGGAACTCGTCCAGCAACATCTCCTTCGCTTGTGGGCAGGGCCAGGGCTGCTCGCAGGTGCGGCAGTCCCATGAGGGGCGGACCCAGAAGTGCTCGATCCGCTGCGCTTCCATCACCAGGCGCTGGCTGGTGGCGCGGGTCGATCAGCTTGCCGGGATCTGCTGGCCTGCGCGGGAGTGAGGTTCCCTGCCCGCCCGACCTGGTGCCCGTCATCGTCGTTGTCGCGTGTCCTGCTCCGCATCGCAGGACGACCCTTCGCCGACTGTCGACTATGGGCGGTCGACTGGTCTCTGCCGGAACTGGGTTGGTTGGACCGGGGTCTCGGCCTGGCGGCTGCTCTGTCTCCGGTGCTGAGCCGCGAGGGATGTGGCAACGGTCTTGCAGCGGCTTCGCTTCTGGGCGGGAGGCTTGGGGAGGCCGCGTCTGGCGCGATGGGCGCCGGGGGTGCGGTTGGGCGGCTTGGGGTGGTGGGGCGTTGTGGTCGGGAGTGGTTGAGGTGGGGGCAGCGCTGGGTTGTCGGGTGCGTTGCCTTGGTGGGGTTGGTGAATGTGGCGGCCGTGTGGGCCATCGGGTTGAAGGGGGGACTCGAATCGGTTCGGTTGTGTGACGGGTGGGTGGTGGGAAGGATTCCGGCAATGGCTGGAATGGACGGTCGTGGCATTGGCCGAATGGTTTCGGCAATGGTTGGTGAGGCGAACCAAGGAGGGGCGACGGTGCATTCCGGTGTTGGTTCGACACCTGTTTCGGCAGTGATCGCGGGGAGGACCAGCGTGGGCTCTACCAGCGCGGTCTCCGTTGCCCTGTCGACGCAGGGCTCGGGGAGGCCGCAGGAGCAGCGGCGCCAAAGGGTGCGCCAGCTGCGGCGGTGTAGTGGTGCCAACGGCACCGGCGAGGGTGACTCGCGTCTGGTGTTCATGAGGCTAGCCTAGTTGACTGACGACTAGCTGTCTCCCGTGAAGTTGATAAAAGACTAATAGTCTCGCGCCTACGGTGATCTCGTGGCAGCGAAGCAGATCCGACTGATGGGTGCGCACGAGATCCGCATCCGCCTGGGTGGGGTCAGTCGGCAGCGGGCGTACCAGATCACCAGCCGCGCCGACTTCCCCAAGCCCGTCGCCGATCTCGCCCAGGGCAAGGTCTGGCTGACCGAGGACGTCGAGGGGTGGATGAAGGTCCATCGCCGCGACATCGACGACCCCGAGGACTGAGCCGGCCGGCTCCCGCGAGTCACTCACTGACAGCCTCCTGATCTTCTGACTTCCCCGGCGCCGGGGAAGCGGTTGCCGCTGCGCCGCGGTTCCGGGGCGCCGATGGGCGCAGCGTGACTCGGCCGTTGGGGTGGCGGGTTATCAGGTTGAGGGTCTCCAAGAGGGACAGCCGGCGGAGAACCGTGCGCAGGCTCAGGCCGGCCTTGGCCGCCAGCTCGGCCGGGTCGGCGGGGCCGCGGCTGGGAATCGCCTCCAGCAGCAGGGCCGACTCTTCGTCGAGATGGTCGCGCTGGTGTTCGGGGCCGCGCGGGCGCTCCGCCTCGTAGTCGCCGATCTTCCCGATCTCTTCCAGCACGTGGGGGAGGCCGGTGACCATGCGGACGGCCGGGTTGGCGCGGATCAGCTCGTGGCAGCCGACCGACATGGCCGACGTGACCGGGCCGGGCACGACCATCGCCTTGCGGTGCAGCTCCAGGACCCGGCCCAGCGTCTGGACGGCGCCGCTGCGGGCGGCCGCCTCGACCATCACCGTGCCGTGGGTGGCGGCGGCGATCACCCGGTTGCGGATCAGGAAGCGGTGCCGCAACGGCTCCGAGCCGGGCGGCCACTCGCTGATCAGCAGACCGGTCTCGGCGATCCGTTCGAACATGGAGGCGTTCCCGGACGGGTACGGCCGGTCGACCCCGCAGGCCAGCACGGCCACGGTACGACCGCCGGCCGCCAGCGCCGCCCGATGAGCCGCCGCGTCGATGCCGAACGCCCCGCCCGACACCACCGTCCACTCGTGCTCGGCCAGCCCGTACGCGATATCGGTCGTGACATGGGTCCCGTACCCGGTGGCCGCCCGCGCGCCGACCACCGCGACCGACTTCTCCAGGATCTCGCCCAACGGCCAGCCGCCGCGCACCCAGACACAGAGCGGCGGCCGGACGTCGCGGTTGATCTTCCCGGGCGTGGGCACCTCGAGCGTGGCGAGCGCCTCCACCCCGGCCGGCCACTCGTCGTCGGTCGGGATGACGATCCGCGTCCCCAGCCGCTCCGCATGGCGCAACGCCGCCTCCGCCAGCCGCCGCGCGTCACCTTTGGCACTGCGCGCCGCCACTCCCGTACGCAGAGCCGAGTCCTGAGCCCGCCCAGCGAGCAGCATGTCCAGTGTGGACGGAGCACCGACCTGTTGGACCATCGTCCAGATCGCGCGATTGCCGGGCTCGGCCAGCCAGGTCAGCGCGACCCGGGCGGCCACATCCTCGTCCCGATCCGCCGGCGAGCTGTCCCCAGCCACGATCACGGCTCCTTCCAAGCTGTGGTCCGGTTCGCAGAGGGGGAGAATGAGAACGGCCGGTTGATTCGGTCGGCTCGTTCCTCGCCCATCCGTAGCTGTGCCGCCTCGTCCACGTCTTCTCGGTTCGGACGCTGTCTGCCGTCCAGGTCGGCGATGGTCCAGGCCAGCCGCAAGACGCGATCGAAGCCTCGGACCGACAACCGGCCCCGGTCGAGTCCGGTGCGCAAGACCTTGGTGTCGTTGTTCGGCAGCCGCCAAGGTGGTCGGCGCAGCTGAGGGCCGGGTACTTCGGCGTTGGTCTGCCAACCGTTCATGGACCAACGAGCCGCCGCCGCGGCCCGTGCCTTCGCCACCCGCTCGGCGATGATCATCGACGAGTCGGTCGGCGCGTCGTTGGTCATCAATTGGGCCGCGCTCAGTGCGCGTAGGTGGACCTGGATATCGATCCGGTCGAGCAGCGGCCCGGAGATGCGGGCCAGATAGCGGCGGCGTATCGCCGGCGCGCAGATACATGCCTGATCACCGGCGGGTTGAGCGCACGGACAGGGATTTGTGGCGACGACCATCTGCACGCGCGCCGGAAACTCCGTTGTCCCGTTGGCCCGCGCCACGATGACTCGGCCGCTTTCGAGCGGCTGTCGAAGCGCCTGCAGCGTGCTGGGAGCGAGCTCGCCGGCCTCATCCAGGAAAAGCACACCGCGATGTGCGAGTGACATCGCGCCAGGCTTGGCGATGCCGGTGCCACCACCGACAAGTGCTGACGTGCTCGCGGTGTGGTGTGGTGACTGAAAGGGGGGTCGCCGGACCAAGGTCGAGTGCGGCGGGAGCACTCCGGCGATCGACTGGATGGCGGTCACCTCGAGCGCCGCGTCGTCGTCCAGTTCAGGAAGGATCCAAGGCAGCCGCTCGGCCAGCATGGTCTTGCCGGCGCCGGGCGGACCGAAGAACGCGACGTGATGGCCACCGGCCGCCGCGACCTCGATCGCGTACTTGCCCAGTTCTTGACCGGCGACATCGGCGAGATCGAGACCGGGTGAAGCAGGTGGCGGCTCGGGGATGTCGGGCAGGTCCAGAAGGTGTGCCTCGCTACGGAGGAAGGAGATCAGTCGCTCGAGGGTGTCGACGGCGCGGACGTCGATCCCAGGGACGGCCGTAGCTTCGCGCGCGTTGGCAATCGGTACTACGACCCGGCTCACCCCATGGCGAACGGCGGCCGCGACCATCGGCAGAACACCACGTATCGACCTGACCCCGCCGTCGAGACCTAGCTCGCCGAGCAGGACCACCCCGTCCAGCGGAGCTGCCGGCAGGTCACCCGCCGCCGTGAGTAGAGCGCACGCGATAGCCAGGTCGAACCCGCTGCCGTGCTTCGGCATGGTTGCCGGTTGGAGATTGACCGTGATGCGCCTCTGCGGCCACGTCTGTCCGGAATTCACCACGGCGGCCCGAACTCGCTCCCGGGCCTCGTTCAGCCCCTTGTCCGGCAGGCCGGTCAGGATCACGGCCGGCAGACCGGGAGCGAGATCAGCCTCGATCTCAACGATCCGGCCCTCCATCCCGAGGAGACCCGCGCAAAGAACACGTGCGTAGCTCATGCGATGCGGCCCTCCATGCCGATCAGGCCGGCGCACAGCACCCGTGCGTAGCTCATCTCAGAACGCCGCGCGGATGTGTTCGACCATGGCGGCGCCCTGGGGCTGGGGCATCACCTCGACCACGTCGAAGCGGACCTCGCGCGGATGGGTTGTCGCCTCGGCGAGCCAGCGGGCCGCCAGCCGCCGCAGGCGCCGCGCCTTCTGCCAGTGGACGGCCTCGACCGGGCGCCCGAAGGCCCCGCTGCGCCGGGTCTTGACCTCGCAGAACACGATGTCGTCGCCGTCCTGGAGGACCAGGTCGACCTCGCCGTCGGAGCATCGCCAGTTGCGGTTCAGGACGACCAGCCCGGCCGCGGTCAGGTATCGCTCCGCGACGTGTTCGCCGTACTCGCCGACCGCTTTTCGCACCTTTGTCATGGCGGACACGGTGGCTCGGCGGAGCGGGCGACGGCCTGGGGGGCTGTGGACGGAGAGCTACTGTGGACAACCGCTCAGTGATCGGCCCGATGTGATAACCGGTCAGCGGTGGCGTTGCGGAGCGTGGTCGCCTAAGTTCCCATCTCGTGGACGGAAACCGCCGGTACCCCGACGAGCCGCAGCCCAGTTGGTACACCGGTCAGAGCACCGGTAACCCGTACGACTCGGGCGTGTATCAGCGGCCGCCGGCGGGCAGCCACGCGATCGAGGAGACCCGGGCGCCGGTGCGCGGGCCGGAATACCCGGCCGTCCGCCCGCCGGGCGCCACCTCGCTGGCCGACGCGCCGGCCCCGGCCACCTACGGGCAGACCCAGCCGTACAACGAGGCGACCAGCGTGGTGCCGCCGGTGAACCGTTACCAGCCGGCGCCACCACGGGCGAATCGGATGTTCCGTACCCGCCGTACCCTTTCCGCCCTTCTGATGCTCGCCGTCACCGGCGTCCTGATGATCCCGGCGATCATGCTGCTGATCAACGCCACCTTCGGTGACGGGCCGATGCAGGCCGGCGGGGTGGTGCCGGCCGTGCTGCTCACGCTGGGTCTCCCGCTCACCGGCGGCGGCCTGTACGCGCTGGCCGGCGCCGTCCCGGCCGACCGCAACGAATGGCTCCGCCCGCCCCACGTGTACCTCCCGATCGGCCTTCTGGTGCTCCTGGCCGCCGGGTTAGGGGCGGCATAAGCGAGGGCGTATGCTTGGCCACGGCGACCGCCTCGTGCGGTCGACCTCGCGCGCCCTCTGCACGCCGCCCATCGGCTCCTCGCCGGTGACGCAGCGCAGCGGCGGCCCTCCCTGGTCCCGTCTTCTCGGGTCCGCCTGCGGCCGACGACCGGGCGCCAGGACGCTCACCGGCCGGTGGGCGTGTCAACCAGGGATAACAAGGAGCAATTCACCATGGCCGTCGTGACCATGCGCCAGCTGCTGGAGAGCGGTGTCCACTTCGGGCACCAGACCCGGCGCTGGAACCCGAAGATGAAGCGATTCATCTTCACCGAGCGCAACGGTATCTACATCATCGACCTGCGCCAGACCCTCGACTACATCGAGAAGGCCTACTCGTACGTGCGGGACACCGTCGCCGAGGGTGGCCACATCCTCTTCGTCGGCACCAAGAAGCAGGCTCAGGAGGCCATCTCCGAGCAGGCCACCCGGGTGGGCCAGCCGTACGTGAACCACCGCTGGCTGGGCGGCATGCTGACCAACTTCCAGACGGTCTACAAGCGCCTGCAGCGGATGAAGGAGCTCGAGGGCCTGGGTGACCTGACCGGCACCGCCGCCGGGTACACCAAGAAGGAGACCCTGCAGCTCTTCCGTGAGAAGACCAAGCTCACGAAGACGCTGGGTGGCCTGCGGGACATGACCAAGGTGCCGTCCGCGATCTGGGTGGTCGACACCAAGAAGGAGCACATCGCCGTCGACGAGGCCCGCAAGCTGGGCATCCCGGTGATCGCCGTGCTCGACACGAACTGCGACCCGGACGAGGTCGACTTCCCGATCCCGGGCAACGACGACGCGATCCGCTCGGCCGAGCTGCTGACCCGGGTGATCGCCACGGCGGTGGCCGACGGTCTGATCGCCCGGTCCGGTCGCAAGTCCGGTGACGCCAACGCCAAGCCCGAGCCGGGCGCCGTCGCCGCCGGCGAGCCGCTGCCCGAGTGGGAGCGCGACCTCTACGAGGGCGCCGAGAAGAAGGCCGCCGACGTCGAGGCCGCGCCGGCCGCTGAGGCTGCTCCGGCCGCCGCTGAGGCCGCGCCGGCCGCTGAGGCCGCTCCGGTCGCCGCTGAGGCTGCCACCGAGGCTGCTCCGGCTGCTGAGGCCGCCCCCGAGGCCGAGAAGAAGGCCGAGCCGGTCGCCGCGGCCCCGGCCGCCGAGTAAAGACGCCGCTGAGCACAGACATCAAGAGAGCGAGTCATGGCTAACTACACCGCCGCGGACGTGAAGAAGCTCCGCGACCTGACCGGCAGCGGCATGATGGACTGCAAGAAGGCGCTCGAGGAGTCGGGCGGCGACTTCGACGCGGCCGTCGAGTTCCTGCGCGTCAAGGGTGCGAAGGATGTCGGCAAGCGGGCCGGCCGGACCGCCGCGAACGGCATCGTCGCGCACTCCGGCAAGGCGCTGCTCGAGCTCAACTGCGAGACCGACTTCGTCGCCAAGACCCCGGACTTCGTGGCCCTGGGTCAGCAGCTGGTCGAGCTGGGCGCCGCGAGCAAGGTCGCCGACGCCGCCGCGCTGAGCACGGCGACGCTGCCGGACGGCCGTACGGTCGCCGACACGATCCAGGACTTCTCGGCCAAGATCGGCGAGAAGATCGTGCTCAATCGGTTCGCCGAGGTCGACGGCAACGTGGCGGTCTACCTGCACCGCAAGGCGCAGGACCTGCCGCCGCAGGTCGGCGTCCTGGTCGAGTACTCCGGCAAGGACGACGAGGCCGCCGACGCGGACGCCCGCGGCGTCGGCATGCAGATCGCCGCGATGCGGCCGAAGTTCCTGAGCCGGGCCGACGTCCCCGCCGAGACGGTGGAGTCGGAGCGCCGGATCGCCGAGCAGACCGCTCGTGAGGAGGGCAAGCCCGAGCAGGCGCTGCCCAAGATCATCGAGGGTCGGGTGAACTCCTTCTTCAAGGACTTCGTCCTGCTCGAGCAGCCGTCGGTGACGGACAACAAGAAGACCGTGGCCGCGATCGCCAAGGAGGCCGGGATCGAGATCACCCGGTTCGTCCGCTTCGAGGTCGGCCAGGAGTAAGCAAGAGCACGGAGAGGAGGTCGGGTACGCGATTCTGCGCCCGGCCTCCTGTTCACATAGGGTCTCTGCAGTAGCCGGATGGGGAAGGCGGATTCCATGACGATGGTGACCGAGCAGGCCGTTCGGATCGATGATCCAGCGCCGCCGGCCGTGCGCCCGCGGCGGGTCGTGCTGAAGATGTCCGGCGAGGTCTTCGGCGGCGGCGAGGTCGGCGTCGACCCGGATGTCGTGCAGGGCATCGCCCGGCAGATCGCCACCGTCATCCGGCGCGGTGTGCAGGTCGCGGTCGTGATGGGCGGCGGCAACTTCTTCCGCGGCGCCGAGCTGCAGAAGCGCGGCATGGACCGGTCCCGGGCCGACTACATGGGCATGCTGGGCACGGTCATGAACTGCCTCGCGCTCCAGGACTTCCTGGAGAAGGAGGGCATCGAGACGCGGGTGCAGACCGCGATCACGATGGCCCAGGTCGCCGAGCCGTACATTCCGCTCCGCGCCATCCGGCACCTCGAGAAGGGCCGCGTGGTGATCTTCGGGGCGGGCGCCGGTATGCCGTACTTCTCCACCGACACGGTGACCGCGCAGCGTGCCCTCGAGATCCACGCCGACCTGGTGCTGATGAGCAAGAACGGCGTCGACGGCGTCTACACCGCCGATCCGCGCACCGACCCGACCGCCCGCAAGATCGAGACGATCACCTTCGCCGGGGTCCTCCAGCAGGGTCTGCGGGTGGCCGACCAGGCCGCCTTCAGCCTGTGCCAGGAGAACGACCTCCCGATGCTCGTCTTCGGCGCACAGGGTGATGACACGATCGTCCGCGCCGTCAGTGGCGAGAAGATCGGTACGTTGATCACCGCCGAGCAGCAGGACAACTGAGCAAGCAGGATCGAGCCAAGGAGGCGACGGCGGTGATCGAGGAGACCCTCTTCGAGGCCGAGGAGAAGATGGAGAGCGCGGTCGAACACGCCAAGGAGGAGTTCGCCGCGATCCGCACGGGACGCGCCACACCGGCGATGTTCTCGAAGATCGTCGTCGACTACTACGGGGCGCCGACGCCGGTGACCCAGATGGCGTCGGTCGGCGTGCCTGAGCCGCGCATGGTCATCGTCAAGCCGTACGACCAGACGCAGCTCGGCCCGATCGAGCGCGCGATCCGCGATTCCGACCTCGGGGTCAACCCCAACAACGAGGGTACGCAGCTGCGCATCCACCTGCCGCAGATGACCGAGGAGCGGCGCCGCGAGATGATCAAGGTCGCCCGCGGCAAGGCGGAGGAGGGCCGGGTGGCCATCCGTAACGTCCGTCGCAAGGCCAAGGAGCAGCTCGACCGCCTGGTCAAGGACGGCGAGGCGGGCGAGGACGACGGCCGCCGGGCGGAGAAGGAGCTGGACGACGTCACGCACCGGTACGTGGCCGTCGTCGACGACCTGGTGAAGCACAAGGAATCAGAACTGCTCGAGGTCTGATGTCATACCTCGATCCCCGTGGCGGGCCGCCCCACCCCGGCTCCGGTGACCGGTCGTCCCCCGCGGGCGACCCGGATCCGTACGCCGCCTACTGGGCGCCCGCCGCGGAGGAGCCGCCCCCGGCCGCGCCCTGGGTCGCGCCCACCGCCGCTACCTCGACCTCGGAGGCGGAGTACGAGTTGACCGCCGGACCGCGGGGCAAGGGCAAGCGCCGGGCCGGCTCGAGCACCTCCGGCCGGGCCGGGCGCAACCTGCCCGCGGCCCTGGCCGTGGGCACCGGCCTCGGCCTCACCGTGCTGGCCTCGCTGGTCATCTGGCGACCGGCCTTCCTCGCGGTGATCGCCGCGGCGGCCACCGTCGCCATCTGGGAGATGGTCCGCGCCCTGCGGGTCACCGGGGCCGAACCGCCGATGGTGCCGCTGATCGGCGGCGGCCTGCTGATGACCGGGCTGGCCTGGTTCGCCGGTGAGGACGCGGTCGTCCTGGGCCTGGTCGTGACCGTGCTCGCCGCGATCGTCTGGCGGCTGGCCGACCGGCCGCGACAGTTCCGCATCGACTTCCGCGCCAGCCTCCTGATCGCGGTGTACGTGCCGTTCCTGATCAGCTTCGGCGTCCTGATGGCGCTGCCCGAGAAGGACGGTCACTGGCGGGTGCTGTGCACCCTGATCGCGGTGATCCTCTCCGACACCGGGGGCTACGCCGCCGGCGTCTTCCTCGGCAAGCACCCGATGGCCCCGGCGATCAGCCCGAAGAAGTCCTGGGAGGGCTTCGGCGGCTCGGTGTTCGCCTCGGCGATCGGCAGCGGCCTGCTGCTCTACTTCCTGCTCGACGCGAAGGTCTGGTGGGGCCTGCTGTTCGGCGCGACGATCGCCGTCGTCGCGGTGATCGGCGATCTGGCCGAGTCGATGCTCAAGCGCGACCTCGGCATCAAGGACATGAGTCAGCTCCTGCCCGGCCACGGTGGCCTGATGGATCGGCTCGACTCGATCCTGTTCGCGGTGCCCACGGCCTATCTGCTGCTGACACTGATCGCGCCGCCGGGGTAAGCGATGAGTGACGACATGCCGGGGCGTGGGAGACTGGACACGCCATGACGACTCTCCCGGTCATTCCGACCAGTCCCGATTCGCCGGACGCCGTGCGTACGCGCCGTCGGGCCAGCATGCCCCCGCGCCACCTCGCCGATCTCGACCTGGCCGGCCGTCAGGCCGCCGTCACCGGTCTCGGCGAGCCCGCCTTCCGGGCCAAGCAGATCTCCACCCACTACTTCGGCCGGCTGGTCCGCGACCCCGGCTCGATGACCGACCTGCCCGCGGCCACCCGCGAGCGCCTGACCGGCGACCTGCTGCCCACCCTGCTCACCCCGGTGCGCGAGCTGGCCTGCGACAACGGCGCCACCCGCAAGACGCTGTGGCGGCTGCACGACAACGCGCTCGTCGAGAGCGTGCTGATGGGCTACCCCGACCGCGTGACCGCCTGCGTCTCCAGCCAGGCCGGCTGCGGCATGGCCTGCCCGTTCTGCGCCACCGGCCAGGCCGGCCTGACCCGCAACCTGTCCGTCGCCGAGATCGTCGACCAGGTGGTCTACCTGGCCGGGGTCGCCGCGTCGGGCGCGGTCACCGGTTCGCCGCCGCGGCTGTCCCGGGTCGTGTTCATGGGCATGGGCGAGCCGCTGGCCAACTATCCGCGGGTGCTCGAGGCGGTCCGGCGGCTCACCGCGCCGGCTCCCGAAGGGCTCGGCCTTTCGCAACGGCACATCACCGTCTCCACCGTGGGGCTGGTGCCCGCAATGCGCCGGTTGATCGCCGAAGAGCTTCAGGTGACCCTTGCACTCTCACTGCACGCCCCCGATGATGATCTGCGCGATGAGCTAGTGCCTGTCAACCAGCGTTGGAAGGTGGCCGAGGTGCTCGGAGCCGCGTTCGATTACGCGGCGCAGACCGGACGCCGGATATCCATCGAGTACGCCCTGATCAGGGACGTAAACGATCAGCCCTGGCGCGCCGACCTGCTTGGCAGGCTGCTGCGCGGCAAGCTGGCTCATGTGAATCTCATCCCGTTGAACCCGACTCCGGGCAGCAAGTGGGATGCCAGTCCCAAACCGGCCGAGCGGGAGTTCGTCGCCCGGCTCCGCGCGGCGGGTGTGGCGACGACGGTCCGCGATACCAGGGGCCGCGAGATCGATGGCGCCTGCGGCCAGCTGGCCGCGGGCGAGGTGACGGAGGCGGGCGCTGGGGGCCCCGCCGCCGACGCGGAGGTGGCACAGTGACTGGGCCGAGTACCCAGCAGCAGGATTGGGAGACGTTGTGACGAGTCAGGGGCAGCGTTTCCGACGGCGCGCGCTGCGGCGCGGCTACAAGGTGGACGAGGTCGACAGCTTCCTCGACCGTGTGGAGGCCACCCTGGCCGGTGAGCAGGTCGGCCCTCCGGTCGGCGCTCAGGAGGTGCACGACGTCGTCTTCCGGGTGCGCTTCGGCGGCTACGACGAGTGGCAGGTCGACCTTCACCTCGACCGCGTGGAACGGCAGCTGGCCGAGTTCGAGGAGCGTGGCGGCGGCCGGCAGCCCGACCCGCGGATGGCGCCCGAGCCGATGCGCGGCGGGGCCGGGGCGATGCCGGTCGACCGGATGGGTCAGTCGATGGGCGCCGGCGGGATGGGCCGCGGTGCTCCGCCCACCGAGCGGATCCAGATGCCCCCGCAGATGCCTCAGCGCCAGCAGCAACAGCTTCCCCCGCCGCCCGACCAGGGTTACGGGCGCGGCGGTTACGAGGAGCCTTCCTACGGCGGCCAGCGCGAGGAACCTTCGTACGGCGGCCAGCGCGAAGAGCCTTCGTACGGCGGCCAGCGCGGCCAGATGGGCCCCGGCGGTCCCGGCCCCGGTCAGGGTCCCGGCCCCGGTCAGTACGACACCGGCAGCTACGAGTCGTTCGAGCCCGGCCGGCACGGCAAGGCGGACATGACCGCCGAGATCCGGATGCCCGAGCGCGACCGTGGCGGCTACGGCCCGTCCCCGATGAGTGGCCCGCCGTCCCCGATGAGTGGCCCGCCCTCGCCGATGAGCGGCCCGCCGATGGGTGGCGGCCCGGGCATGGGCGGCGGCCCGCCGATGGGTGGCGGTGGCGGCCCGAACGGTGAGCTCTACCGCGTGGACCAGCTGCGGCGGACGTTCCAGCCGCGCCGGTTCGGCAGCGGTTACGACCCGATGCAGGTCGACCGGCTGTTCGAGAGCATCCTGCAGGCCATGTCCGGACGCGGCCCGATGCCGGTCCCCGAGAACGAGCTCGACACGCTGCAGTTCGGGCTGGTTCCGGGTGGCTACTTCGAGGCCGAGGTGGACGCCGCGCTGCGCGAGGTCAAGGACATCCTGCTGCGCCGTCGCTGAGTGGTGAGGGGCCCGGCCCGGGCCCCTCCACAACAGCGGTTACTGGTCGTTCGGCTTGAGGCCGTTACGACGCAGGACCACGTCCGCGATCACCAGGCCCACCAGCGCCAGGGCGGTGATGGCGAGATAGAGGTTCTCGGTGTTGCCCTCGTGGTTGCCCCAGAAGTAGAGCAGCATGATCGCGGCCGACCCCAGTGCTCCACGCCGGCCCCACTTGCGGTTGCCCGGCTTGAGCTGATCGGGAGCGTAAACCGGCTCTTCAGCCACGATTCGGTCCTCCTGCGCGGCGGTGATCATTTCTCCCGGTCATTTTCGCACGGCGGCTCCGCGCGCAGCCCACCAACCCGCACCCGGTACCTTCGATGCCGTTGGGACACCCGGCAGTGAGGGAGAGCAACGGTGCGGATCACGGGCACTGGCCACGCGAGCATGCGGATCGACACGGCCGCGGGCAGCATCTTGTGTGACCCCTGGGTGAACCCGGCGTTCTTCGCCTCGTGGTTCCCGTTCCCCGACAACTCCCAGCTCGACTGGGACCGGCTGGGCGACGTCGACTACCTCTACGTGTCCCACCTGCACCGCGACCACTTCGACGCGAAGAACCTGAAGCAGCACATCAGCAAGAAGGCGACCGTGCTGCTGCCGGAGTACCCGACCAGCCAGCTCGAGGACGAGTTGCGTGAGCTGGGCTTCACCAAGTTCTTCAAGACGCGGTCGAACGAGGTGCACGAGCTCGACGGCGGGCTCAAGGTGATGATCCAGGCGCTGATCAGCCCGACCGACGGCCCGATCGGCGACAGCTCGCTCTGGGTGGAACACGACGGCATCCGGGTGCTGAACCAGAACGACGCCCGGCCGAGCGACCTGACCACGTTCGCCGAGCTGGGCCACGTGCACGCCCACCTGCTCCAGTTCTCCGGCGCGATCTGGTACCCGATGGTCTACGAGCTGCCGCAGAACGCGAAGACCGCGTTCGGCAAGCAGAAACGCGACCGGCAGTTCGACCGCACCTGGCGCTACATCAACGACCTCAAGGCGTCACACGTCTTCCCGATCGCCGGCCCGCCGTGCTTCCTCGACGACGAGTTGTGGCAGTTCAACGACATCCACGGCGACGAGGGCAACATCTTCCCCGACCAGTCGGTCTTCATGTCGGAGTACGCGAAGGTCGGCGGCACCAACGGCGTCGTGCTCCTGCCCGGCAGCGTGTCCGAGCTCACCGAACACTCGATCGACACGTCCCACCCGACCGACGTCGACGAGTTCTTCGCCAACAAGCAGCAGCACCTCGAGGAGATGCGCGAGCGCAAGCGCCCGATCATCGAGGCCGAGAAAGCGTCCTGGCGGCACCCCGAGATCGACGTGCTGGGCGAGCTCAAGAAGCGCATCGAGCCGCTGCTCGAAGAGTCGCTGTTCATGGCCAACGGCGTCGGCGGCCCCGTCCGGTTCGACCTCACCGACTCGTTCGGCTCGGGCGGCGAGGTGGTCGAGTCGATCGTCGTCGACTTCCCGGGCAAGCAGGTCCGGCCGTACGCCGACGAGAAGGTCCGCTACCGCTTCAAGACCGGCCGCGCCCTCATCGAGCACCTCATCCACATCGACGAGGGCGACTGGGTCAACTCGCTCTTCCTGTCCTGCCGCTTCTCCGCCGCGCGCATCGGGCAGTACAACGAGTTCGTCTACTCGTTCTTCAAGTGCCTGTCCGAGGAGCGCCTGCAGTACGCCGAGGGCTGGTACGACGAGCACGAGCGCTCGGTCGACGCCGAGGACACCGTGATCGGCGACTGGAACGTGCAGCGCCGCTGCCCCCACCTGAAGGCCGACCTGTCCCGCTTCGGCGTCCTCGACGGCAACACCCTGACCTGCCAACTCCACGGCTGGAAATTCGACCTCCCCAGCGGGAGGTGCCTGACCAGCGTCGGCCACAAGATCCGCGCCGAGAAGAGCTGATCAAAGGCCAGTTCAAGAGCTAGATCAAGATCAGGTCGTAGCGGGGTGGGTGGTCCAGACCGCTGCTCCCGCCGAGGGTCGCTGCGCTCCACGTGCGTGAGCGGTTGCGCTCCTAAGACCTCCCCAGGTCTTTCAGGATGCGCATGGCGGCGTTGTGGCCGGCGGCGCCGATGACGCTGCCGGCCGGGTGGGTTCCGGCGGAGCCGGCGTAGAGGCCGTCCAGGCCCGTCGCGTAGGGCATGCGCTGGTTGAAGGCGACCGTGTTGTCGACGTGGTGGATGTGGCCACCGGTGATGCCGAAATGCCGTTCGATGCCGGGTGGCGTGAGCGGCATCGTGTCGGCGACCAGGTCGCTGGTGCCGGGGGCGTACCGGTCACAGATGGCCAGCAGCTTCTCGACGTAGCCGGGCAGCGCCTCGTCCCATGTGGTGCCGGCCAGCGTGTACGGCACCGACTGCACGAACAGCGCCGACGAGTGGTGTCCCGCCTCGTCCTGCAGGCTCGGGTCGACGGTCGTGTGCAGGTACCACTCGATCGTCGGCTCCTCGGGCAGCCGCCCCGCCTGCACGTCGGCCCACATCGCGCGCAACGCGGCCATCGGCGACTCGCCTTCCGCGCCCCCGGCCAGTCCGGCCGAACCGGGCAGCAGGTGGATGGTCGAGCCGAACGGTGACGCCGCGCCGGGCGGCAGGCAGGAGAAGGCCGGCAGGTCGCGCAGCGCCAGGTTGACCTTCATGGTGGTGCCCGGCTTCTTGATCGACGCCAGGTGGTCGGTCAGGGTGGCCGGCAACGCGCCGGGCGGCACGAGGTCGATGAGCCGGAACGGGTCGCAGGCGCCCAGCACGACGGGGGCGGCCACGGTCTGCCCGTCGGCCAGGGCCACCCCGCTGGCGGCGCCGCCGTCGACGGTCACGGCGCTCACCGGCGTACCCGTGAAGATCTGGGCTCCGGCCGACCGGGCGGCGTCGGCGAACATGCGGGACACCGTGCCCATGCCGCCGGCCGCGATCATCCAGGTGCCGTCGGCGTCGGGCAGCCGGCACATGTTGTGGGCCAGGAAGTTGTGGCCGGTGCCGGGGTCGTCGGGGCCCGCGTTCAGGCCGGAGATGCCGTCGGTCACCGCGTACATGCTCATCAGCAGCTCGGACTTGAAACCGAAGCGCGAGAGGTAGTCGGCGACCGACCCCCGCACCAGGTCGATGAACGTGCTCTGCAGGGCCGGGCGGATGTGCCGGTCGGCGACCTCTTCGATCGAGCCCGGCTCGCGCAGCCAGGCCGGGGCCAGGTCGGACCGCAACGCCGCGACCTCGACCGCCATGGCCTCGTCGGCCGCCACGTCACGCGGCGAGAAGAACCGCTCCATCTGGGCCCGGGTGGCCGCGCGGTCGCTGCCGAACAGCAGGTAGGGCGAGCCGGCCGGACCGGGCGTGGGCAGGAAGTAGTGCGGGTCGCGGCGCAGCACCGGAATGTCCACATCCAGCTTCCGCAGCAGCTCGGGCGGCATCAGCCCGAGCAGGTAGGACCCGGTCGACTGGCCCAGACCGGGCACCCGCGGGAACGGGTGTTCCGTGCGCGTGGCGCCGCCCAGCACCTCGGCGGCCTCCAGGACCACCACGTCGAGGCCGGCCCGCGCGAGCAGGATCGCCGACACCAGACCGTTGTGGCCGGACCCGATGATGACCACATCGGCACGCTGCGGAAGAGACGTCATGGCGTGGACCCTAGCGCTGAAATCTGCCTCACGTTCCGGTCTGTGGATAACGGACGTCCAGTAGGTTGGCGGCATGTTCGGGTGGTGGGGACGCGCCGTCGTACGCGTCCGCGGAGCGGTGATTGTCGCCGCGCTGGCTCTGGTCGCGGCCGGCGCCACCTGGGGTCTCGGCGTCTTCGGCGAGCTCACCGGCGGCGGCTACGACGACCCCGGCTCCGAGTCCAACCGGGCGCGCGACGCGATCGCCGAGCGCCTGCACCGACCCGACCCCGACCTGGTGGTGCTCTGGTCGAGCGGCGACACAACCGTTCAGGACGCTCGGGTACGCGCGGCGATCGGCGCCGCGGTCGCCGACATCCGCGAGCAGCCGCAGGTCACCAACGTGGCCAGCTATCTCGACGGGCGTATCCCGGGGCTGATCAGCAACGACGGCCGGGCCACCTACGCCACCGTCTGGCTGGCCGGCGACGACGCGGACGCCAAGCTGGCCGCGTACGAGGCGGTCGAGCCCCATCTGGAGGCGGCCGGGCTGCGCACCGACGTCGGCGGCGAGGTGGCGTTCAACCAGCAGGCCAACGAGCAGACCGAGCGGGACGTGACCCGGGCCGAGCTGTTCTCGCTGCCGGTCCTGCTCCTGCTGCTGATCCTGATCTTCCGTGGCGTGGTGGCGGCGCTGTCCCCGCTGGTCATCGGTGGCATCGCGATTCTCGGCGCGTTCCTGGCCGTACGCGGGCTGACCTATCTGACCGACATCAGCGTCTTCGCGATCAACGTGATCACCCTGCTCGGGCTGGGCATGGCGATCGACTACTCGCTGTTCGTGGTCAGCCGTTTCCGCGAGGAGCTGGCCAACGGGCGGGACGTGCCGGAGGCGATCCGGATCACGGTCGTGACGGCCGGCCGTACCGTCGTGGTCTCGGGGTTGACCATCATGCTGGCCCTGTCGTCCCTGCTGATCTTCCCGCAGCCGTTCCTGGGCGGGATGGCGATCGGGGGCATGGCGGCGGTGCTGGTCGCCATGCTCGCCGCGCTGACCGTGCTGCCCGCGGCGCTGTCCCTGCTCGGGCACCGCATCGACCGCCTGCGCATCCCGCTGCCACACCGTCGTGACGCCGTACCCGGCGCCGGCTGGGCCCGCCTCGCCCACAGCGTGATGCGCCGGCCGGTGCCCTACCTGCTCGGCGTCCTCGCCCTGCTGGTGCTGTTCGCGGTGCCGTTCACCAGGGTGGAGTTCGGCGGGTTCGACGCCCGGGTGATGCCGGCCGACACCCCGGCCCGGATCGTGGTCGAGACGCTGCGTGACGATTTCCCGGGCGGCGGCGCCACCCCGATCGATGTGTACGCTCCCGCGGGTAACGCCGCGGCGCTGGCCGGGCGCATCTCCGGGCTGCGTGGCGTGACCGACGCCCAGGCGACCGACCCGTCCCTGGTCACCGTGATCACCGCGTACGACCCCAGCAGCGAGGCCGCGCGCGAGGTGGTCCGGCAGATCCGTGACCTGGCGCCGGACACCCTGGTCGGCGGCCGCGCGGCGATCGACCAGGACCTGCTGGAGAGCCTGGCCGAGCGGCTGCCGTGGATGGCGCTGATCATGGCCGTGGCCACCTTCCTGCTGCTCTTCCTGGCCTTCGGGTCGGTGCTGCTGCCGATCAAGGCGGTGGTGATGAACGCGGTCTCGATCGGCGCGTCGTTCGGCGTGGTGGTGTGGATCTTCCAGGACGGCCATTTCGAGAGCCTGCTGCGCTTCGAGTCGACCGGGTTCATCGAGCCCAGCAACATGATCCTGGTCCTGGCGGTGCTGTTCGGCCTGGCCACCGACTACGAGGTGTTCCTGCTCTCGCGGGTCCGTGAGGAGTGGGACCGCACCGGCGACAACACCACCGCGGTCGCCACCGGCCTGCAGCACACCGGGCGGATCATCACCGCGGCCGCGCTCCTGCTCATCGTCGTGGTGGCCGGGTTCGCGACCGGCGGCGTCTCGATCGTGAAGACGATCGGCGTGGGCATGATCGTGGCCATCCTGGTCGATGCCACGCTGGTGCGGGCGCTACTCGTGCCGGCCACCATGCGCCTGCTCGGCCGGCTCAACTGGTGGGCGCCCGGCCCGCTCGCGCGCTTCCGCTCGCCTTTGCTGGAAGGCGCCGGCGCTGAGGGTGGCGCCGTACCCCACCAGCATGAGGACGTGGAAGAGGTAGAGCCAGAGGCCGATCGCGACCATGCCGCCGATCTCGGTGAAGCCACCGAACGGGACACCGAGGTCCAGCGGTAGCGAGCAGAACAGCACGAAGCCGTGCAGGAAGCCGGACAGGTTGGCGGCGGTGAACGAGCCGACCACGACGGTGGCGAGCCACGGCGGGCGGCCCGGGGCGAGGTAGCGGTAGACCCAGATCACCATCGGGGTCAGCACCAGCCAGCAGGCCAGGAACGACAGGACCACACCGCCGACGGCGTACCAGCCGCCGCGTATCCACAGACCGCTGGTCACCGGGAGCGCCAGGAACGCGGCGAGCAGCAGGGCGGGCGCCGCTGCCAGCAACGGCAGCCAGAGGATCCGCCCGCGCCAGCCGACCATCGTCTCGTCCCGGCTCCGGACCGAGACGAACGCCCGGCGCAGCCCCTCGCCGTAGAGCGTCGCCGGGAGCAGGCTGGCCAGGGCGAACCAGGGTGACAGCTGCAGCCCGGCGCCGATCAGCGCGGAGAGCGCCCGGGGCGCGCCGATCGCGTCCGGCAGCGCCTCGATGGTCAGCCCGGTCAGCCGCCGGATCCGGTCGGCCCCCGCCACCAGCCCGGTGACGTAGATCGCCAGCAGGCACACCGGCACCACCGCGATGCCGGCGTAGAACGTGACCGCGGCCGCGTGCAGCGACACGTCCCGCCCTCGGAGCGGACGGAGGACGGCTTTCAGGGTGGCCAGCACGCTGGACTGATACCCAGTTGTCCACAGGCAAATTCGGACTTCGGCCCGCGTCCGGGAGGATGGTCGTCATGCGGGAGTTAGTACTGCTCGGGTCGACCGGTTCGATCGGGACCCAGGCCATCGACATCGTCCGGCGCAACCCCGAGAGGTTCCGGGTGGTCGCGCTGGGCGCCGGCGGCGGCAACGTCGCGTTGCTGGCCGAGCAGGCCCTCGAGCTGGCCGTCGAGGTGGTCGGGGTGGCCCGGTCGTCCTGCGTCCAGGATCTTCAGCTCGCCTTCTACGCCGAGGCGCAGAAGCGCGGGTGGTCCAGCGGCGACTTCCAGCTGCCCAAGATCGTGGCCGGGCCGACCGCGATGGCCGAGCTGGCCGAGTGGCCCTGTGACGTGGTGCTCAACGGCGTCGTGGGCAGCCTCGGTCTCGCGCCCACGCTGGCCGCGCTGCGGGCCGGCCGCACGCTGGCGCTGGCCAACAAGGAGTCGCTGGTCGCCGGCGGGCCGCTGGTCCGGGCCGCGGCGGCGCCCGGGCAGATCGTGCCGGTCGACTCCGAACACTCGGCGCTGGCCCAGTGTCTGCGCGGCGGTCGCCGGGACGAGGTGCGCCGGCTGGTGCTGACCGCGAGCGGGGGCGCCTTCCGCGGCCGATCGCGCGACGAGTTGACGCATGTCACACCGGAAGACGCGCTCAAGCACCCGACCTGGGACATGGGCCCGGTCGTCACGATCAACTCGGCCACCATGGTGAACAAGGGACTCGAGGTGATCGAGGCCCACGAGCTGTTCGACGTGCCGTACGCCGACATCGAGGTGATGGTGCACCCCCAGTCGGTGCTGCACTCGCTGGTCGAGTTCGCCGACGGCTCCACGCTGGCCCAGGCCAGCCCGCCCGACATGCGGCTGCCGATCGCGCTGGCGCTGGCGTGGCCCGATCGGGTGCCCGGTGCGGCGGCCGGGGTCGATTGGCGTGAGGCTCACAACTGGGAGCTGCGGCCGCTCGACGACCAGGCCTTTCCGGCCGTACGGCTGGCGAAACAGGCGGGTGAGGCGGGGCATCTGTTGCCCGCTGTCTACAACGCGGCCAACGAAGAGTGTGTGGCCGCGTTCGTGTCCGGTCGGCTACCTTTTCTGGGCATCGTCGACACCCTCGAACGGGTGCTCTCGGCGGCGCCCGGTTTTGCTGATCCGGGTACCGTCGATGACGTGCTGGCCGCGGAGTCCTGGGCGCGGACCCAGGCGCAGCGGATGATCGCGACTGCGGCAGAAGGAGCCTGATGCTGTATTGGGTGGGTGTGGTGGCGTTCGCGCTGGCCATCCTGATCTCGGTGAGCCTGCACGAGGCGGGCCACATGATCACTGCCAAGCGGTTCGGCATGAAGGTCAGCAAGTACTTCGTCGGCTTCGGCCCGACGGTGTTCTCCTTCAAGCGCGGTGAGACCGAGTACGGCCTGAAGTGGATCCCGCTCGGTGGCTTCTGCAAGATCGTCGGGATGACGCCGCAGGACGACGACGTCGACCCGGCCGACCAGCCGCGGGTCATGTGGCGGTTCCCGGTCTGGAAGCGGACGATCGTGATGGCGTCCGGCTCGATCACCCACTTCCTGCTGGCGCTCGTGGCGATGTGGTTCGCGGCGGTCTTCGTCGGCCTGCCCAACCCCGCCCTGCCGACCGACGCGGCCGAGCAGCGGGCCGCGCCGGCCCAGATCCAGGTCGGCGACTGCGTGCAGATCAGCCTCCGCGAGACGCCCTGCGCGGTGGGCACCAACGGCGACCTGAAGGGCCCCGCGGCCGCCGCCGGGCTCAAGACCGACGACATCATCACCGCGATCAACGGCAAGCCGATCGACAACTACGGCCAGCTCACCGACACCATCCGGGCGCTGCCGGCCGGGCCCGCCGAGTTCGCCTACAGCCGCGCCGGCCAGCCCGGCACCGCCTCGGTCGACCTGGTCGCGGCCCAGCGCCCGCCGCTGGACGACCCGAGCGGGACCGTCACCCAGGTGGCCGTGGCCGGCATCAGCTGGACCACCACCGAGCCCGGCCTGATGACCTACGGCCCGATCGACGCCTTCGGGGCCACCGGCGAATACACCGTGACCATCCTCAAGGGCACCTTCGAGGCGATGAAGCGGATCCCCGAGAAGGTCCCGGCCCTGTGGAACTCGATCACCGGCGACACCCGCGACCCCGACACCCCGATCAGCGTGGTCGGCGCCAGCCGCCTCGGTGGCGAGGCGATCGCCGCCGGCCTGCCCCAGGTGTTCTTGATGATTTTCATCTCGCTGAACGTCTTCATCGGCATCTTCAACCTGCTGCCGCTGTTGCCGCTCGACGGCGGACACATCGCGATCGCGTGGTACGAACGCGTCCGCTCGTGGCTCTACGCCAGGCTCAAGCGACCCGATCCAGGGCGTGTCGACTACTTCAAGTTGATGCCGTTGACCTACGCCGTCATCCTGATCGGTGGGGCGTTCACCCTGCTCACCATCACGGCGGACGTCGTCAATCCGATCTCGATCTTCTCCAGGTGATGTGACAGTGACCGCAGTAAGTCTCGGCATGCCGGCCGTTCCGCCGCCGCCGCTCGCCCCCCGCCGCAAGAGCCGCCAGCTCATGGTCGGCTCGGTTCCCGTGGGTGGTGGCGCCCCGGTCAGTGTCCAGTCGATGACCACAACCCTCACCGCCGACGTGAACGCCACGCTGCAACAGATCGCCGAGCTCACGGCGTCCGGCTGCCAGATCGTCCGGGTCGCGGTGCCGTCACAGGACGACGTCGAGGCGCTGCCCGCGATCGCCACGAAGTCGCAGATTCCGGTCATCGCCGACATCCACTTCCAGCCCAAGTACGTGTTCGCGGCGATCGACGCCGGGTGCGCGGCGGTCCGGGTCAACCCGGGCAACATCCGCAAGTTCGACGACCAGGTCAAGGAGATCGCGAAGCGGGCGGGCGACGCCGGCATCCCGATCCGGATCGGCGTCAACGCCGGCAGCCTCGACAAGCGGCTGCTGGAGAAGTACGGCAAGGCCACCGCCGAGGCGATGGTCGAGTCGGCGCTGTGGGAATGCTCACTGTTCGAGGAGCACGGCTTCCGCGACATCAAGATCTCGGTCAAGCACAACGACCCGGTGGTGATGATCCGGGCCTACCGTCTGCTGGCCGAGCAGTGCGACTACCCGCTGCACCTCGGCGTGACCGAGGCCGGGCCGGCCTTCCAGGGCACGATCAAGAGCGCGGTGGCGTTCGGCGCGTTGCTGGCCGAGGGCATCGGCGACACGATCCGGGTGTCGCTGTCGGCGCCGCCGGTCGAGGAGATCAAGGTCGGCAACCAGATCCTCGAGTCGCTGGGGCTGCGCGAGCGCGGGCTGGAGATCGTCTCCTGCCCGTCGTGCGGCCGGGCCCAGGTCGACGTCTACACGCTGGCCGAGCAGGTCACCGCGGCGCTCGAGGGCTTCCCGGTGCCGCTGCGGGTGGCCGTCATGGGCTGCGTGGTGAACGGGCCGGGCGAGGCGCGCGAGGCCGACCTGGGCGTGGCCTCCGGCAACGGCAAGGGCCAGATCTTCGTCAAGGGCCAGGTCATCAAGACCGTGCCCGAGTCGATCATCGTCGAGACGCTGGTCGAAGAGGCGCTGCGGCTCGCCGACCAGATGGGCGCCGACCTGCCCGACGAGATGCGCGAACTGCTCCCGGGGCCGACCGTCACGGTGCACTGAGCCGGGCCGTCACGCCGAAGTGGTCGCCGGCCCAGACGCCGTCGACGGGCTGGTCCAGAACCAGATCGTGTGCGGGTTCCCGGCGCGGCGCCGGGCAAACGGTGGCGGGCGCTCAGAACAGCTGGGCGCTCAGAACAGCCGGGCGCTCAGAACAGCACGGTGGCGAAGGTGCCCGCCGGCCGGAAGCCGCAGCGGACGTAGGCCCGGCGGGCGGCGGTGTTGTAGTCGTTCACGTAGAGGCTGACCGTCGGGGCCACGCGATGTAGCGCGTCGAGGGTGACCGCTGCCATCGCCGGGGCGGCCAGGCCTCGGCCGCGGAACTCCGGGTCGACCCAGACGCCCTGGACCTGGGCGGTGTGCCGGGTGGTGATGGCCAGCTCGGCCTTGAAGATCACCCGCCCCTCGTGGAAGCGGGCGTAGGCGCGCTTGCCGCGGACCAGCTCGGCGATGCGGCGACGGTAGCCGCGGCCGCCGTCGTCCTGGAGCGGGGAGACGCCGACCTCCTCGGTGTACATCGCGACGGCGGCCGGGAACAGCAGATCGACCTCGTCGTGGCGGACCAGGCGTACCCCCGGATCGGGCTTGATCTCGGGGTCTTGATCGGTCACGAGCAGGGGCTGGTCGGGGCGCACGTCGCGGGCCGGGCCCCAGTGCGCCGCGAGCCGGTCCCAGAGGTCGAGCACCGCGTCGGCGCGGCCGATGATCGACGAACAGATGCGTGGCTCGCCGGCCAGCAGCTCGGCGAAGGCGGTCACGGCGGCCGGGGTCGCGCACACCGGCACCAGATGGGCGCCCGACCAGATCAGCGACTCCACGCCGTGGCTGGGGCCGTAGCCGTAGACGCGGCCGTCGGATCGCCACCAGCTGAGCCCATGAGCAGCCACACGCTCGGCGATCTGGGCGCCGGCGTAGGGGTCTCGGTCGAGGATCCGCTCGACCGTCGCCCGCTCGGACTCCCCGAGCTGGCGCATCGGCACCGTCAGCACAGCTACCAGATTGCCAGATGACGCCTAGCTCACGCGCGACGTACCCCACTCCGCCAAGAAGGGGTTGCAGCCGATCGTTCGCCGATATATCGTCTAACTATCGACGACAGATTGGTGAAACATCATGAGGCACGAAGCATTCCGTCATCTGCACGAGGCCCGCATGCGTGGGTTCGGCTTCCCTCCCGGCTTCCCGTTCGGTCCCGGTGGTCCTGGTGGCCACGGCGGCCCCGGCTGGGGCGGCTGGGGCGGCGGGCCCGAAGGCCGCGGCGGCCGGCGTGGCGGTCGAGGTAGCCGGCCCAACGTCCGGCCCGCCGTCCTGGCGCTGCTCCTCGAGCGGCCCATGCACGGCTACGAGATCATCCAGGAGCTGGAGAGTCGCACCGGCGGCATCTGGCGCCCCAGCCCCGGCTCGGTCTACCCCACCCTCCAGATGTTGGAGGACGAGGGCCTGATCGAGGCCGAGGCGGCCGGCAGCCGCAAGAGCTACCGGCTCACCTCCGACGGCCGGCCCGAGGCCGAGACCGCCGCGCAGAACCCGCCGTGGGCGCAGTTCAGCGAGGACAGCATGTCCCAGGTGCACGACTTCCGTGACGCGGCCGCGGGCATCTTCGACGCGCTGCGCCAGATCGGCTTCAACGGAACGCCGGAGCAGCGGCAGAAGGCGCTGGAGGTGTTGGGGGACACCAAGCGCCGGCTGTACGCGATTCTCGCCGACAGCGAGTGACCGGCACCTTCGAGCGGCCCGCACCGAGCTTCGGTGCGGGCCGCTCCTCTTTGTGACGCTTGCCGCCTGTGGATAACCGTCGGTTCGGCGATTTCGGCGGCTACGTTGTTGCCCCACCCAGTGACGGGGTGGGGGAGGAGGTGGGGGGCGCTGACGATCCAAGAATTTCGATCGGTTGGCCGTCGGCGGCTCGCCGCGGTCGCGGCGGCCGCGGTTTTCGGTGGCGCCCTGGCGATGTTGGCCGGGCTGATCGCGGCGCCCGGACCCTGGGAGCAGGGGTACGTGAGCGAGGCGGGAGTCACCGGCCTGCCGTTCGCCGGGGTGTATCGGACGGGGCTGGTGGTGCTCGCAATCGGCGTCGGCTGTCTCGGGCTGAGTCTGCGGGCGCGCCTTCTGCTGGTGGCGGCGGTGCTGGCGGGGATTTCCGGGGCGGTTCCGTGTACGGCGGGGTGCCCGCTGCCGCCGTACGAGGTGAGCACGTTCGGCGACGTGGTGCATGCCGGAGCCGCGATCCTCGGGATGGCGGTGCTGGCGGGGGCGATGGCGGTCAGGTGGTGGACCGCCGACGATCGGTTGTCCGGCTTGGCGGCGGGAGTCGTGGTTCCGGTCGGCGGGGCGCTCGGGCTCACCATGGTGTTCGCGGGGCGGGTGCCGCTGGGGGCCGTTCTGGAGCGGCTGCTTCTGGTGGTCGCGGTGGCCTGGCTGATCGGGACGGGGCTGCGGCGTTGGCTCGACCCCTCTCCGTAGCGTCAGGTGGGTGGCTTCTTCTGAGCGCCAGGATCGCCACGTCACCCGGCGGGACGAGATGATCAACTCGCGGGCTCCACCTTGCTGCTTCTCCGTAGGTCCGTAATTATGGAGTTATGGAAGAGCGGAGCCTGGAAGAACGTGTCGCGGCGCTGGAGGAGCGGGTCGCCGCCCTGACCGCACGGCCGGAAGAGATCGTCGCGCCCAACCGGCACGAGCAGACCTTCTGGGCGCTGGAGGGCCTCCGGGCGCAGATCGGAGACCTCGAGGGCGGGGCGGTGCTCTACACCGGCATCGTCGAGCTGTCGCCGACCGAACACTACGAGTGGCAGATGGGCCTGCCCGTGCAGGGCCTGCTGGAGGACGACTGGTCCGGCCCGGCCACCACGCTCGCCGCTCTGGGCCATCCGGTGCGGCTGATGCTGCTCAAGCGGGTGCTCCAGGGGGTCCGCAACCCGGCCGACCTGGCCGAGCAGGAAGGGCTGGGCACGACCGGGCAGATCTACCACCACCTGCGGCAACTGGTCAGCGCCGGGTGGCTGCGTGCGTCGGCGCGTGGGGTCTACGAGGTCCCGGGCGAGCGGGTGATCCCGCTGCTGGCGCTGGTCATGGGAGCCAAGCGGTGAGGCGGGTCGACCGCGGTGATCGTGCGCTGGTGCTCGCTGCCGACGGTGGGCCGCGGCAAGCCGCAATGGCGCCGGCTTCAGTCGGGGCTGTCCGCCGCGATCTGCGTGGCCGTGCTCGCCTTCCTGGTGTGAGAGATCTGATGGGTACGCGCTTCCAGCGCCGTGACGACCGCGGCCATGTCGTCCGGGCCGTGGCCCAGCGCCACCGCCTCACCGAACAGCTGCTCACACGCGTCGAGCAGCGGTGACGCGATCCCGGCGCGACGGGCGGCGTCGGCCACCAGCTCGCTGTTGTAGTGCACGTCCCGGATCGCGGCCTGCACCCCGAACTCCCGGTCGCGCAGCTTCACCGTCTTGATCCGGGAGATGTCGCTGGCCATCTGGCCGGCGTTCAGCACCGCGGTCAGCCGCTCCAGGTCGAGGCCGCCGCGCTCGGCGAAGTGGTACGCCTCGGCCAGCCCGGTCACCAGGTTGATCAGGTAGAGGTTGACCGCCAGCTTCATCAGCAGACCCTGCGGGACCGGGCCGCATTCCACGGCCTCACGGACCATCGGCGCGATCAGGGGCCGCACCACCGCCACGTCGTCCGGCGCCCCGGCGAGCATCGCGACCAGTTGCCCCGCCTCGGCCGGTTTGCGTGAGCCGGAGACCGGCGCCTCGACGTAGCGGCCACCGGCGGCGATCACGTCCTCGCCGAGGCCGGCCGAGTATTCCGGCGCGGTCGTGCCCATGTGGACCACGATGCGGCCCTTCAGCGCGGCGAAGTCGTCGGTGCCGCGGCCGAGCACGGCATCGATGGCCTCGCCGTTGGCCAGCATGAGCAGGACGACGTCGGCGCGGGCGATCACCTCGGCGGCCGAGGGCGCCATCAGGGCGGCCAACTCGTCGTCGGCCGGCGGGCGGCGGCTCCACACGACCAGGGGAGTGCCGGCGCGGGCCAGGTTGAGAGCCATCGGCACGCCCATCACGCCGAGCCCCAGAAATCCAACGATCATGGCCGAGACGATATGCGTCGTGGCCGGCGGAGGTCGCGAGCCAATCCAGCGATCGCGGATGCGGAAAAAAGAGTTGATCTTGGCCTTCCGCCGCCGCCCCCGCCCCGGAACTGGGTGGGTGGAAAGTAGGGCATGGGTACGACAGGTTTGGGTGGCTGTCCACAGGTCGGTCAGCCGACGCGGCGGACGATGGCCAGCAAGGACGCCTCGACGTCGTCGATCGGGCGCTCGGGGGAGAAGACCAGCCAGTCGACGGCCACGACCAGGCCCACGCCGAACAGGGCCGAGGACGCTACCCGGACGTCGAGGTCGGCGGGCAGGTCGCCGGAGTCGACGCCGGCCTGGACGGTCTCGGCGATCACGCCGATCGCCTGTTCGCGGAGCAGGATCAGGGTCTGCTGCCACTCGCGGTTGGTGCGCCACATCTCGGAGAGCAGCAGCTGGGCGAAGGCCCGGTAGCGGCGGATGTAGTCGAGCTGGGCGTGCACCAGCGCCGCCACCGCCTCGCGGGCGGGCTTGCCGGCCACGGCCGCGCGGAACTCGTCGGTCAGCAGGCCGATCCCGTGCCGGAGGAGTTCCTCGAAGAGGGCGGTCTTGGAGGCGAAGTTGTAGTAGACGGTGCCCTTGGCGACCTTGGCCCGCAGCGCGATGTCGTCGACCGTGGTGGCCGAGAAGCCCTGCTCGGCGATCAGCTCCACGGCCGCCTCGAAGAGCTTCTGCCGGGTGTCGGTACGCCGTTTAGTGCGCCCGTCGACCGTCACGTCGTCCCCTCAGATCACCAGCGAAGGATGCAGCGCGGACGGGGTCAGCCGCCGGCCGCGGTGGGCCACCAGCACGGTCAGGATCAGGGCGCCCGCGCCGTAGCCCAGCAACGCCAGCGCGCCGGTCATCACGGTACCGGCCGCGCCGCCGTCGATGGCGTGGCGCAGCGCGCTCACCGCGTACGTCATCGGCAGCAGCGGGTGGACCGCCTGGAAGAACCACGGCGTGGTCTGCACCGGATAGGTGCCGCCGGAGGACGTGAGCTGGAGCATCAGCAGGACCAGGGCGACGATCCGGCCGGCCGGGCCGAGCGCGGCGCCGAGCAGCTGCGTGATCGCGGCGAACACGGCGGCGGCCAGCATCAGCAGCCCCCACATCGCCCACGGGTGCACCGGGTTCAGGCCCAGCCCCAGGCAGACCACCCCGAACAGGAGGGTGGCCTGCGCGAAGCCGATCGCCACGGCGGGCAGGAGGCCGGCCAGCACGATGCGCGGGGTGGGCGCGCGCGAGGCGACGTGCCGGCGGTTCAGCGGCTTCAGCACCATGAAGGTGATCATCGCGCCGACCCAGAGGGCCAGGGCCAGGAAGTACGGTGCGAAGCCGACGCCGTAGGTGGCCGCCGGATGACGGGTGACGCGATCGAGCGCGACCGGGTCGCCGAGCACCTCCGAGCGTTCGGCGGCGTCGTCGTAGCCGGGAATCTGCTTGGCGCCGTCGGTCAGGCCGGTGGCCAGCCGTGCGGCGCCACCCTCCAGGTCGCCCAGCCCGGCGGCGAGCTTGCGACCGCCCTGGTCGAGCGTGGTCAGGCCGTCGTCGAGCTGCCGGGCGCCGGTGGCCAGGCGGTAGATGCCGCCGCTGAGCCGGTGTGCGCCGACGGCGGCACTGGTCGCGCCGGCATCGACCCGGTCGGCGCCGGCGGCGAGGTCGGACAGGCCGTCGGCCAGGGCGTCCACCCGGGTCCGCGCGGCCGCCACGTCGTCGGCCAGATGCGGCGCCGCCGCGGCCACCCGGTCGGCGGTGGCGGCCAGGGCCCGCAACCGCTTCTGGAGCTGGGCCAGGTCGGCGTTCTGCGACCGGAGCTCCTTCGCGGTGGCCACGAGCTGGCGTGCGGTCGCCCGGGCGTCGTCGATGCCCTCGGTCGTGTCGGGCAGGCCGTCCAGGTAGTCGCTCAGCGTCTCGGCGTCGTCCTCGGCCTTCCGCAGCCCGGCGTCGAGGGCGCCGAGGTTGTCGGCCAGCGCGTCGGCGCCGGCGGCGACCTGCCGGGCGGCCGTCTGGATCAGGGCGGTGTTGTCCCGCAGCACCGGCCCGATGCGGTCGGCGGCGTCGTCGACCGCGGTCTTCAGCTGCTGCCCGCCGTTCGCGGCCCGTGCGGTGCCGTCAGCGAGTTGCCGGGTGCCGGCCTTGAGCTGGTCCAAGCCCGCGGCCAGGTCGCTCGCGCCCTTCCGCGCCGTGCCGAGCCCGCGGTCGAGCTGCCCGGCGCCGTCGGCCGCGGTGCCCAGACCGTCGGCCAGCCGGTCGGCGCCGGCCGACGCGTCGTGGGCGCCGTCGCGCAGCTGCCCGGCGCCGTCGGCGGCCTGCTCGGTCTGCTGCTTGAGGTCGGTGAAGCCGACCAGCATCCGGTCGAAGTAGCCGGCCGACGCCGAGGCGGCCGCGGCCGCGCGCACCTCGCTGAACGCGGTGCGGGAGAAGACGCCGGACAGGTAGTTGGTCGCGTCGTCGGTCACCACGTGCAGCTGCGCGGCGGTGGGCTCGGCGTCCTGGTCGGGGCCGGTGACCAGGTCGGCCGAGAAGTCGGCCGGAATGCGCAGAGCGATGTGGTACTCGCCGTCGTTCAGGCCCCGCTCGGCGCCGCGCTCGTCGGTCACGTGCCAGTCGAAGATCTGCCGCCGCTCGAGTTCGGCGGCGAGGTCCCGGCCCGCGTGCACGCTCGTGCCGTCGGTCGCCGTCGCGGGACGGTCCTCGACGACCAGGGCGGCCGGGATGTGGTTGAGCCGGCCGTACGGGTCCCAGAACGCGTAGAGGTACAGCGCCCCGTAGAGCAGCGGGATCACGGCGAGCACGACGATGGCGGCGGCGGTGAGCCGGCCGCGGAAGAAGCGTCGCAGCTCCAGGCCGGCCAGGGTGAGCGCGCTCATGCCGGGATTCCGAGCTCGATCACGCGGGTGGCGGCGTGCGGATGGGTGCGGGCGGTGATGATCACGGCGAGGCCTTCGGCGGTGAGGTCGGTGAGGGTCTGCAGCAGGTCGGCCCGCTCGGCGTCGTCGAGGCCGAGGTCCCAGTCGTCGAGCGCGACGACCGCCGGGTTCTCGACCAGGGCAAGAACCAGACCCAGGAGCTGTTTCTGGTACGGGCTGAGCTCGCGACCGCGGAGCCCGGGTGGGAGGCCGAGAAGCGGGACGGCTTCAAGGTCGGTGTTGCCTATAGGTGCGCAGAGCGGCTCTGCGCACCTATAGGCGACACCCCTGCGCCGGGGCCGGCCCAGCAGGGCGAGGCGCTCGCGGACGTGCTCGGCGACGGTCGCGGTCGGCTCGGGATCGGTGACCCCGGCGACGTGACCGAGAGACACGCCGCGCCGCGTCGGTGGCGGAGGCGGCGCGGCCTCGTCGATCGGCTCGGCCTTGTCGATCGGCTCGGTCTCGTCGGTGGCGGGGGTTTCGCGGGCTGACGGAGGCGTACCCGGCGGGGTGTGGATCTTGCCTTCGGTGAGCCTGAAGCGACCGGCCAGGGCGAGGAGCGCGGTGGTGCGGCCGCTGCCGGGCGGGCCGGTGAGCGCGACCAGGTCGCCCGGCTCGACCACCGCGTCGAGGCCGCGGACGACCCAGCGGCGGTGATGGCGGACGCCGGCACCCTCGGCGACGAGCACTGACATGACGGGCTCCTAATTGCACTGACTGGTCAGTACAAAAACCTACCCGCATCGCGGCCCGGGCTCCCAGTGAAGAACTTCACAGCTCCGGCGAAGGGCCACGCCTAGGATCAGCGCCATGGCCAAGCGCTGGGGTATGACCGTTCCGCTCGGCGGGATCCCGCTGTCCGAGCACGCCGAGGTGTTCAAGGCCCTGGTCGACGCCGGGTTCACCGACGCGTGGACGTCCGAGGTGGCCGGCTCCGACGCGTTCACGCCGCTCACGCTGGCCGCGGCCTGGGCGCCGACGCTGCGGCTGGGCACGGCGATCGCGCCGGTCTTCACCCGGGGGCCGGGGCTGCTGGCGATGACCGCGGCCGCGCTCGCCGAGACCGCGCCGGGGCGCTTCCAGCTCGGCATCGGCGCGTCGTCGCCGATCGTGGTCGGCGACTGGAACTCCGTACCCTTCACCAAGCCGGTCGCCCGGAGCCGCGACATGCTGGGCTTCCTGCGTCCGGCGCTGGCCGGGGAGATGGTCGACCGCGAGTTCGAGACCTTCGCGGTACGCCGATTCCGGCTCGAGCGTCCACCGGCGACCCCGCCGCAGGTGTTGCTGGCGGCGCTGCGCCCGGGCATGCTCCGGCTGGCCGCGGCCGAGGCGGACGGCGTGATCATGAACTGGCTGGCGGCCACCGACGTGCCGACCGCGCTGGCCGAGACCAAGGGCGCCGCCGCGGCCGACTTCGACGTGGTGGCGCGGATCTTCGTCTGCCCGACGGCCGACCGCGCCTATGCGCGCAACGTGGGGCGGCGCATGATCACGTCCTATCTGAACGTGCCGGCGTACGCCGAGTTCCAGAAGTGGCTCGGGCGCGGGCCGGCCCTGGCGGGCATGTGGACGGCGTGGCGGGCCGGGGACCGCAAGGGCGCGCTGGCGGCGATCCCGGACCAGGTGGTCGACGACCTGATCGTGCACGGGTCGCCGGCCGAGTGCCGGGACAAGATCCAGGCCTACGCCGACCACGGCATCCGCGTGCCGGTGCAGGCCCTGATCGCGACGCCCGAGTGGGAGTCCGGTGACACCGCCGCCAAGCTCGCCCTGGTCACCGCCCTTGGGGCCTGACCTCGACGACCGGTCTCAGCGGAAGTGCTCGCGCCCGGCCAGGACCGCGTCCAGCCAGCGCTCGTACCAGGACAGGAAGTCCGGGTCGCCGGTGAAGGTCGGCCCGGTCTCGTCGTTGTTGCCGACGACGCGGCCGCGGGCCGGCCCGCTGACCACGAGCAGCGACATGAAGCCGCATCCTTCGTCGCTCAGGGCGAGCGTGCCGCGGAAGGGTTCCTGATAGATGTCGTCCACGTCCCAGTCGTCGGGCACGTGGCCCGGTTCGACCGGGAAGGGCCGGGCCAGCAGGAAGGCATCGGACAGGTTGAGGTAGCCGTGGAACCAGTCGTCGAGGGGGTGCAGCCCGTAGTAGGGCCCGGCGCCACCATATGGTCCCGGGCCGCCGTGACCGATGGTCGTGATGAAGGCGCGATAGTCGGCCGGTAGCTCGACGCCGCCGTGGCCCCGCTCGAACTCGGCGACCGCGTCGTCGCTCAGCGGCGGGCCCAGCCGGAAACCGTGACTGCTCGCCCCGAACATCACCGGCTCACCGGGCTGGGCGGCCGCGTCACGCAGCTTGGCGGCCACCCGCGCGAGCCGCTCCGGCAGTTCGTCCATCACCCCAGTCAACCAGCAGCGGTCACGCCCGCCGAGGGGCGTGACCGCAACCGGCCGTCGCCGGGGCGGCGGTCAGTTGATCAGGGAGCGGCTGCGCCACGCGGTGGCGAACGAGGTGCGGCCGTTCGTGCGCAGCAGGGAGCCCTCGTAGAGCCGGGCGCCGATGCCGAGCGTGGCCAGCGCGGTGAGCGCCAGAAGGGCCAGGGAGACGAAGGGTTCCCAGGCCGCCAGGTCGCCGGTGAAGGCCCGGACCGGCATGGCCAGCGGGGCGCTCAACGGGATGTAGGACAGCACCTTCATCGCCAGGGCGTTGTCGGACAGGAAGATGGTCAGGAAGAACGGGATCATCACGATCATCTGCAGCGGTGCCGAGACGCCGGCCAGATCCTCCTGACGGGCGGCCAGGGCGCCGGCGCCGGCCCACAGGGTGGCCAGCATGATGAAGCCCACGATGAAGAACGGCAGGAACCAGCCGATCGCCGGCGCGATCAGCGACACGATGGTCGTGTCCACCCCGGCGAGCTGCATGCCGGCGAAGGCGACCAGGGTGATCAGGGCGATCTGACCGAACGCGAGCAGGCTCATCGCGGCCACCTTGCCGGCCAGCATGGCCCGCGCCGGGATGCTGGCGACCAGGATCTCGACGATGCGGGTGGCCTTCTCCTCGGTGACGCTCTGCGCGATCTGCAGGCCGAAGGTCAGCGACGTGGTGAAGAAGATGAAGGCCAGGACGAACGGGACCAGGAACTCCACCGCCGGGTCGCGGTCGCTCGGCTCCAGCAGCTCGACCGGCGGCGCCTCGCTCAGCGCCTTCACCACCGGGCTGGGCGCCTCGTCCAGGGCGATCACCTTCGGGCCGCCGACCACGGCCGCGTCGGCGTCGCCGTCCCGCACCATCCGGGTCGCCTCGGCGTCCGACGACGCCGGCAGCACGGTCAGACCGGCCCGGCTCAGCGCCTCGGACGACGCCGTGGCGCTGGTCGAGACGGCCACGTTCTGCGGGTCGTCGTCCAGCAGGATCGGCAGGGTCACCGAGCCGATCGCGATCAGCAGGAAGAAGACCGTACTGAAGAGGAAGGTCTTGTCGCGCAGTTTGACCTTGATCTCGCGCGCGGCCACCAGGCGCGCCGCCTCGAACGTGGTCACGAGGTCACCACCTCTCGGAAGATCTCGGCCAGCGACGGCCGCACCGGACCGAAGCTGCGGACCGGGCCGCGGGCCACGGCGGCCCGAAGCACCTCCTGGTCGTCATGGGCGCCGTCCAGGTCGAACACGGCGCTCGGGCCGTCCAGGCTGACCAGCGTCACGCCGGGCTGGTCGCGCAGCCAGCCGGCGTCGGCGGCCACCTCGATGGCGAAGCGGGGGAGGGCGTACGACGAACGCAGCTCGGCCCGGCTGCCGGCGGCCCGGATCACCCCGTCGGCGATGATCACCAGGTCGTCGCAGAGGCGTTCGACCAGTTCCAGCTGATGGCTGGAGAACAGCACCGGAGCGCCCGCGCCGGCCCGCTCGCGGAGCACGCCGACGACGGTCTCGACGGCGATCGGATCCAGCCCGCTGAACGGCTCGTCGAGCACCAGCACCTCGGGGTCGTGCACCAGCGCGGCGGCGATCTGCACCCGCTGCTGGTTGCCCAGCGACAGCTTCTCCACCTGGTCGCCGCCACGGTCGGTGAGCTGGAGGCGCTCCAGCAGGGCGGCCGTGCGCCGGCGGGCGTCCTCGCGGCTCAGGCCGTGCAACTGTCCGAGGTAGACGATCTGGTCGGTGACGGTCATCTTCGGGTAGAGGCCGCGTTCCTCCGGCATGTAGCCGAACCGCTGCCGGGTGGGCCGGTCCAGCGGCGCGCCGCGCCAGGAGACGGCGCCCTGGTCGGCGGCGAGCACGCCCAGGATGATCCGCATCGTGGTGGTCTTGCCGGCCCCGTTGGCGCCCACGAAACCGGTCAGCCGGCCCGCGGTCACCCCGAAAGTGACGTCCTTGAGCACCTGTCGATCGCCGAAGCTACGGCTCACGGCGTCGACGGTCAGAACATCGGTCATGCTGGTCAACGCTAGTGAAGAGGGGTGGGCGGCGCGTCCGGCGGCAGGACGACGGCCGGGGTCATCCGCGCGGAGGACCCGGATGGACCACCCCCAGTTCGTAGGCGAAGACGACCGCCTGGGTCCGGTCGCGGGCGCCGAGCTTCATCAGCACCCGGCTGACGTGGGTCTTCACCGTGGTCTCGCCGAGGTGCAGGGCGGCCGCGATCTCGGCGTTGGTCGCGCCGCCGGCCAGGTGCACCAGCACCTCGTGCTCGCGCGGGGTCAGGTCGGTCAGCCGGCGGCCGGGCGCGGGACCGGACGGCCGGGCGAACTCGGCGATGACCCGCCGGGTGATCTCGGGCGCGAGCAGGGCGTCGCCGCGGGCCACCACCCGGACCGCCTCGGTCAGCGCCTCGGGCGTGCCGTTCTTCAGCAGGAACCCGGACGCCCCGGCCTGCAGCGCCTCGAACAGGTACTCGTCCCGGTCGAAGGTGGTCAGGATCAGCACCCGCGGCCCGTCCCGCGTGGTGATCCGGCGGGTCGCGGCCAGCCCGTCGGTGCCGGGCATCTCGACGTCCATCAGCACCACGTCCGGCCGCAGCGAGCCGGCCAGGTCGATCGCCTGCGCGCCGTCCGAGGCCTCGCCGATCACCTCGATGTCGTCCTCGAGGTCGAGGATCACCCGGAAGCCGGTGCGGACCATCTGGTGGTCGTCCGCGAGCAGGACCCGGATCACGCGTGGGCCGCCGGCTCGGCGGAACGCTGCGCGGGGATCGAGGGCAGTTCCAGAGGCAGGCGTACGCGAACCCGGTAGCCCCCGTCGGCCCGCGGCCCGGCCTCGATCGACCCGTCGTGCACGGCCACCCGTTCGCGCATGCCGATCAGGCCCATGCCGCCGGTCGCCGGCACCGCGGACCCCCGGCCGTCGTCGGCCACGTCGACCTCCAGTTCCCGGGACAGATAGCGGATGCGTACGTCCACCGTGGACGCGTGCGCGTGTTTGAGCACGTTGGTCAGCGCCTCCTGGACGATCCGGTAGGCCGCCTGCGTCACCGAGTCGGGCAGCGGCACCGGCTCACCGTACGTGGTCAGCTCCGCGGTGAGCCCCGCCTCGCGTACCCGGACCAGAAGTTCCTCGACCCGGTCCAGCCCGGCGGCGGTGAACGGCGTCTCCTCCGGCGCGGTGTCGCCCGCGCGCAGCGCGCCGAGCATCCGCCGCAACTCGGCCACGGCGGTGCGGGCGCTCTCTTCCACCGCGGTCAGCGCGGCCCGGGTCTTGCCGGCATCCTTGTCCAGCGCCTTGCGGGCGGCCGACGCCTGGATGCCCATCACCGACACGTGGTGGGCGACCACGTCGTGCAGTTCCCGCGCGATGCGCACCCGCTCGCCGAGGACGGCCCGCTCCTCGGCCTTCTCCTGGGCGGTCCGCAGCTGCTCGGCCTGCTCCTCGAGCTGGTGCTGGCGGCGGGCGGCCAGCCAGGTGCCCTCGCCGGCGAGGTACGCCCCGGCGAAGATCCCGACGTTGACCAGGAGCAGGTTGACCAGCGTGGCGAAGGTCGGGGTGAACGGGCCGCGGCCGTCGGTCACCCGGTCGAGCATGTCCAGCGAGAGCAGCCAGGAGACCAGGACCCAGCCGAGCATCCCGGTGATCACGATGATCCGGGTCCAGCGGGCGACCTGGCGATCGCGGCCCCAGGCGCCGAGCGCGTACATCGACGCGAACAGGACGCCACCGGCGAACTGGGTCTCCTGGGCGCCGCGGATCTGGCCGGCCAGGAAGAGCAGGGACACCACGATGAACACGGCCGTGGGGTGGGCCCGTCGCCAGACCAGCGGCACCGAGATGGCCACCGCCCAGGCGTAGTGCTCGGGCGCGCCGGGCTGGAAGTGCCAGATGAACATGCCCGCGCTGCGCGCCATGGCCACGTTGAGCACCGCGCCGGCCGTGACGCCCAGCGCGATCCACAGATCGATGCGGCGTTGCCGCGGGGTGGGTCCGGGGCGCTGCCATTCGTCGGGCATGCGCTGGAAACTACCCGGCCTGGTCGTACTCGTGGGGGGTCTGCGGCTGGTGGGTGTGGGTGGGGACGTCGGCGTCGTCGTCGGGGGTGAGAATGCCGCCGAGGTCGACGATCTGCCGGTGAGCGGCGGCGAGCCGGTCCTCGAGCGTGACGATCCGGCAGGCCGGCGTGAGCTGTACGCCCTCGTCGAGCAGTTGCCGTACGCGTGCGGCCAGCGTCAGCTGGTGCCGGGAGTAGCGGCGGTGGCCGCCGTCCGAGCGTTCGGGCTCGATCAGCCCGGCCGCACCGAGGCTGCGCAGGAAGGCGGGGGTCACCCCGATCATCTCGGCCGCGCGGCCCATGGTGTACGCGGGGTAGTCCGCGTCGTCGAAGCTGCTGCTCATGCGCCTTTCCGGGGGATCGAGGGGTTATCCGCACACTCCAGGGCCCCGGCGGGTAACCGGGGCCCTGGATTTTCAGTTCTGTGGCCGTCTCACCGCACGCGTGCCGCTAGCGGTGGGCCGGAGTGAAGGGCATCGGCTGCGATCACCTCTTGTCGGGTCGGGGACGTGGCGAGTTCCGCTTCCACTTCGCTGTGGTATCTCGTCCTCCTTCTCCAACTCCAGCGTCTTGCCTGTTGCGAGTCGGTTCGTGCGTTACCGACTCCACTGATGTTAGGCCGGTCACAAACAGATTTCTAGTGTCTCCGCTGTAGATTTTCTCCAGCAGCGCGGGAGCGGGCGTGACCGATAACGGCGATGCCGTCGTGAGAGAGGTGACCGCGCTCCCGCGCCGCCGCGGGAAGGTGTTCGTGGGGCCTGCCGAGGGCCCGCGCCGGAAGTCGGCGTCAGAACACCGGCAGGGCCGCATCCGTAAGGATCGCGTCTATCTGAGGCCCTGACATGGCAACGAGTCTGCCGTCAGCCGAACGGCCGGGCAACGCAATTAACCCGGCGCATTGACGCTGGTAACACCACGGGGAGATCATCACGGCACGGCCGTGGCTTGCGTCACAGTCGACCCCCTGGCTGAGGGAGACACATGAGTACGCAACAAGTCCCCAGCACCGACGAAGAACGCCTCGCCCAGCTCGGCTACCAGCAGGAACTGCATCGCCGGCTGTCCGGATTCTCGAACTTCGCGGTTTCCTTCTCGATCATCAGCATCCTGGCCGGCGCGATCACGTCGTACGGCATAGCCATGAACGCCGGCGGTCCGCTCGCGATCACGCTCGGCTGGCTCTTCGTCGGCGTCATGGTCACCTTCGTGGCGCTGGCCATGGCCGAGGTCTGTTCCGCCTACCCGACCGCGGGCGCGCTCTACTGGTGGGCGGCCGCGCTGGCCAAACGCAACAAGGCCGCCTGGGCCTGGTTCATCGGCTGGTTCAACTTCCTCGGCGAGGTCGCGGTCACCGCGGCCATCGACTTCGGCGCCGCGATCACCACGTCGGCCTTCCTGAGCCTGACCTTCGACATGGAGGTCACCAAGCTCCGGACCTTCCTGATCTTCCTCGTCATCATCATCGTGCACGGGCTGCTGAACACCTTCGGCGTCAACCTGGTGCGGTTGCTGTCCGACGTCAGCGCCTGGTGGCACCTGGTCGGCGTGGCGGTCATCGTCATCGTGCTGGCCGTGGTGCCCGACCAGCACAAGCCGATCTCCGAGGTGTTCTTCGAGGTCAAGAACGAGACCGGGTTCACCTTCGGCGGCGCGGCGGTCTACGCGGTGCTGGTCGGTCTGCTGATGGCCCAGTACACGTACACCGGCTACGACGCCTCGGCCCACGTGGCCGAGGAGACCCACGACGCGGCCCGGGCCGCGCCGCGCGGCATCGTGATGTCCGTGGTGGTCTCGGTGATCGCCGGCTTCTTCCTGCTCACCGCGATCACCTGGGCCATCCAGGACTACGACGCGGAGCGGACCACCGAGCTCGCCCTGCCGCCCGCGCAGATCTTCATCGACGCGGCCGGCCACAACCTCGGCACCTTCCTGCTCTTCATCTGCATGGTAGCGCAGTGGTTCTGCGGGATGGCCTCGGTCACGGCGAACTCCCGGATGTCGTACGCGTTCGCCCGCGACGGCGCGCTGCCCGGCTCGCGGCTGTGGAAGCAGGTCAACCCGCGCACCGGCACGCCGACGAACTCGATCTGGCTGTGCGTGACCCTGTCCACGCTCCTGGTGGTGCCGTCGCTGGTGAACACCACGGCGTACGCGGCGGCCACCTCGATCGCGGTGATCGGCCTCTACGTCGCCTACGTGGGACCGGTGTTCCTGCGCCGCATGCTCGGCGCCGAGTTCCAGGTCGGGCCCTGGAATCTCGGGAAGTGGAGCGCGCCGATCGGCTGGATCGCCATCGTGTGGGTAGGAATCATCTGCGTCCTCTTCATCCTGCCGGTGGCCGGGCCGATCACCGCGAGCAACTTCAACTACACGATCTTCGCGGTGGCGGTGGTGCTGGCCTTCGCGACGATCTGGTGGTTCGCGAGCGCCCGCAAGTGGTTCACCGGCCCCAAGCAGAACGTGATCGAGAAGGCCGCGCACGGCGAACAGACCATGCCGACCGCCGAGTAAACAGGGGGACGACCGAAGATGAACCTCGAGGACCTGGATGTTGCCGTGGACAACGGCAGCGTCGACACGGTGCTGCTCGCCCTGACCGACATGCAGGGCCGGTTGCAGGGCAAGCGCCTGCACGGCCGCTACTTCATGGACGAGGTGGTACAGGGCGGCAGTGAGGGCTGCAACTACCTGCTCGCGGTGGACGTGGACATGAACACCGTCGACGGGTACGCGATGTCGTCGTGGAACAGCGGATACGGCGACTTCGTGATGAAACCGGACTTCAGCACGCTGCGTCCGGTCCCGTGGCAGCCCGGCACCGCGATGGTCCTCGCCGACCTCGAGACCACGAGCGGCGAAGCGGTCTACGCGTCACCCCGTCAGATCCTGCGCCGCCAGCTCGACCGGCTGGCGGCGCACGGCCTGACCGCGTACGCGGGGACCGAGCTGGAATTTGTGCTCTACAAGGACTCCTACGAGCAGGCGTCGGACAAGAACTACCGCGACCTGATCCCGGCGAACCAGTACAACGTCGACTACTCGTTGCTGGGCACCGCGCGGGTCGAGCCGCTGCTGCGCCGGATCCGCAACGAGATGTACGGCGCCGGCCTGCTCCCGGAGAGCGCCAAGGGCGAGTGCAACTTCGGGCAGCACGAGATCGCCTTCCGCTACGACGAGGCGCTCAAGGCCGCCGACAACCACGTCATCTACAAGAACGGGGCCAAGGAGATCGCCGCCCAGGAGGGCATGGCGCTCACCTTCATGGCCAAGCCGAACGCCCGCGAGGGCAACTCCTGCCACATCCACTTCTCGCTGCGTGGCGAGGACGGGAGGTCGGCGATGCTCGGCGACGGGCCGGCCCACCTGAGCGTGACCGGGCAGCGGGTGCTGGCCGGTCTGCTCGCCACGATGCGCGAGTTCAGCCTGCTCTTCGCGCCGAACATCAACTCCTACAAGCGCTACGCGCCCGGGTCGTTCGCGCCCACGGCGCTGCGCTGGGGCGTGGACAACCGCACCTGCTCGCTGCGGATCGCCGGGCACGGTCAGGGGATGCGGGTGGAGAACCGGGTGCCGGGCGGCGACGTCAACCCCTACCTGGCGATCGCGGCGCTGGTCGCGGGGGCGCTGCACGGCATCGAGAACGACCTTCCGCTGGAGGACGAGTTCGTCGGGAACGCGTACGACGACGCGACCGCGGGACGGGTGCCGGCGACGCTGCGCGAGGCCGCCCTGCTGTGGTCGGCCGGCAGTGTGTCCGAGGCCGCATTCGGTGCTGACGTGCGCGATCACTATGCCAACATGGCGTCGGTCGAACTGGCCGCATTCGACGCCGCGGTGACCGATTGGGAGCTGCGGCGCGGCTTCGAAAGGCTCTGACTTGACCGACGTGATCAACCCCTCGACCGGGGCGGTGCTCACCTCCGTACCCGGCCTGGGTGTGGAAGAGACCGACGCGGCGATCGAGCGTGCCCAAAAGGCCTTTGTCTCCTGGCGCAAGGTCGCCCCCGGCGACCGGGCCCGGTTGTTGCGCCGCTTCGCCGCGGTGGTCGACCAGCACATCGACGAGCTGGCCGATCTGGAGGTACGTAACTCCGGGCACACCATCGGGAACGCGAAGTGGGAGGCCGGCAACGTTCGGGACGTGCTCGACTACTACGCGGGCGCGCCCGAGCGGCTGTCCGGCCGGCAGATCCCGGTGGCCGGCGGCCTGGATGTGACGTTCCACGAGCCGCTGGGCGTGGTCGGCGTGATCGTGCCGTGGAACTTCCCGATGCCGATCGCCGGCTGGGGTTTCGTGCCCGCGCTGGCGGCCGGCAACACCGTGGTGCTCAAGCCGGCCGAACTGACCCCGCTGACCGCGCTGCGGCTCGGCGAGCTGGCCCTGGAGGCCGGCCTGCCGGAGGGCGTGTTCACCGTCGTCACTGGCCGGGGCAGCACGGTCGGCCAGCGGTTCGTCACCCACCCGGCGGTCCGCAAGGTGTGCTTCACCGGCTCCACCGAGGTCGGCAAGGCGATCATGGCGGGCGCCGCCGACCAGGTGAAACGGGTGACGCTCGAGCTCGGCGGCAAGAGCGCCAACATCGTCTTCGCCGACGCCGACCTGGAGAAGGCGGCCGCGTCCACGCCGGCGAGCGTGTTCGACAACGCCGGCCAGGACTGCTGCGCCCGCTCGCGGCTGCTCATCCAGGAGTCGGTGTACGACAAGTTCCTCGCCCTGCTGGAACCGGCCGTGCGGGCGTTCCGGGTCGAAGACCCGGCGTTGCCCAGCGCCGAGATGGGACCGCTGATCTCGGCCACCCAGCGGCGCTCGGTGTCGACCTACGTCGACGACGCCGACGTGGCGTTCCGGGGCAGCTCGCCGGACGGCCCCGGCTGGTGGTTCGCGCCGACCGTGCTGCTCGCCCGCTCGACCGCCGACCGGCACTGGCGCGAGGAGGTGTTCGGCCCGGTGCTGTCGGTGCTGCCGTTCCGCGACGAGGAAGACGCGGTCCGGCTGGCCAACGACACCGAGTACGGCCTGTCCGGCAGCCTCTGGACCCGCGACGTCGGCCGGGCCCTGCGGGTGTCCCGGGCGGTGGAGACCGGCGCGCTGAGCGTCAACTCGCACTCGTCGGTGCGCTACTGGACGCCGTTCGGCGGCATGAAGCAGTCCGGCCTCGGCCGCGAGCTCGGCCCGGACGCGCTGCTCTCGTTCACCGACGTCAAGAACGTGTTCATCGCTACGGAGGACTGATTTGGAACGACTTCAGGACCGGGTCGCCGTGATCACCGGCGCCGGCAGCGGCATCGGGCTGGCCACGGCACGGCGCTTCGCTCTTGAAAAGGCGAAGGTCATCTGCGCGGACATCTCGGTTGCCGCGGGAGAAAAGGCGGCCGAGGAGGTAGGCGGCGAGTTCGTCCAGGTCGACGTGGCCGACGAGGAGTCCGTTCGCGCGCTGATGGACGGCACGGCCGAGCGGCACGGGCGGCTGGACATCGTCTTCAACAACGCCGGCATCTCGCCGCCGGACGACGACTCGATCCTGGAGACCGGGCTGGACGCCTGGGAACGGGTGCTCAAGGTCAACACCACGTCGGTGTTCTTCGGGTGCAAGTTCGCCATCCCGCACATGCGGCGGCAGGGCAAGGGCTCGATCATCAACACCGCCTCGTTCGTGGCGCTGCTGGGCGCGGCGACGTCGCAGATCGCGTACACCGCCAGCAAGGGTGGCGTGCTGGCGATGACCCGGGAGCTGGGCGTGCAGTTCGCCCGCGAGGGGATCCGGGTGAACGCGCTGTGCCCCGGCCCGGTGGCCACGCCGCTGCTGATGGAGCTGTTCGCCAAGGATCCGGAGCGGGCCGCCCGCCGGCTGGTGCACGTCCCGATGGGCCGGTTCGCCGAGCCCGCCGAGATCGCCGCCGCGGTCGCCTTCCTGGCCAGCGACGACGCCAGCTTCATGACGGCCAACCAGTTCGTGGTGGACGGCGGCATCACCGGGGCGTACGTGACGCCTCTGTAGCAAGTCGGGTGTTTAACACCTGTGAACCCTGGGCAGAGTTTGTGCACGTCCGATGTAATGGATGCAGGGGTCACATCCCCGCTCGTGTGTGCCCAGAGGCGCCGCGTGGGCGGGCCGATGGGCCCGGTGCGCGGCGCCCTCCGGATTCCGGGGAGGCGCCGCGTTCCGTTTTTCCTCCCCGCGTGGCACTTGATCGGTAACGAGTGATCCGTAACGTGGGGGTTATGCGCCGCCCGATCATCGGCATCACCACCTATGTCGAACCCGCCGCCTGGGGCGTGTGGCAAGACCTGCCCACGACGCTGCTGCCGCACGCCTACGTGGAGGCGGTCACCCTGGCGGGTGGACGGGCCGTGCTGTTGCCGCCGGACGACGCGGACGTCGACTTTCTGCGTACGCTGGATGGGTTGGTGCTCTCCGGCGGAGCCGACCTCGACCCGGCGCTCTACGGCGCCGAGGCCGAACCGCTCACCGTCGCCCGCACCGACCGGGACGCGGCAGAGTTGCCGCTCACCCGCGCCGCCCTCGAGGCCGACCTGCCGATCCTCGGCGTGTGCCGGGGCATGCAGGTGCTCGTGGTGGCCGCCGGCGGGACGCTTCATCAACACCTGCCCGACGTGCTCGGCCACGAGAAACACCGGCCGGCGCCGGCCGTCTACGGCACCCACGCCGTGACGCTCACCGCCGGCAGCCGGATCGCCGGCCTGATGGGCGACGACCTCGAGATCGACTGCTATCACCACCAGGGCGTGGCCGATCCCGGATCGCTGCTGGTCACCGGCCGGGCCGAGGACGGTCTGCCCGAGGCGGTCGAAGACCCGGCCCGCCGGTTCGTGCTCGGCGTCCAGTGGCATCCCGAAGTACACCGGGACAAGCGGCTGTTCGGCGCCCTGGTCGACGCGGCCCGCCCCTGAGGAATGCGAAGGAGGAACATGGTCAGGCCCCTGATCGGACTCACCGCGTACGCACAGCAGGTGAAGTACGGCAACAACGATCTGCAGGCCGGGATGCTCCCGATGACCTACGTCAAGGCGGTGCACGCCACCGGCGGCCGCGCCGTGCTGATCACCCCGGACGACCCCGGCACCGACGTGCTCGACTCGCTGGACGGCATCATGTTCTCCGGCGGCGGCGACATCGACCCGGTCCACTGGAACGAGGAACTGCACCCGGCCGCCGACATCGACGAGGCCCGGGACACCTCCGAGCTGATGCTGATGAAGGCCGCGCTCGACCGTGACCTGCCGATCCTCGGCGTGTGCCGCGGCCTCCAGGTGATGGCCGTGGCCTCGGGCGGCTCCCTGCACCAACACCTGCCCGACGTGATCGGCCACGACCGCCACCGCGCCTCCCCGGGCACCGACCCGCTGGCCGCCGACGCGTCCGCCTACGGCCGGCACGACGTCGTGACCAAGCCCGGCTCCCAGGCCGCGGCCCTGCTCGGCGAGCGTCTCACCGTGAACTCGTTCCACCACCAGGGCATCAACGACCCCGGCACGTTCACCCCGACCGGCTGGTGCCCGGACGACCAGGTGATCGAGATCATCGAGGACCCGGACCGGTACTTCGCGCTGGGCGTGCAGTGGCACCCGGAGCGCACCGGCGACCTCCGCGTCTTCGCCGCGCTGGCCGAGGCCGCGTCCCGCCGGTACCGCGCCGGGCGGCCAGTGCTCGCCGCCTGACGGTCGCCGACCGGTCGGTCGCGCCTCGCGGTGTTACCGTGCAAACCCTGGTCGGGAGCTAGTTTCGGGAGGTGGGTGTGACCTCGGACGACCATCTGCCGCAGCGGCTGCGGACGGCGTTCGAGCGGGGCGGCGAGATGGGCCGCCGGATGCGCGAGCTCGACTGGACCAGCACCCCGCTCGGCCCGCCGCAGGACTGGCCCGAGGAACTGCAGACCGCGGTGGTGGCGATGCTCGCCTCCCGGGCCCAGATCGTCATCTTCCACGGGCCGGAGTACTGCGCGCTCTACAACGACGCCTACATCGTCACGATGGGCGTGAAGCACCCCGGCTACCTGGGCCGGCCCGGCCGCGAGATGTGGGCCGAGGCGTGGGAGGTGCTGCAGCGGCTGTTCGACGGGGTGGTGCGCTCCGACGCGGCCTTCTGGGCGAGCGACCACCCGTTCCTGCTCGATCGGTACGGCTTCCTCGAGGAGACGTACTTCGACATCTCGTCCGACCCGATCCGGGCCGCCGACGGCACGGTCACCGGGGTCAACTGCATCGTCACCGACACCACGTCCCGGGTGCTCGGCGAGCGGCGGGTCCGCACCCTCAGCGCGCTCGGCCGCCGGCTGGCCGACCAGGTCGACCAGGCCGGGCTGGGCGCGCGGGTGGCCGAGGTGCTGGGCGAGAACCGGGGCGACATCCCGTTCGCGGCGCTCTGGCTGGACGACCCCGAGACCGGCGGCGAGCTCACCCTGGCCGGGTCCAGCGGCGCGGCGCCGGCCCCGCTGACCCGGATGACCCCGGCCGACCGGGCCACCGTGGCCGCGGTGCTGCGGACCGGCCGGCCTAACCGGGTGCCGACCCGCGCGGTGTGCGACCCGCCGCCGCACGCCGCCACGGACAGTTCGCTGGTGGTGCCGATCGGGGTCGGCACCGGCCACGCCGGCGTGCTGGTCATCGGGCTCAGCCGGCACCTGTCCATGGACCGCGACTACAGCGACTTCCTCGACCTGGCCGGCGCCCAGATCTCCCAGGCCGTGTCGGCCCACCGGACCTACGAGCTGCAACGCCGCCGGACCGCCGAGCTGACCGCGCTGGACACCGCGAAGACCAACTTCTTCGCCAACGTCAGCCACGAGTTCCGTACCCCGCTGACCCTGATCCTCGGCCCGCTGGAAGACCTGCTCGGCGAACGCCTCGAGCCCGACCTCGCCGACCGCCTGCGGCTCATGCACCGCAACGGGTTGCGCCTGCTCAAGCTGGTCAACACGGTGCTCGACTTCTCCCGGCTGGAGTCCGGGCGGATCCGCGCGGCCTACCGCCCGACCGATCTGGCCACCTACACCGCCCGGCTGGCCGGCACGTTCCGTTCGGCCACCGAGCGCGCCGGGCTGCGGCTGACCGTCGAGACGCCGCCGCTGGCCGCGCCGGTGCACGTCGACCGCGAGATGTGGGAGAAGATCGTCTTCAACCTGCTCTCCAACGCGGTCAAGTTCACCCGCGAGGGGGGCGTCACGGTTCGCCTGACGGCCGACGGCGACGAGGCGGTGCTGACCGTCGAGGACACCGGCGTCGGCGTCCCGCCCGAGGAGCAGTCGCTGCTGTTCGACCGGTTCCACCGCGTCTCCAGCACCTGGTCGCGCAGCCACGAGGGCACCGGCATCGGGCTGGCGCTCGTGCGTGAGCTGGCCGAGCTGCACGGCGGCGGGGTGGGCGCGGCCAGCGAGGTCGGGGTCGGCAGCCGGTTCACCGTCCGCGTCCCGTTCGGCACCGCCCACCTGCCGGCCGACCGCCTGGTCGCCGACCCGCGCCACCTCGCCGACGAGGTCGACCCCCGGCTCTACCTCGGCGAGACCCAGAGCTGGTCGGCCGAGCCACAGCCGGCCCCGGCCGAGAGCGCGCCGGGCGGGCGGATCCTGCTCGCCGACGACAACGCCGACCTGCGCGAACACGTCACCCGGCTGCTGCGCGGGCACTTCCGGGTGACCGCGGTGGCCGACGGGCAGGCCGCCCTGGAGACCGCGCTGCGCGAGCCGGTCGACCTGGTCCTGACCGACATGATGATGCCGCGGCTGGACGGCTTCGGGCTGATCCGCGCGCTGCGCGCCGACGAACGGACCCGGGACGTGCCGATCGTGGTGCTGTCGGCCCGGGCCGGCGAGGAGGCCTCGGTCGAGGGGCTCACCGTCGGCGCGGACGACTACCTGGTCAAGCCGTTCTCGGCCCGCGACCTGATCGCCCGGGTGCGGGCCAACCTCGGCCTGGGCCAGGTGCGCCGGCAGATCATCAGCCGGTTGCGCGGGCTGGTCGACGCGGCGGCGGCGGTCAACACGGTACGCACGACGGCCGAGGTGCTCGACGTCGCGGCCCGGCACGTGCGGGCGATGACCTCGGCCGGCCGCGTGGTGGTCACCGCGGCCGGGGCCCGGGCCGAGGTGGACGGTGGCGCCGCCCCCGACGCGACCCCGGTGTCCGTGGTGCCGCTGCTGGACACGGCCGGGGTGGAACACGGCGAGCTGAGCGTCTGGGAGGGCTCCGACGGGGTGCCCGACTCGGGCGTGATCACCCAGCTCGCCCGGCTGATCGGCCTCCGGCTGGAGAACGCCCGGCTCTACGAGGCCGAGCACCGGATCGCCAGCACGCTGCAGCACAGCCTGCTGCCGGCCTACCTGCCGCGGATGCCCGGCGCCATCGTGGCCGTCCGCTACCTGCCCGGCAGCACCGAGGCCGAGGTCGGCGGCGACTGGTACGACGTGATCAGCGCCCCCGGCGAGAAACTGTTCCTGGTCATCGGCGACGTGGTGGGCAAGGGCGTGCAGGCCGCCGCCGGGATGGGCCAGCTGCGCAACGCGCTCCGGGCGTACATCCTGGAGGGTTTCGGGTGTGGTGAGAGCCTGAGCCGCCTCAACCGGCTGGTCGACAACCTGGGCCGGCGGCAGTTCGCCACCGTGGTGTGCGTCTGCTTCGACCCGCGCACCCGGACGCTCACCTACTCGTCGGCCGGCCATCCGTCGCCGGTGCTGTTCGACCTCTCCCAGGAGGAGGGCACCTTCCTCTACTCCTCGGCGATGGGCCCGCCGATCGGGGCGCTGAGCGACATCACCTATCCGACCCAGACGGTGGAGCTGGAGGCCGGGACGCGGCTGCTGCTCTACACCGACGGGCTGGTCGAGGACCGCCGCCGGGGCATCGACACCGGGCTGGCCGAGCTGACCAGCGACGTCGCCAAGCCCGTCGAGCACATCGAGGACCTGCTCGACGCGCTGCTGGCCAAGGCGTCCCAGCAGAACCGGCGGGACGACATCGCGCTGCTCGCGCTCCAGGTCACCGAGCCGCGCGAGTTCGTGCTGCGGCTGCCCGCCGACCCGACCCGGCTGAGCGTGCTGCGCCGCCGGCTGGACGACTTCCTCACCGCCCACGAGGTGCCCGAGGCCGACGTGTTCGACCTCACCGTGGCGGTGTCCGAGGCGGCGGCCAACGCGATCGAGCACCCGATCGACCCGGTCGAGCCGTTCATCACGATCGAGGCGTCGCTGGACCGCGAGGCGGTGACGGTGACCGTCCGCGACACCGGGACCTGGCGGCCGTCCGCCGGGCCCGGCTTCCGCGGCCGGGGGCTGGCGCTGATCGGCGCACTGTCCGAGATGGCGCTGGCCCGCTCCGAGTCGGGCACCTCGGTGACGTTGCGCCGGCCGCTCACGCGGGACGTGCCACCCATGGCTGAGCCGCCAGACCGCTGATGTCGAGCACCCGGTAGACCTGGCCCGACGGGATCACGTGCAGCGAGCCCGGGAAGCGCTCGTTCAGGCGGATCAGGGCGTGCAGCGCGGCCGAGTCGAAGAAGGTGACCGCGGTCAGGTCGAGGGTCGCTCCGCGTACGCCCTGCGGGGTCGCCGCCCGGAACATCGCTTCCGCGGTCGACATGTCCACCTCGCCGGTCACCGTCACGGTGACCCGGTCGTCGTGCACCGCACCGACGGCCGAGAAGGAGCCGATCCCGTCTTGATCCACGAAAAGCACGATGACACAGGGGCCTAGGGGCGGCAACAACCGGTTGTGCCACCCGAGGCTTCGCCGGGCGGCTCCGGCACGGCGATAAACTCGGTGCCATGACCGTACGAGCCCCGCTCACGCCGGGTAAGCAGTCGGCCCGGCGTCAGGTGCCGGCGCAGATCACCCGCCCGGAGTACGTCGGGAAGGCCCGCCCGAAAGAGTGGCGCGGATCGCACGTGCAGACGCCCGAGACGATCGACAAGATGCGTCTGGCGAGCCGGCTCGCGGCCCAGGCCACCCAGCTGGCCGGCGAGCACTGCAAGCCCGGCGTCACCACCGACGAGATCGACCGGGTGGTGCACGAGTTCCTCTGCGATCACGGCGCCTACCCGTCGACGCTGGGTTACAAGGGCTTCCCGAAGTCCTGCTGCACCTCGATCAACGAGGTGATCTGCCACGGCATCCCGGACAGCACGGTGCTCGACGACGGCGACATCATCAACGTCGACGTCACCGCGTACATCAACGGCGTGCACGGCGACACCGACGCCACGTTCCTGGTCGGCGAGGTCGGCGAGGAGGCCCGGCTGCTGGTCGAGCGCACCCACGAGGCGATGATGCGCGGCATCCGCGCGGTCGCCCCCGGCCGCCCGATCAACGCCATCGGCCGGGTCATCGAGGCGTACGCCCGCCGCTTCGGCTACGGCGTGGTCCGCGACTTCACCGGGCACGGCATCCACGAGACCTTCCACAGCGGCCTCTACATCCCGCACTACGACAACCCGAAGCTCGACACGGTGATGGAACCGGGCATGACCTTCACCATCGAGCCGATGATCACGCTGGGCACCTACCAGTACCGGATGTGGGACGACGGCTGGACCGTGGTCACCAAGGACGGCTCGTGGACGGCCCAGTTCGAGCACACCCTGGTGGTCACCGAGGACGGCTACGAGATCCTGACCCTGCCCTGACCGTCACTCGAAGAGGCTGGTGAGCGGGCCGTCCACCGGTCGTCCGCGGGCCGTCAGGTCGTCGGCCTGCGCCTTCAGCACCGCCGCCAGCTCCTGCATGTCGGCGCCGGCCAGGCCGGTCCGTCGTACCGCGTCGGCCCGGTTCCGGAAGTACGTGCGGCTGAGCAGCCCGGCCACCATCGAGGCGTGCAGGCGCGCCTCGGACATCAGCACCAGGGCGGCGTCGGTGTCGTACCACTCGGCCAGGCGGGCCGCCCGGGCGTGCGCCGCCGACGCCACGCACCAGTTGCGCCGGGCCAGCGCCGAGAACTCGCCCGGCCGGGTCTCGGCCAGCTTGGCCAGGTGCACGTCGCGCTGCTCGGCGAACCAGCCGTGCGGGTCGTACAGCGACTTCGCCGAGAGGTAGCGGTCGGCCTCCAGCGGCCAGCGCGGGGTCAGCTCGCGCGCCCGGCGCAGGCCCTCGTCGGCGTTCACCACGGTCAGGTCGACCAGGACGCCGTCCACCCGGCGCAGCACCGGCCGCGGTCCGGTCTGCCGATAGGTGGCCACGACCAGGTTGATGTCGCTGCCGTCGGTGTCGTCGCCGTGGGCCAGTGAACCATGCACGCCGATCGCCCGGACCTCGGCCGGCCAGCGCGCCTGGATCACGTCACGCAGCCGGACGGCCAGGTAGCCGCGCGGGCCGGCGACATCGATCTCGCTCACCCGGACATTGTCACGGATTCATGTTCCCGCGGCTACGTCGTGTGGTTCTCGTTATTGCGGGCGACCGGGGAAGGCCATGGTCAGCGGGGCGACCCCGGCCACCCGGCGCCACTTGACCGCCTGGATCGCGGCGCCGGTGAGCGCGCCCAGCGCCGTCGCGCGGTCGGCGGCGCTGGTCACCGCGAGGGTCGCGCGCCAGGCCTGGGCCACGCCGTCCTCGATGTGGATGGCCAGCTTGAGCGCGGACGCCCGGTCGGTCACCGGGAACGGCAGGTCGTAGCCCGCGGGGGCCGGGGCCGGGCTCGCCTTGAGCTGGTCGAGGCGGCTGACCAGCTGGTCACGGCGGGTGCGGTGGTCGGCCTCGGCGGTCCGGGCCAGGGTCTGTTCGCCCTTGCTCAGGCGAACCCCGATCAGCGCGTACGCGTAGATCGCCGCTTCTTCGGCCGCCAGCGCGGCGGCGAGCTGCTCGTTCACCGGAGGGCCTCGACGTGGGTGGCCCGGCAGGCGGCGATCGACCCCATCAGCGCCGCCCGGTCGGCGGGGGCGGTGCGGGCCGAGGCGCTCGCGGTCTTCATGGCGGCGCTCTCGGCGGCCCGCAGGCCGGACAACGCGGCCGGCGCGGGAGCGCTGGGGACGGGCGCGCCGGCCGAGGGGCCGGCCGCCCCGATCAGGATGGCCAGCGCGGCCGCGTGAGCGCGGTGGTCCTCGGCCAGCGGGGTGATCCGGCCGGACAGGTCGGGCTGGGCGGCGGCCAGGCGGTCGTAGGCCGCGGCCAGCGCCCGCGCCTCGTCCAGCACCGGCTGGATCGGGTCGGGCTCGGGGATCGGCTCGGGATCACTGTCGAAGAGACCGCAGCCGCCGGGCGCCGTCACGGCCACCGCCCCGATCACGGTCGCGCCGAGCACGCGCCGCCGGTTCCACATCCCCACAGCGGACAGTCAACACCATCACCACGGCCTGTATCGACCCCGTCGTTGACCAGCGCATGACGGGGATTCGGAGCGGCGCTGGCGGGGCTCCGGGAGCGAAGCGTTACGCTCTGCGCAGCCGCCGGGGGTTTTCGGCCCGGCGGCATGCCGGTGTTTCCGGCGGATGCCAGGAAGGGTGGAGATCGATGACGCAGCGTGGTCGTGCGGGTTCTCGCCCGGGTCATCGTCGCCCCGGCGGCGACCGTGGCCGTGACACCGCGCCGGACGACCGTCCCGTGGCGCCCCGCGTCGACCTGGCCGCGGCCAAGTCCCGGGTGCTCGCCGTGATCGAGCCGGTGGCCGCCGCCGCCGGGTACGACCTGGAGGACGTCCATCTCTCCCGGGCCGGCCGGCGGCACGTGCTGCGCGTCCTGGTCGACACCGACGGGGGAATCAGCCTGGACGACGTGGCGTTGGTGTCCCGGGCGATGTCCCAGGCGCTGGATGCCGCCGAAGAGGCCGGTGGCGAGGTGCTGGCCGGTGAATACCAGCTCGAGGTGGGCTCGCCCGGTGTCGACCGGCCGCTGACCCTGCCCCGGCACTGGCGCCGCAACGTCGGCCGCCTGGTCGCGGTGAACGGCCTGACCGGCCGGATCACCGCCGCCGACGACACCGGGATCACCCTGGACGACCGTGTGATCCCGTTCGCCGATCTGGGCCCCGGCAAGGTGCAGATCGAGTTCAAGCGGATCGACGAGGCCGAATTCGAGGACGTCGACGACGAGGATGAGGAGGGCGAGGAATGAACATCGACCTCGCGGCGCTGCGCGCCCTGGAGCGCGAGCGGGAGATCCCGTTCGACACGATCCTCGCGGCGATCGAGACCGCGCTGCTCACGGCCTATCGGCACACCGAGGGCGCGGAATCACACGCACGCGTGGAGATCGACCGGAAGAACGGCGCGGCCCTGGTTTTCGCCCAGGAGACCGACGACGAGGGCACGGTCGTCCGGGAGTGGGACGACACCCCGCACGACTTCGGCCGGATCGCGGCGATGACCGCCAAGCAGGTGATCCTCCAGCGGTTGCGGGAGGCGACCGACGAGGCCCACTTCGGCGAGTACGCCGGACGCGACGGTGACCTGGTGACCGGCATCGTCCAGGCCGACGCCGCCCGGGCCGAGAAGGGCATCATCATCGTCGACCTGGGCAAGCTCGAGGCGGTGCTGCCGCAGTCCGAGCAGGTGCCCGGCGAGACGTACCAGCACGGCGCGCGCGTCCGGTGCATCGTGGTGCACGTGGTGAAGGGCTTCCGCGGCCCGCAGATCACCCTGTCCCGCTCGCACCCGGCGCTGGTCAAGAAGCTTTTCGCGCTCGAGGTGCCGGAGATCGCCGACGGAACCGTGGACATCGCCGCGATCGCCCGTGAGGCAGGTCACCGCACCAAGATCGCGGTCCGGTCCACCGTGCCCGGGGTGAACGCCAAGGGCGCCTGCATCGGCCCGATGGGCCAGCGGGTCCGCGCCGTGATGAGCGAGCTGCACGGCGAGAAGATCGACATCATCGACTGGTCGGACGATCCGGCGCAGTTCGTCGGCAACGCGCTGTCGCCGGCCAAGGCCCTGCGGGTCGAGGTGGTCGACCTGGCCACCCGCACCGCCCGGGTCACCGTCCCCGACTTCCAGCTGTCCCTGGCGATCGGCCGCGAGGGTCAGAACGCCAGGCTGGCCGCCCGGCTGACCGGCTGGCGGATCGACATCAAACCGGACAACGAGTCCGCCGGCGTCTCGGAACACGATGCCGCCGAAGCCGGAAGCTGACCGAATACGCGCAGCGGTAGGCGGGGGAGTAGACTTGCCAGAGGCCGGACCGACACGAACCTGTGTCGGCTGTCGTTCACGCGTTCCGGCCTTCGCGTTGTTGCGGTTCGTCGTGGCAGGGTCCGGGGATGATCTCCGGCTCGAGCCCGATCCGGACCGCCGACTGCCGGGACGGGGAGCACATCTGCATCCCGATCCGGCTTGCTTCGCGCTGGCGGAGCGGCGCCGTGCCTTCGGGCGGGCGTTGCGATTCACCGGTGTTGCTGACACCGGTCCGCTTGCCGAGCACATCCGGGCGGTCTTTCGACCCTCCGGAGCCGCCGATGGTGGGGCGTCGGAGCCCCATCACGACCCAGCAAGGTAGGACGACCGACATGAGCACACGATGAAGTCCCTGAAATGAACAGGCTTCTAGTGCACGAGTGAGGTCGCTGCGGGTCCGCCTGCACGACCTCGAAGTGAGGAGTGCAGTGCCAGGTAAGGCCCGCGTACACGAGCTCGCGAAGGAGCTCGGGGTCGACAGCAAGACCGTTCTCGCCAAGCTCAAAGAGATGGGCGAGTTCGTCAAGTCAGCTTCCAGCACCGTCGAGGCCCCGGTGGCCCGACGGCTTCGCGGCGCCCTGGAGACCTCGAACGGCAGCGCTTCGGCGCCCGCCGCTCCGGCTCCGAGCGCACCCAAGTCCCCGACGAGCGCGCGGCCCGCGCCGCCGCGTCGTCCCACCGCGCCGGACGCGGGCACCAAGCCCGACGCCCCGTTGTCACCGGCGTCCACACCCGGCTCGCCCGGTTCGATGGTCCGGCCCAAGCCGGCGCCTCGTCCCGGCCCGACGCCCGGTCCGGTCGCCAAGCCGGCCAGCGCGCACGACATCGAGGTGGCGGCCGCCGAGGCGCGCGCCTCGGCGCTGAAGGCCGAGCAGGAGGCCTCCGTCAAGGCCGCCCAGGCGGCTCAGGCCGCACGGACGGCCCGGGAGACCGAGCGCCGGCAGCAGCAGCCGCCGGCCGACGGCGCCTCCCGTCCGGGTCCCGGTCCGCGTCCCGGCCCCGGCGCGGTTCCCCCGCGTCCGGGTTCCCCGGCGGCTCGTCCCACCGGCCCCGGTGGCGGCAACGCGCGTCCCGGCCCGGGCGGCAACGCTCCGCGGCCGCCGCGCAGTCCCGGTAACAACCCGTTCGGTGTCTCCGGCGGCGGTTCGTCCCGTCCGTCCCCGAACGCCATGCCCCGGCCCGGTCAGTCCGGCCCCGGCATGCCTCCTCGTCCGAGCCCGGCCTCGATGCCGCCTCGGCCGAGCCCCTCGTCCATGCCGTCGCAGCGCCCGGCCCGGCCCGCCGGTCCCGGTGGCGCCGGCGCGGGTCGTCCCGGCGGTCCCGGTGGCGGTCGTGGCGGTCCCGGTGGCGGCGGCGGCGGTTTCCGCGGCGGTCCCGGTGGCGGTGGCGCCGGCGGCGGCTTCCGTGGCGGCCCTGGTGGCGGTGGCGGTGGCGCCGGTGGCGGCTTCCGTGGCGGTCCCGGTGGCGGCGGTGGCGGTGGCTACCGTGGCGGCCCCGGTGGCGGCGGCGCCCCCGCGGGTGGCGGCGCTCCCGGACGTCCGGGTGGCGGCGGTCGTGGCCGTGGCGGCGGTGCCGCGGGTGCCTTCGGGCGTCCGGGTGGCCGGCCGACGCGTGGCCGCAAGTCCAAGAAGCAGCGGCGTCAAGAGTTCGACAACCTCAGCGCCCCGGCGATGAGCTCGGGCGCACCGCGCGGCCAGGGTCAGGAGATCCGGCTGTCGCGTGGTGCGTCGCTGTCCGACTTCGCCGACAAGATCAACGCGAACCCGGGCTCGCTCGTCCAGGAGATGTTCAACCTGGGCGAGATGGTGACCGCCACGCAGTCGGTGTCCGACGAGACGCTGCTCCTGCTCGGCGAGCACCTGGGCTTCACCGTGGTGATCGTCAGCCCCGAGGACGAGGACCGCGCGCTGCTCGCGCAGTTCAACATCGACCTCGACGCCGCGGTGGACGAGGACCGGCTGGTCACCCGGCCGCCGGTGGTGACCGTCATGGGTCACGTCGACCACGGTAAGACGAAGCTGCTGGACGCGATCCGCAAGACCAACGTGGTCGCCGGCGAGGCGGGTGGCATCACCCAGCACATCGGCGCCTACCAGGTCGCGGTCGAGCACAACGGCGAAGAGCGGGCCATCACCTTCCTCGACACCCCGGGTCACGAGGCGTTCACCGCCATGCGTGCTCGTGGCGCCAAGGCGACGGACATCGTGATCCTGGTGGTCGCGGCGGACGACGGCGTGATGCCGCAGACGGTCGAGGCGTTGAACCACGCCAAGGCCGCCGAGGTGCCGATCGTGGTCGCGGTCAACAAGATCGACAAGCCCGACGCCAACCCGGACAAGGTGCGTCAGCAGCTGACCGACTACGGCCTGCTCGCTGAGGAGTACGGCGGCGAGACGATGTTCGTCAACGTCGCGGCCAAGCCCGGCATCGGCATCGACGAACTGCTCGAGGCCGTCCTGCTGACCGCCGACGCGGCGTTGGAGCTGACCGCTCCGATCGACGGGCCGGCGCAGGGTGTCGTGGTCGAGTCGCACCTGGACAAGGGTCGCGGCGCCGTGGCCACCGTCCTGGTGCACAAGGGCACGCTCCGGGCCGGCGACTCGATCGTGGCGGGCGGCGCGCACGGTCGCGTCCGCGCCATGCTCGACGAGAACGGCAACACCGTGTCCGAGGCCGAGCCGGCTCGTCCGGTCCTGGTCCTGGGTCTGACCTCGGTGCCGGGTGCGGGTGACACGTTCCTGGCGGCCGAGGACGACCGCACGGTGCGGCAGATCGCCGAGCAGAGGCAGGCCCGCCGTCGTGCGGCGACCTTCGCCAACTCGCGTCGTGGCCGCACGCTCGAAGACCTGGTCAACGAGCTCAAGGAGGGCGAGAAGACCTCGCTCACCCTGGTCATCAAGGGCGACAGCTCGGGTTCCGTCGAGGCCCTCGAGGACGCGCTGTTCAAGATCGATATTCCGGACGAGGTCCAGCTCAAGGTCATCCACCGCGGTGTCGGTGCGATCACCGAGAGCGACGTGAACCTGGCGAGCGCGACTTCGGACGCGACCGCCACGATCATCGGCTTCAACGTCCGGGCCTCGAACAAGGTCAAGGAACTGGCCGACCGCGCCGGCGTGGAGATCCGCTACTACAGCGTCATCTACCAGGCCATCGAGGAGATCGAGGCGGCCCTCAAGGGCATGCTCAAGCCCGAGTACGAAGAGGTCGAGATGGGCACCGCGGAGATCCGCGAGGTGTTCCGCTCGTCCAAGATCGGCCTCATCGCGGGTTGTGTGGTCCGTTCGGGTCTGCTCAAGCGCAACGCCAAGGCGCGCATCCTGCGTGATGGGGTTGTCGTCTCCGAGGGCACCGTCACGGTCAGCTCGCTCAAGCGGTTCAAGGACGACGCCTCCGAGGTCCGTGAGGGCTTCGAGTGTGGTCTGACGCTCAGCGGGTTCGGTTCGCCGCAGGTCGGCGACGTGATCGAGACCTTCGAGATGCAGGAGAAGCCGCGAGGCTGATCCACGGCTGACGAGGACGGCCCCGCACCGGTTCGGTGCGGGGCCGTTCTCTTTCCACTTCCGTGTTTTCTGCTTCCGTTCTTCCTACTTGCGGGCGATCAGGATGTCGCGCTCGATCGACTGGTCGACCCGGTGCGCGACATCGTCGTGCTCGACCGGGGTCAGGCCGTTGGCGATCAGGATGTCCTCGGCCAGTTCGCGCTTGGCCACCTTGAGGTTCCAGGACAGCCCGATCGCGCCGCCCGGGCGCAGCAGCGTGGCCCACTGGGGCACGGCCCGCTCGAGCAGGTCGAGCGGGCGGCGGGACAGGCCGCCCTCCTCCTCGTAGCTGCCGTGCGTGACGCCGTAGGGCAGGTCGGCCACCAGCACGTCGGCACAGCGGGCGCGCAGCAGGCCGTCCAGCTGCGTGGTGTCGGCGTGGATCACGGTGACCTGCTGGGTGGCGCCGGCCTTGTGGTCGTCCTTGGAGGCGGCCAGCGTGATTTCGAGGCGGCGGGCGCTCTTGCGGCCCTGCCGGCGGACCGGGTGCAGGTCGGCGGTGTGCTTCAGGCGTTTGCGCTTCAGCCACGTCTGGAGGAAGGCCTTGTAGGCGTCCACGTCCTTGCCGTCGAGTTCGACGCCGATGGCGTGGTGGCCGTACATCAGGGCCTGGTTGAGGGTGGTGCCGCGGCCGCAGACCGGGTCGAGCACGGTCAGCCCGCCGGACAACATCTTGCCGGCCGAGGCGGAGGCCAGGATGGTCAGGTTGAGCACCAGCTTGGTGAACTGCTCGTTGGTCTTGCCGGCGTACTTGGGGATGGTGATCAGGTCGCTGTCGTAGCGGGCCAGCGGCGCCAGGGTGAGCGGCCGGAGCAGGTCGCCCTCCCGCCGGAAGAGCGCGTACGCCGAGGACAGGTTGGACAGCTGGGCGACATCGTCGTCGGTCAGGGCGTCGGCGGTGAACGTGAGATACGGCACGCCGCCGATCTCGGTGGTCCCGGTCTCGTCCGGCCGGGTGGAGAGGACGCTCGTGAACGCCTTCAGTTCGGCCGTGGCCAGCCGGGGGGCCTGGTCGGCGTAGACACGGTTGGCGGACGGGGCCAGGAGCATCGCGTACGGATCGGGCATCGGGAAAGAATCCCACATGCCCTTTCCGGGGCTGACGCGTAAGGTGCCGCCCGTGTTCACGGAGACAGCAGTGTTCGACATCCTGTTGCCCGGCGACTCCCGGTCGCTGAAGCAGAAGCGGGGGTACGTCCGGCCGATCATCGCGATGCTGCGCAAGTTCGAGGTCAGCGTGGCCGAGGTGGGCCATCTCGAGCTGCACGGACGGGCGGCGATCGGGGTGGCCGTGGTGGCCGCCGACCTCGCCCACGTCCGCAGCGTGATCGACACCTGCGAGAACCAGGTGGCCGGTCGGCCCGAGATCGAGTTGCTGTCGGTGAAGCGCCGGCTACACGGTGATGACGACTGAGCGGGAGGTTATGCACAGTCGGACCGCCGGGACGTTCGGTCGTAACGGCACGTGGGTAGGCTCCAGGCGTTGGGATTACGCTGACTTTTGGACTGTCGGAGGTGGGCGATATGTCGGATCCGGCCAAGACCCGTCGGCACGCTGAACGCGTGCGCGAACTGGTCGCTTCATTGGTACGGGAGATCAAGGATCCCCGGCTCGGCATGGTGACGATCACGGATGCGCGGCTCACGGGCGACCTGCGCGACGCGACCGTCTTCTACACGGTGCTGGGCGACCCGACCGAGCAGGCGGCCACGGCCGCGGCTCTGGAGAGCGCCAAGGGGATGCTGCGCAGCCGCGTCGGGCACGCTCTGGGCCTGCGGCACTCGCCGAGCCTCTCGTTCATCCTCGACAACGTGCAGGAGCACGTGAAAGAGATCGACGACCTGCTGGCGGCCGCCCGTCATCGCGATGCCGAGGTGCAGCGCCTGGCGGCCGACAAGCAGTACGCGGGCGACCCTGATCCGTACAAGCCGGAACCGGACGACGAGGAGGGCGAGCCCGACCGCGTCGGCGCCCGCGAGGACCAAGGGTGACCGAGCTGGCCACGCGCCGGCCCTCCGCCCCGGCGGAGGCGGACTGGTCGGCGGCGGTCGCGGTGATCCGCGAGCTGGCGCCGGCCGGCCGGGTGCTGCTCATCTGCCACGTCAACCCCGACGGTGACGCGCTGGGCAGCATGCTCGGGTTCGCGCTCGGGTTGCGGCAGCTGGGCGTGACCCGGATGCAGGCGACCTTCCCGGGCGTCTTCGACGTGCCCGAGCCCTTCGCCGAGCTGCCCGGGGTCGACCTGCTCGTGCCCGAGGCAGAGGTCTGGGCCGACCCCGAACTGGTCATCACGTTCGACGCGGCGGCGGCGTCCCGGCTCGGCGCGCTGGCCGACCGGCTGTCCCGGGCGCGGGGCACCGTGGTGCTCGACCACCACGCGTCCAACGCCGGGTTCGGTGGCGTCAACCTGGTCGACCCGCAGGCGGCGGCCACCTCGGTGGTGGCCGAGGAACTGCTGGCCCGGCTCGGCGTGCCGCTCGACGCGGCGATCGCCGAGTGCCTCTACGTGGCCCTGGCCACCGACACCGGGTCGTTCAAGTTCGACATGACCACGCCCCGGGTGCACGAGATGGCCGCCCGGCTGATCGCGACCGGGCTGCGGCCGGGGGAGATCTCCCGCCGCACCTTCGACACTCGGCCGTTCGAGGCGGTCAAGCTCTTCGCCGAGGTGCTGGCCCGGGCCGAGCTCGACCCGGCCGCCGCGGCCGGGCACGGGCTGGTCTCGACCTACGTCACCCAGGACGACCTGGCCCGGCACGGCCAGCGGGCGTACGTGATGGACGCCCTCATCGACCCGGTCCGCACGGTGGCCGAGGCCGACGTGGCGGTCCTGGTCAAGCAGATCGGCGAGCAGACCTGGGCGGTGTCGCTGCGCAGCAAGGGCGCGGTCGACGTCAGCGGGGTGGCGGTGGCCCTCGGCGGCGGCGGACACCGGCTGGCGGCGGGCTACACCGGCCATGGCACCCCGGCCGAGATCGTGGCGGCCGTCCGTTCCCTCGTGCCCGACCACCTGCTGTCGCCCTCCTGACACCCCGGTTGTCTCGGAGTACGGGATCCGCCCGGCACGGAACCTGAGTTAACGCTAGTTTGGGTTAACGGTCATTTGGTTCTGTCGCGGTCGTGACCACCGCCCGTCGTCGGAGCCGTGAGCCACCGGCGTCCGGCGATCCCGGGCTGGTCCTGTTACTCGGGGCGCTGTTGATGCGCCCGCTCCGCCGTGGAAGGACCCACGATCATGGCTGCCAAGCCGAAGCCCCAGCCCTCCTCCGACGAGGCCCGCGAGGCCCTGCGCCGCGCCCTGCAGACGTCGATGGACACCCGCCAGTAAGCACCACACCGCTATTTGCCTCCTTACCGCTCGGCGGGCATCATGAGAACTCATGAGCCCGCCTGCCGAGCACGCGCCCGCGCCCGTCTCGGCGTCGGCGCGCCGGATCACCCAGCTGGCCCTGCCGGCGCTCGTCGTCCTGGCCGCTGAGCCGCTCTACGTCCTGGTCGACACCGCCGTCGTCGGCCACCTCGGCCCGGTCCCGCTCGCCGCCGTCGCGGTCGGCGGCACCGTGATGTCCCTCGCCGTCTGGTTCGGCACGCTGATGGCCTACGGGACCACCGGCCGAGCCGCCCGGCGGTACGGCGGAGGCGACCGCACCGCCGCCGTGGCCGAAGGTGTGCAGGCCTCCTGGCTGGCCCTCGCCACCGGCCTGCTGCTCGTCCTGGTCGTCCAGCTCGTCGCCGAGCCGCTCGGCCGGGCCCTGGCCGGCGACCCGACAGCCGCCGAGGCCGCCGCCGGCTGGCTCCGCATCGCCGTCCTCGGAGCACCCGGCCTGCTGCTGGCCGCCGCGGGCAACGGCTGGATGCGCGGCGTGCAGGAGACCCGGCGCCCGCTCTGGTTCATCCTCGGGGCGAACGTGCTCAGCGCCATCCTCTGCCCCCTGCTGGTCTACCCCGGCGGGCTCGGCCTGACCGGTTCGGCCATCGCCAACGTGACCGCGCAGACCGTGGCCGGCGGCCTCTTCCTGCTCGCCATCATCCGTGAGCGCGCGCCCCTGCGGCCCCTCCCGCCGGTGATCGTCAACCAGCTGGTCCTCGGCCGCGACCTGCTCATCCGGGGCGGCGCCTTCCAGGTCTGCTGGCTGTCGGCGACCGCGGTGGCGGCCCGCTTCGGCGTGGCGTCGGTGGGCGCACACCAGATCGCGCTGCAACTGTGGTTCTTCGCCGCGCTGGCCCTGGACGCGGTGGCCATCGCGGCGCAGTCGCTGGTCGGCGCGGCGCTGGGCGCGTCCGACGAGGCCAGCGCGCGTGACGTGGCCCGCCGCGTGACGATCGCCGGGGCGGTCGCGGGCGTGGGGTTCGCGGTGCTGGCCGGCGCCGGGGCCGGGGTGATCCCGTCGCTGTTCACCGGCGACCAGACGGTCCGCGACCAGGCCGCGGTGGTGTGGCCGTGGTTCGTGGGGCTGTTGCCGTTCGCCGGGGTGGTGTACGCCTTGGACGGAGTCCTGATCGGCGCCGGGGACGTGGGGTTCCTGCGCAACCTGACGATCGCGGCGGCGTTGCTCGGGTTCCTGCCGGCGATCTGGCTGGCCTACGCGTTCTCGTGGGGCCTCGGCGGCGTATGGGCCGGCCTGGGCCTGTTCACGCTGGTGCGGTTCGTCGGAATCGTGCACCGGTGGCGGTCGGCGCGCTGGGCCGTGCTCGGCGTCACCCGCTGACCCCTGTGGACAGTTCTCAGCATCGTCGAATTCGCCCGCTACGGTGGGCGCCCACCCAGTGACGGGTGGGGGAGGTGGCGGCGGGCGCGGCGCGATTTCAAGATCGACTGCGGCGGCAACCGATCGGCAACCGTGGTGCCCCCGGTTCGCACTCCGGGAATCCTCAAGTCCCCCGAAGTGAGGAGCATGACGGACACGATGATTGTCGAGCTGGGACTGCAGGCCATGACCATCGCCGCCAAGATGTGCGCGCCGGTGCTGCTGACCGCGCTGATCATCGGCTTCGCGATCTCGTTGTTCCAGTCGGTGACCCAGATCCAGGAGGCGACGCTGTCGTTCGTCCCGAAGGCGATCGGTGTCGGTGTGGCGATCCTGTTCTCGGGTAACTGGATGTTGCACGAGATGATCTCGTTCACCCAGCAGCTCTTCGAGAAGATCCCGACGCTGCTGGGCTGACCCACCGCCGGTCAGGCCGGTGCCAGGACGATCTCGGCGCGGGCCTTGCCGGACTTCTCACTGACGACGGCGAGCAGGATGCCCTCGGGGGAGAAGACGGCGTAGGGGCCGGTGATGCCCACGGCGTCCAGGGGGCCGCCGTGACGCAGGACGCGGGTCTCCTCGGTGGTGGCGGTGCGTTCGGGGAAGGCGCGGCGGGCCGCCTCGGCCATCGGGAGGCTGATCACGTCGGGCGCGCGGGACTCCAGCGAGTCCAGGGTGGACGCCTCGGCCAGGGTCATCTGCCCGACCGCGGTGCGGCGCAGGGCGGTCAGGTGGCCGCCGACACCCAGCGTGGCGCCCAGGTCGCGGGCGATCGCCCGGATGTAGGTGCCGGAGGAGCAGGTCACGTCGATGTCCACGTCGACGACCGGGCCGGCCGGCCGGATCGCCAGCACGTCGAGTTCGGCGACATTGACCTCGCGGGGCGGCAGCGAGACGTCTTCGCCCTGGCGTACCCGCTTGTAGGCCCGCTCGCCGTTGATCTTGATCGCGCTCACCGCGCTGGGGACCTGGCTGATCGCGCCGGTCTGGGCCAGCAGCCCGGACCGGATCGACTCCTCGGTGACCGAGGCCGCGTCGGTGCGGGCGGTCACCTCACCCTCGGCGTCGTCGGTGACCGTGCTCTCGCCCAGCCGGATCGTCGCCCGGTAGCTCTTGCCGGCGCCGATCACGTACGTGAGCAGCCGCGTCGCCCGGTTGACCCCGATGATCAGCACCCCGGTGGCCATCGGGTCGAGGGTGCCGCCGTGCCCCACCCGCCGCGTCTTGGCCAGCCGCCGGACCCGCGCGACCACGTCATGCGACGTGATACCCGCGGGCTTGTCCACCACGATCAGTCCGTCAATCTCCATCCCGCTCAGCTTATGTGTCACCTGATTCGGCACATCCGGCCCATCCATAGATCGACGAACTTTGCTTTCATTCCGCGATGGACATCTATCGCGGCGCCACCGCCGCCGCCCTCGCCGCCGTGGCGATCGCGGTGACGGCCACCCCGGCTTTGGCCGATTCGGTGCATCCCGGCACGTACTCGGGCGAAGGCTTCGACGCCTGCACCGCACCGACCAGCGCGACCATGCGCGCCTGGGCCGCATCGCCGTACCGCTCGCTCGGCGTCTATTTCGGCGGCAGCAACCGGTCCTGCGCCCAGCCCCAGCTGACCGCCGACTGGGTGGAGGAGCAGACCGCGGCCGGCTGGCACCTGATCCCGATCTACCTGGGCATGCAGGCCTCCTGCACGCTCTCCACCAAACCCAACAAGATCGACAACACCCGGGCGTACGCACAGGGGCGCGAGGCCGCCGCCGACGCGGTCGTCCAGGCCCGGGCGATCGGCCTGGCCACCAACAGCACGCTGATCTACGACATGGAGGCGTACGCCGCCAACGACCCGGTCTGCACTGAGGGTGTCGTGCAGTTCATGGGTGGCTGGAGCGCCCGCCTGCACGATTCCGGCTACCTCTCCGGCTTCTACAGCAGCATGGGCTCGGGTGTCCGGGACCTGGTCGCCAACTACAACCGGCAGGGTTACGTCCGGCCCGACTATGTGGACTTCGCCCGCTGGGACCAGCTGTCCACGGTGAGCGACCCGGACATCCCAGCCTCGTACTGGTCGCCGCACCGCCGGATCAAGCAGTGGCGGGGCGATCACATCGAGACGCACGGCGGCGTCTCCATCAACATCGACAACGACCGGCTCGACGTGGCCCCGGCCCCGCGCTCGCCGCACGGCGACTTCACCCGCAACGGCTGGGTCGACCTGCTCACCCGGAGCGGCACCAACCTGCAGCTCCACCCGGGCAACGGCGGGGTGTTCGACACCACCCAGACGATCACCTTCGGCAGCGGGTGGAGCTCGATGAACTCGATCATCCGCTACCCCGACTGGGACGGCGACGGCAACGAGGACGTGATCGCCCGGGAGACGGCCTCCAGCAACCTCTTCTTCTATTCGGGTACGAAGACCGGGCTGGGCGCCAAGAAGCAGGTCGGCACCGGCTGGAGCGGGTTCCGCGAGCTGACCCCGATCGGCGACTTCAACGACGACGGCTACCCCGACCTGCTGGCCGTGCGGATCGCCGACAACAGCCTCTACCTCTACCCGGGGCGGGCCGGGGTGGCCTTCGGCTCGCGGGTGAAGGTCGGCGACGCCGGCTGGGACCTGATGAGCGAGCTGACCGGGATGGGGGACTTCGACTCCGACGGCATCAACGACCTGATCGCCCGGGAGACCGCGACCGGCGTGCTGTACTTCTACGCCGGCCGGGCGGGCGGCTTCGCCGAGCGCCGGCAGATCGGCACCGGCTGGAGCGGCCAGCACGACCTGGTCGGCGTCGGCGACGTCAACCGGGACGGGTTCACCGACCTGGTCTCGGTCAATGGCCAGGGCGTGGTCAACCGGTACGAGGGTGACGGCACCGGCTTCCCGCGCCGGTTCCAGATGGCCACCGGGTTCGACAGTAAGGCGCCGCTCTTCTGATCGGTCAGCACGGCAGGGGCGGTCAGCGCGGCAGGTGCTGCGCGACCACCGCGACGAGGTCGGCTGCGGCGTACGGCTTGTCCAGGAAGCCGTCGCAGCCGGCCTCGATCGCCGCCGCCCGGTCCTGTGGCAGCACGCTGGCCGTCACCGCGACCACCACCGGGCGCGGACCGGCCGGCGTGACCGTGCCCCCGGCCAGTTCCCGGGCCAGGGTCAGCCCGTTGCCGTCGGGCAGGTTCATGTCCAGCAGGACCAGGTCGACCGGTTCGCCGGCGAGCTTCTCGCGGGCGGTGGCCAGGCTGCCGGCGTCGACGATCTCGGCGTGCCGCACCGCGGCGATGTCCGCCCGGGCCAGCACCGCCTTGACCAGCGTCCGGTTGAGGTCCTCGTCCTCGACCAGGAGGATCTTGCTCACAGCGGTGTCCTTCCTCGACTGCGCCTGCCGAGCAGCGGCGCCAATGCCTCCCAGCCGGTTCCGCCGGCCATCGCCTCGGCCAGCACGCCCCCGGCCATCGCGGTGGCCACCAGCGGCGCCGCGTCGGCCGGGTCGGCGCCGGACGCCGCGGTGATCCCGATCACCGGCGTGTGCGCGGACTCCTCGGCCATCGCGGCCATCAGGCTGAAGCCGTCCACGTCGGTGGTCTGCATGTCGCAGACGATCAGGTCGAAGTGTCCGGCCCGGCTCAGCTCCAGCCCGTCCCGGCCCTCGGCGCAGGCCACCACGTCGGCCCCGCCGGCCCGCAGGCCCGCCTCGATCGCGTCGCGGACGTCGTCGTCGCGGTCGACCACCAGCACCCGCGGGCTGGACCGGTCGGCCACCGTCTGCGCCAGCGCGCCGAGCAGCGCCGCCTGGTCGACCGGCTTGACGAAGTAGTCCCGGGCGCCGAGCGCGAGGCCGGCCTGCCGGTCGTCGATGATGCTGGCGAAGAAGACCGGGATGCCGGCCAGCCGGGCGTCCGCCTTGAGCCGGCGGATCACCTCCCAGCCGTCGATGCCGGGCAGCGTCACGTCGAGCACGATCGCGTCCGGCGGGCAGGCGCCGGCCGCGGACAGCCCGTGCTCGCCGCTGCCGGCCACGTCGACCCGGTAGCCGGCCGCGCTGAGCTGGGCGGTGAGCAGCTCGGCGGACTGCGGGTCGTCCTCGATCAGCAGCACCAGCGGCGCGTCGTCGCCGGTGTCGCCGGCGGCCGGCACCGAGCGGATGGTCGGGGCGGCCGGCAGGCGTACGGCGAACGAACTGCCCTGACCCGGCGCCGAGACCAGCGAGATCTCGCCCTCGTGGGCCTCGACCAGCCGCCGGGTCAGCGCCAGCCCGAGCCCGGTGCCGGCCCGCCGCCCCTCGTCGTCGCCGGCCTGCTGGAACTCCTGGAAGATGCGGGCTTGGTCGGCCGGCGCGATCCCGATGCCGTCGTCCTCGACCACCACCTCGACCGTGTCCCGGTCGGGCATCCGGGTGGTGACCGTGATCGTGCCGTCCTCGGGCGTGAACTTGATCGCGTTGGACAGCAGGTTCTCCACGATCTGCCGGAACCGCACCCGGTCGGCCAGGGCGATCGCCTCGCGCAGGTCGGTGACCACGGTCAGCCGCTTGGTGGTGATAAGCGGGGACAGGCCGGTGAGGAGCTCGGCCACCGCGGTGTCGGCCCGCAGCGGGGCCAGGCGCAGGTCGAGCCCGCCGGCCTCGACCTTGGCCAGGTCCAGGATGTCGTTGATCAGGCCGAGCAGGTGCCGCCCGCTGGTGTGGATGTGCTCGACCCACTCGGCCGGCACCCGGCGGCGGTCACCGTCCGGCTCCTCCAGCCGCATCAGGTCGCTGAAGCCGATGATGGCGTTCAGCGGCGTACGCAGCTCGTGGCTCATGTTCGCCAGGAACGTGCTCTTCGCCTGGCTGGCCCGGGTCAGCGCCTCCACCGACTCGCTGAGCTCGGCCGAGAGCCGGCGCTGGGCGGTCGTCACCGCCTGCCGCTCGGCCAGGATGCCGGCCTGCCCGCCGAGCGCAGCCAGGAGCCGCAGGTCCTCGTCGCTGAACAGGGTGCGGTGCCGGTTGAAGAGCAGCACCGCGCCGTCCACGTCCGGCGGCACCGGCATGCTGATCGCGGTGACGAAGTCGTCGCCCAGGTCGTCGCCGTAGTGCGCGACCACCGAGGGGGCGCCCTCACGCAGCCGGGCCGGTCGGCCGGCCCGGATCAGGGCGGTCAGGACGGCGTTGTCCAGGCTGTCCGGCGTGGGCAGGGACGGGCCGGAGTAGCCGATCGTGGCGAGCTGCCCGTCCGGCCGGGGCATCAGCACGGCGACCGCGTCGGCGCCGGTCTGCACCCGCATGACCTCGGCGTACGTCTGCCAGACCTGCTCGGGGGACTCGACCGGGGCGCGCAGCAGCCGCTCGGTGACCCGCTGCGCGGCGCCGGCCGAGAACGCCCGGCGCAGGAACCGCGGCGGGGCGAAGGCCACCAGGTAGCCGAGCCCGCTGACCATGGCCAGCAGCCGGCCGATGGCCTCCAGGCTCGGCGTCTCGGTGAACGAGCCGACGCCGATCAGCGCGACCATGCCGCCGAAGGCCAGGGTGGCGGCGGCCGCGATGGTCAGCCGGGCCTTGTTGGCGCCGGTCCGCCGGCGGGCCTTGCCGAACAGCAGGCCGGCCGCGACGCACTCGCCGGCCAGGAAGACCAGGACGACCAGCGCGAGCACCGGGTCGGTCGGGTCGGTGCCGGTGAACAGCCGCGCGCCGGCCACGAACACCCAGGTCAGCCACACGAAGAGCTCAAGCTGGCGGGGCACCGAGCGGAGCCGCGCGGCGAGCCGGACGGTCAGACCGGGCTGGGACAGCGAGATCGCCACGGCCATCGGCGAGATCCACCACGGCAGGTCGCCGGGCAGGGCCTCGGCCAGGCTCGCCACGAACAGCACGGTCGGCGGCAGGAAGACCCAGGTGATGTCCCGCTGGAGCGGGTCACGCCGGCGCAGGTAGTGATAGAGGGACCGGACAAAGAGCGCCGCGAAGGTCAACTCCGCGGCGAACAGGACGATGAGGCTCCAGTCGGTTCCCATATTGTCACTAATCGTAGCTTTTCGGCGCGTCGGACAATGCCGATACGCTGTGCCGATGCAGCGCTGGCGGGGTTATGAGGCGGTGCCGGGCGGCTGGGGCCGCTCGGTCGTGACGATCGGCGTCTTCGACGGGGTGCACCGCGGGCACCAGGCGATCATCGGCCACACCGTGAAGCGGGCGCGTGATCTGGGCGTGCAGTCGGTCGTGGTGACCTTCGACCCGCACCCCTCCGAGGTGGTGCGCCCGGGCTCACACCCGGCGGTGCTCACCGAGCCGGTCCGCAAGGCCGAGCTGATCGAGGAACTCGGCGTCGACGCCCTCTGCGTGGTCCCCTTCACCCCGGCGTTCTCCCAGCTCAGCCCCGAGGCGTTCGGCCACGACGTGCTGGTCGAGGCGCTGCACGCCTCGGTCGTCGTGGTCGGCGACAACTTCCGGTTCGGTCACAAGGCGGCCGGCGACGTGACGCTGCTGGCCGCGCTGGGCCGCTCGTTCGGGTTCGCCGTGGAAGAGGCGCCGCTGGTCGCCGACGACGACGTGGTGTTCTCGTCGACGTACATCCGCAGCTGTGTCGACGCCGGCGACGTCCGGGCCGCGGCGGCCGCGCTGGGCCGGCCGCACCGCCTCGGCGGCGTGGTTGTCCGTGGCGATCAACGGGGCCGTGAGCTGGGCTTTCCCACCGCCAACCTGATGTGTCACCGGTACGCGGCGATCCCGGCCGACGGGGTCTACGCCTGCTGGCTGGTGCGCGGCGGGGTGCACGCCGGCCGGCAGATGGCCGCGGTCTCGGTCGGCACCAACCCGACCTTCTCCGGCCGCGAGCGCCGGGTCGAGGCGTACGTGCTCGACTTCGACGGCGACCTCTACGGCGAGCGGGTCTCCCTCGACTTCGTCGACCACCTGCGCGAGCAGCGGGCCTACGAGGGCATCGAGCCACTGGTGGCGCAGATCCGGGACGACGTGGAACGGACCCGCGCGCTGTTGAGTTAGGCGCTTCAGTCCGGTTTCGGGCGGCGGGCGGGGCGGTCGGATGGGGCTGGTAATGTTGGGTGCGCTGGGTTCACCAGCGACCGGTCTCGCCTGCCTGCCCGACGCCGCGGGCCGCGAGAAGATCCGGCAGAATCGGCAACACAGAATCACGGAGATTATGGCGCTCGATCAAGAGACCAAGACCAAGATCATCGACGAGTACAAGGCGCAGGACGGCGACACCGGGTCGCCCGAGGTGCAGGTCGCGATGCTGACCAAGCGGATCGCCGACCTCACCGAGCACCTCAAGGTGCACAAGCACGACCACCACAGCCGCCGTGGGCTGCTGCTGCTGGTCGGCCGCCGCCGCCGACTGCTCAACTACGTGCAGAAGAAGGACATCGCGCGCTACCGGACGCTGATCGAGCGTCTCGGCCTGCGCCGATAACTTCGCCGGGGGAGCGACCCACACGGGGTCGCTCCCCCGCTCTACAACACCCACGGACCCGCCGCGGCCGGTCCTCGGTAGTGGTTCCCGAGCTCGCCTCGGGCACTTCGATCGAAGACCGGCGGAGAAAACAACCCCGTCGGGTCCTTTGACGAAGGAGTTCCACACCAACATGCCAGAGCAAAACACCGCTCTCGGGACCGAGTCCCGCACCGCCGTGATCGACAACGGGGCCTTCGGCACCCGTGAGGTCACGTTCTTCACCGGCCGGCTGGCCCAGCAGGCCGCCGGTTCGGTCATCGTCCAGCTCGGCGAGACGACCGTCCTGTCCGCCACCACGGCCGGCAAGACGCCCCGCGAGGGCTTCGACTTCTTCCCGCTCACGGTGGATGTCGAGGAGCGGATGTACGCCGTCGGCCGGATCCCCGGCTCGTTCTTCCGCCGTGAGGGCCGCCCCAGCGAGGACGCCATCCTCACCTGCCGGCTGATCGACCGGCCGCTGCGCCCGTCCTTCACCAAGGGCCTGCGCAACGAGGTCCAGGTCGTCGAGACCGTGCTGGCGCTCGACCCGCAGCACCCGTACGACGTGGTCGCCATGAACGGCGCCTCGATGTCCACCAAGCTCTCCGGCCTGCCGTTCTCCGGCCCGGTCGGCTCGACCCGCGTCGCGCACGTCGAGGGTCAGTGGGTCGCCTTCCCGACCCTGGAGGAGATCGAGCGCGCCACCTTCGACATGGTCGTGGCCGGTCGCGTCACGGCCGACGGCGACGTCGCCATCATGATGGTCGAGGCCGAGGCCACCCCGCACGCCATCAAGCTGATCCAGGCCGGCGCCACCGCGCCGACCGAGGAGGTCGTGGCCAGCGGCCTCGAGGCGGCCAAGCCCGCCATCCGCGAGCTGTGCCGCGCGCAGAGCGAGCTGGCCGAGATCGCTGCCAAGCCGATCGCCGAGTTCCCGGTCTTCCTGGACTACCAGGACGACGTCTACTCGGCCGTGTCCGACCTGGTCCGCGAGGAGACCGCCGAGGCCCTCAAGATCGCCGGCAAGGCGGAGCGCGAGGAAGCCCTCGACCTGATCAAGGCGAAGGCGCACGACCAGCTCGACGGCCAGTTCGAGGGCCGCGAGAAGGAGATCTCGGCGGCCTTCCGTTCGGTCACCAAGACCGAGGTCCGGCAGCGGGTGCTGCGCGAGCAGGTCCGCATCGACGGCCGCGGCCCGCGTGACATCCGCCCGCTGAGCGCCCAGGTCGGCATCCTGCCGCGGGTGCACGGCTCGGCGCTGTTCGAGCGGGGCGAGACCCAGATCATGGGTGTCACCACGCTGAACATGCTGCGGCTGGAGCAGGCGCTCGACACGTTGGCGCCCGAGAAGTCCAAGCGCTACATGCACAACTACAACTTCCCGCCGTACTCGACCGGTGAGACCGGCCGGGTCGGTTCGCCGAAGCGCCGCGAGATCGGTCACGGCGCGCTGGCCGAGCGGGCCCTGGTGCCCGTGCTGCCGACGCGTGAGGAGTTCCCGTACGCGATCCGTCAGGTCTCCGAGGCCCTCGGCTCGAACGGCTCCACCTCGATGGGCTCGGTCTGCGCCTCCACCCTGTCGCTGCTGTCCGCCGGTGTGCCGCTGAAGGCGCCGGTCGCGGGCATCGCGATGGGCCTGATCTCGGACGAGGTCGACGGCAAGACGCAGTACGTCGCGCTGACCGACATCCTGGGCGCCGAGGACGCGTTCGGTGACATGGACTTCAAGGTCGCCGGCACGGCGGAGTTCGTCACCGCGCTCCAGCTCGACACCAAGCTCGACGGCATCCCGTCGGACGTGCTGGCCGGCGCTCTGCAGCAGGCGCACGACGCCCGCACCACCATCCTCGAGGTGATGGAGCAGGCGATCAACGCCCCGGCCGAGATGTCGGAGTACGCCCCGCGGGTCACCTCGGTGAAGATCCCGGTCGACAAGATCGGCATGGTGATCGGGCCGAAGGGCCAGACGATCAACGCTATCCAGGACGAGACCGGCGCCGACATCTCCATCGAGGACGACGGCACGATCTACGTCGGCGCGACCAACGGCCCGTCGGCCGAGGCCGCGGTCGAGCGGATCAACGCGATCGCCAACCCGACGCTGCCCAAGATGGGTGACAAGTTCCTCGGCACCGTGGTGAAGACGGCCGCGTTCGGCGCGTTCATCTCGCTGCTGCCCGGCCGCGACGGCCTGCTGCACATCTCCAAGGTGGGCGACGGCAAGCGGGTCGAGAAGGTCGAGGACTTCCTCAACGTCGGCGACAAGGTCGAGGTGTCCATCGCGGACATCGACGCCCGCGGCAAGATCTACCTGGACAAGGTCCGGCCCGAGGGCGCCGAGGCGCCCGCGGCCGAGGCGGCGTCGGGCGAGTCCCGGCCGCCGCGCGAGGACCGTGGTCCCCGCGAGGACCGTGGCCCGCGTGAGGGTGGCGGCGAGCCCCGCCGGCGCCGGCGGTCCCCGGGTGGTGGCGGCGGAGACCGCGGCCGCGACAGCTGACCGGAATGACAACAACTGACCGCGGGCCGGCCGGCAGGCCGGCCCGCGTTCTTACCAAGACCCTCACCGACGGCATACGCCGGACGGTGCTGCCCAGCGGCCTGCGCATCGTCACCGAGAGCATCCCGACCACCCGCAGCGCCTCGGTCGGCGTCTGGGTCAACGTCGGCTCCCGGGACGAGACCGCGACCATGTCCGGCGCCTCGCACTTCCTCGAGCACCTGCTGTTCAAGGGCACCGCGAAGCGCACCGCGCTGGACATCTCGGCCGACATCGAGGCGGTCGGCGGCGAGACCAACGCGTTCACCACCAAGGAATACACCTGCTTCTACGCGCGGGTGCTGGACGCGGACCTGCCGCTGGCCGTCGACGTGCTGTGCGACGCGGTGGCCTCGTCGGTGCTCGCCCCGGCCGACGTCGAGGTCGAGCGTGGCGTGATCCTCGAAGAGATCGCCATGCACGAGGACGAGCCCGGCGACGAGGTGCACGACGTCTTCACCGAGACGGTCTTCGGGGCGGGCAGCCCGCTCGGCCGGCTGATCTCCGGCACCGAGGCGACGATCTCGCCGATGACGCGGACCCAGATCAACGGGTTCTACCGCAAGCGCTACATCGCGCCGCGCATCGTGATCGCGGCCGCCGGCAACCTCGACCACGCGGTCGTCGTCCGGCTGGTCCGCAAGGCCCTGGCCGGCACCGCGCTGGACACCCCGGCCGCGTCGCCGGAGAGCCGCCGCTCCGCGGCCAAGAAGGTCAAGACCCTCCCGGTCCGCACCGAGGTGCGGACCCGCGACACCGAACAGGCCCACCTGGTGCTCGGCGGCGTCGGCATCGGCCGGACCGACCAGCGGCGGTTCGCGCTGGGCGTGCTCAACAACGTGCTCGGCGGCGGCATGTCCAGCCGGCTGTTCCAGGAGATCCGGGAGAAGCGCGGGCTCGCGTACTCGGTCTACTCCTACGACACGCAGTACGCGGACGCCGGCGTCTTCGGCGTCTACGCGGGGTGCGCGCCCGGCAAGGTTGACGAGGTGCTCGACCTGACCCGCACCGAGCTGGCCGCGGTCGCCACCAAGGGCGTCACCGTCGAGGAGGTGGCGCGCGGCAAGGGCATGGTCAAGGGCGCGTACGTCCTGGGCCTGGAGGACACCGGCTCGCGGATGAGCCGGATCGCCAAGTCCGAGATGCTCTACGACGACCTGATGCCGGTCGACGAGCTGCTGGCCCGGGTCGACGCGGTCACCATCGACGACGTCAACGAGGTCGCGCTCGAACTGCTCGCCCAGCCGATGTCGCTCGCCGTGGTCGGCCCGTTCGAGGCGGGTGCCTTCGGCGACCGATGACGACGACCCTCCCTCCCCCCGACACCAAACCCGATCTGCGCCGGCGCCGCATCATCGGCATGGCCGTGCTGGCCGTCGTGTTCGCGGTCGGCACCTACTTCATCGGGGTGCCGACCAGCGACCCGCTGATCGCCTTCGGCTGGCTGTGGCTGGCCACCGTCGCCTGGAACAACCACTGGCCGCTCAAGCGGCACCTGTTGTTCCTGCGCGACTGGCTGCCGATCTCGCTGCTGCTGATCGTCTACAACGTCTCCCGGGGCTACGCCGACAACCTGTTCGCCCCGCACGTGCACGAGCTGATCGACGCCGACGAGTTCCTGTTCGGCTGGCTGACCGGCGGCCAGGTGCCGACCCAGTGGTTGCAGGAGCACCTGTACCAGCCGGGTGTTGTGCAGTCGTGGGAAGTGGTCGTCTCGATCGTCTACTTCTCGCACTTCCTGACCGTGCCGACCATCGCCGTGCTGCTGTGGATGCGCTCGCGGGAGCAGTGGGCCCGGTTCATGCGCCGGTGGTTCACGCTGTGCGTGTTCGGGCTGATCACGTACTTCCTCTACCCGGCCGCGCCGCCGTGGTGGGCGGCCCTCCCCGAGAACGGCTCGCTGATCCAGGCCACCCGCATCTCCACGAACGGCTGGGACGCGATCGGGCTGCACGGCGCCGGCAACACGCTGAACGCGCTCCAGGTCGAGGCGTCCAACCCGGTCGCCGCGATGCCGTCGCTGCACACCGCGTTCGCGATGATGGCGGTGGCGTTCTTCCTGCCGTACGTGAAGAGGCGCTGGTGGCCGCTGCTGCTCGCCTACCCGCTGGCGATGACCTTCACGCTGGTCTACACGGCCGAACACTGGGTGATCGACGTACTGGTCGGCTGGGCGTACGTCGGCCTGGTCTTCATCGGGGTGGGGCTGGCCGAACGCTGGTGGCGGTCGCGGGCTCAGTAGGATCGAGCCCGTGACGGACGTGCAGCAACCGATCCGCGTCGGGGTTCTCGGCGCCCGCGGCCGCATGGGCCTCGAGGTGTGCAAGGCGGTGGACGCCGCCGACGACCTCGAACTGGTCGCCATGATCGACCAGGACGACTGGCGCTTCAACGCGGCCGACGCCGGCGCCCAGGTGCTGGTCGACTTCACCACCCCCGACGTGGTCATGGACAACCTCCAGTGGGGCATCGACCAGGGCATCAACATGGTCGTGGGCACGTCCGGCTTCACCGAGGAGCGTCTCGGCGAGGTCCGCGACCGGCTGTCCGGCAAGCCCGGGGTGGGCGTGCTGATCGCCCCGAACTTCGGCATCGGCGCGGTCCTGATGATGCAGTTCGCGGCCCGCGCGGCGCGGTACTTCGAGTCGGTCGAGATCATCGAGCAGCACCACCCGCGCAAGCTGGACGCCCCGTCCGGCACGGCCACGCACACCGCCCGGCTGATCGCGGCGGCGCGGGCCGAAGCCGGGTGCGCGCCGATGCCGGACGCGACCAAGGAGTCGCTTCCGGGGGCGCGGGGCGCCGAGGTCGACGGGGTGCGGGTGCACGCGGTGCGGGCGGCGGGGTTGGTCGCCCATCAGGAGGTGTTGTTCGGCACGGCCGGCGAGACGCTGACCATCCGGCACGACTCGCTGGATCGCGCTTCTTTTATGCCGGGCGTTCTTCTGGCCGTGCGAGCGGTGGTTTCCCGCCCCGGCCTCACAGTTGGACTGGATTCACTTCTTTAACGATGTCGTAGCGGGGTGGGTGGTGCTGACCGTCGCTCCCGCCGAGGCCGGGCGCGCGGCTCCAAGGCCGTGACCGGCCAGAACAGAGCCGCCCACCCTTCATTCTGATTGCAACTCACCCTCGAAAAGAGCGCGGTGGGTGTCGGTCCATTTGATGCGCGCGGCCCATTCGGTGTGGACTTCGGGGCCGTAGGAGGCCTGCGGCTGGTAGCCCTGCTTGCCCAACAGGGTGGAGCGGGCGATGACCTCCCGCTGCTGGGTGCGGACGGCGTCGTAGAGGCCTTCGGTCGAGGTCAGGCCGTAGGCGGTGGCGAAGGTCTCGACGCGTTCGCGGCGGTCGGGCGGCTCGGGATAGCGCAGCCAGCGGAGGCTCTCGGCGTCGGAGCGGAACGGGGCCACGTATTCGAGGGCGTAGGCCACGTCGTGCAGGGGTGGTTTCGGCCAGGCGTAGTCCCAGTCGAGGATGCCGACCGGGGTGGTGCCCCGCCAGACCAGGTTCCACGGGCCGAAGTCGCCGTGGCAGATCAGCTCGCCCTCGGCCGGTGCGCCGGAGGCGCCGGCCCAGTCGGTCGCGGGCCGGTAGGTCGCGATCGCCTCGTGGTAGTCGCGCAGCAACCGGGCCATCGCCACCAGCCCGGCCGCCGGCACCACCGACGACCAGCCCTCGGGCCCGGAGTCACCCTCGAGGTAGGTGAGGATCTCGCGGCCGTGCTCGTCGATGCCCAGCACCCGCGGCGAGTAGGGGAAGCCGATGTCCGCCAGATGTCGCAGCAGCGCGTGGACACTGCTCGACCAGGCGTGCAGGGGCCGGCGCACGGTGTCACCGACGCGTTCCACCCGCCGGTGCGGGTCGTCCTGCAGCACCTCGTTCACAGCTCGCGACCGTACCGGCCCGCCCGATGACCGGCCGCCCATTTCCCACCGGCGCGGCACAATGGCCAACGAGCCGCACTACCGTCATGGTCTGGCCTACGTCTCCGACCAGGACTACGGCTTCCACGCCGAGGCATGCGCGCCGGGGATCCTGCCCGGCCCGCCCGCTTGAGTTGCGTGTCGGCCTTGGCTGCGTGATCGGCTGGGCCGACAGAGTGGGGTTGGGAAGGGTGACCACTTACGCAGAATGAAGCGTGGCCGGCTCGTTCTGGACGCGTCAGCGGCCAGAGCCGGTCACGCGGCCTCGGCGGGAGCGACGGTCAGCACCACCCGGTCAGGTGCGACATGAAGTTCTTGACCTTGATCTGGGTTGGGAAGAGGAAGGCGCCTCGGCGGGAGCGACGGTCGGCACCACCCACCCGGCTACGACATCCGGATCTTGATCTTGGTTTTACAGAACGTCAGGGTTCCAAGGAGACGTGCATCCTGAGCTGCGGAACCAGCATGTCGTCGACGTCGAGGGCGCGGCCGGCGCCGTCGGGTTCCCAGCCCGTCGTGGTGAGGAACTTGCGCATCGCCGGATCGGCCTCGTAGACCCAGGCGACGGCCGATTTGAAGCCGTCTTCCTTCCATAGGTCGACCGTGGCGGCCAGCAGCCGGCTGCCGTGGCCCCGGCGGCCCCAGCGCGGCTCGATCAGGATGTCGGTGATGGCGGCCACGTCGTCGCCCAGCGGGGGCTCCTCGGGGGACAGCGCCTGCTCGTCGGCGGGGCCCGCGGCGGCGAAACCGACCGTGGTCGTGGCCGAGTCGCCCTGCTCGATGGCGATCAGCACACGATGACGGGGCGTCGGCGGCGCCTCGATGGCCTCGGTCCAGCCGCGCGTCAGGTAGGCCTCGTCCAGGTTGGCCAGGACGTGCGCCGGGAACATCCGGCGGTAGGCCGTACGCCAGGTGGTGAGCTGGACGCGGGCGATGTCCGCGGCGTCCGACGGGCGTGCGGGGCGGACGTAGCCGAGTGCCATTCTCTGAGCCTACCGAGGGCCCCCGATGTGTCGTACCCCCGCACTAGATTTTCCAGGGTGACCATCCCCGACACCTTGAGCGTCGCGCAGGCCCGGCGAATCACGCTGGCCGCGCAGGGCTTTCTCGACCCCAGGCCGGGCGGCGCCACCGACATGCGCCATCTGCGCCGGGTGCTGCGCCGGCTCCACCTGATCCAGATGGACTCGGTCAACGTGCTCCAGCGGGCCCACTTCATGCCGCTCTATTCGCGGCTCGGGCCCTACCCGGTCGAGCTGATCGACCGGGCGGCCTATCGCCGGCCGCGCGAGCTGTTCGAGTTCTGGGGCCACGAGGCGTCGCTGATCACCACCGATCTCCAGCCGCTGTTCCGGTGGCGGATGGCGCGGGCCCGCGACTTCGCCTGGGGCAACATGACACGCATCGCCCGTGAGCAGCCCGAACTCGTGCAGTGGGTGCTCGACGAGGTGCGTGCTCGCGGGCCGATCACGGCGGCCGAGATCGAACACGACGCGCCGCGGACCAAGGACAACTGGGGGTGGAACTGGTCGGTGGTCAAGCAGGCGCTCGAGTGGCTGTTCTACTCGGGGCAGGTGACCGCGGCGGAACGGACGACGTCGTTCGCGCGCCGGTACGACCTGACCGAGCGGGTGCTGCCGCGGGCGGTGCTCGACGCGCCGACCCCGGCCTACGAGGACGCGATCCGGGCCCTGGTGCGGCTCTCGGCCCAGGCCCTGGGCGTGGCGGCCGAGGGTGAGCTTCGTGACTATTTCCGGCTGCCGGTGGCCGGGTTCAAGCAGGCGGTGGCCGAGCTGGTCGACGACCAGGTGCTCCAGCCGGTGGCCGTGCAGGGCTGGAAGCAGCCGGCCTACCTTCATCACGAGGCGCGGCGGCCCCGCTGGGTGCGCGCGTCGACGCTGGTCAGCCCGTTCGACCCGCTGATCTGGGAGCGTTCCCGCACGGAACGGCTGTTCGACATGACCTACCGCATCGAGATCTACGTGCCGGCGCCGCAGCGGACATACGGCTACTACGTGCTGCCGTTCCTGCTGGGCGACCGGTTCGCCGCCCGGGTCGACCTCAAGGCCGACCGCAAGGCCGGTGTGCTCCAGATCCCGGCGGCCTGGATCGAGCCGGCGGCCGACCAGGCCGAGACGGCCGTGGCGCTGGCCGCCGAGCTGCGCCGGCTGGCCGGCTGGCTGGGGCTGACCGAGGTCGCGGCGCCCGAGCGGGGCGACCTCGCCGGCCCGTTGGCGGCCGCGCTGGCCAGCAGCCCGGCGGGTGTACCATGACGACCATGACGACCGAGACGGCGCAGCCGCCGCCTCCTTACTATGGCGGCCCCGACCGGGGCTCCCGGTTCCTCAACAAGCTCTGGTACCGGTCGCCGGTGTGGATCGCCCCGGCCGCGATGCTGGTCTGCATGGCCAGCGCGCTGGCCTACACCGAGGTCACCCATCCGACCGCCGCCGGCGCCGGCGACCCGCCGAGCTGCCTGTTGAAATACACCACCGGCTTCGTCTGCCCGGGCTGCGGCGGCACCCGCGCGGCGTGGTACCTGATGCACGGTGACGTCCCGGCGGCCGCCCGTCATCACGCGCTGTTCGTCTTCGCGGTCCCGTTCCTGCTCTACATGTATGTGGCGTGGGCCGGTCGGCGCGTCTTCGGCTGGAAGCTGCCCCCGCTCACCCTGGGGCCTAAGGTGCTCGGAGCGTTCCTCGCGGTGTGGTTCGTCTGGAGCATCCTCCGCAACCTGCCGTGGGCGCCGTTCACCTGGTTCTACGTCTGATTGCGGGGGAGTCGATGACGGTCGACACGCAGTACGAGCAGTTGCTGCGCAAGGTCCTGGAGACGGGCACGCCGAAGGGTGACCGCACCGGCACCGGGACGGTCAGTCTGTTCGGCGAGCGGCTCCGCTACGACCTGTCGGCGAGCTTCCCGCTGATCACCACCAAGCGGGTGCACTTCAAGTCGGTGGCGGTCGAGCTGCTCTGGTTCCTGCGCGGCGACCAGAACACGGCCTACCTGAAGGAACACGGCGTCAAGATCTGGGACGAGTGGGCTGACGAGAACGGCGACCTCGGCCCGGTCTACGGCTATCAGTGGCGCAACTGGCCGACGCCGGACGGCGGCCACATCGACCAGATCAGCAAGCTGCTCGACACCCTGCGGAGCAACCCTGACTCGCGGCGCATGGTCGTCTCGGCCTGGAACGTCGCCGACCTGCCCGAGATGGCGCTGGAACCGTGTCACGCGATGTTCCAGTTCTACGTGGCCGACGGGCGGCTGAGCTGCCAGATGTACCAGCGCAGCGCCGACATGTTCCTCGGCGTGCCGTTCAACATCGCCAGCTACAGCCTGCTCACCCGGATGATCGCCGACCAGGTCGGGTTGCGGCCGGGCGAGTTCGTCTGGGTGGGTGGCGATTGCCACATCTACGCCAACCACGTCGACCAGGTGCGCGAGCAGCTGACCCGCGAGGCCTACCCGTTCCCGCGGCTCGCCCTGGCGCCCCGGCCGTCGCTGTTCGACTACTCGTTCGACGACTTCGAGCTGGTCGACTATCAACACCACGCCACGTTGAAAGCGCCTATCGCGGTCTGACCGGGCGAAGCGAGGGTCAGATCCGCTTTCCCGGTTTCGGCCTCTGGAGACACAGCATGACAATTCACATGATCTGGGCCGAGGCCCGCGACCATGTGATCGGCGCCGAGGGCGGCATCCCGTGGCGGATTCCGGGCGAGCAGGCGACGTTCAAGCAGCGCACGATGGGCGCGACCGTGGTCATGGGCCGCGGCACCTGGGAGTCGCTGCCCGAGCGGGTGCGACCGCTGCCGGGCCGGCGCAACGTCGTGCTGACCCGGGCCGGTGTCGAGGGGGTCGAGACGGCGGCGAGTGTCGACGAGGTGCTGACCAAGCACGACGACTTCTGGGTCATCGGGGGCGGGGCCGTCTACGCGGCCTTCCTCCCGTACGCGAATCATGTGGTCCGCACCGAAGTTGATCTCGAGGTGCCGGGGGACACCTTCGCGCCGGCGCTCGATGGCTGGCCGGCGTCGCCCGGCGAGTGGCAGATCACCGACACCGGGGTCAGATGGCGGGTGGTGGAGCACGTCCGCGCGGAAGCGCCGCGAAATGGCTGAGCCACGTCCGATAGGTTGTGGGGTATGAGCACGGACCCGCGGCCGTTCGGCCGGCTGCTGACCGCCATGGTGAGCCCGTTCACCCCGGACGGCGCGCTGGACCTCGACGGGGCGCAGGCGCTCGCCGTCCATCTGGTCGATGAGCAGCGCAACGACGCGCTCGTCATCAGCGGCACCGGCGGCGAGTCGCCGACCACCACCGACGCCGAGAAAGACGCCCTGATCCGGGCCGTGGCCGAGGCGGTCGGCGACCGTGCCAAGATCGTCGCCGGGGTGGGCACCAACAACACCGCCCACACGGTCGAGCTGGCCCGGGCCGCCGAGAAGGCGGGCGCACACGGCCTGCTCGTGGTGACGCCTTACTACAACAAGCCGCCGCAGGCCGGCGTGGCCAAACACTTCACCACGGTGGCCGACAGCACCGGCCTGCCGGTGATGATCTATGACATCCCCCACCGCACGGGCATCCCGATCGAGACCGAGACGCTGATCCGGGTGGCGGCTCATCCGAGCATCGTGGCGGTCAAGGATGCCAAGGGTGACCTGGCCGGCACCTCCGAGGTGCTGCGGCGCACCGATCTCGCCTACTACGCCGGCGAGGACAACGCCACGCTGCCGTGGCTGTCCATCGGGGCGGTCGGCCTGGTCGGCACCTCGACCCATTTCGTCGGCGCCACGGCCAAGGACATGATCCTCGCGTACGAGCGGGGCGACGTGGCCGAGGCGCTGGCGCTGCACCGCAAGGCGTTGCCGCTGTTCACCGGCATCTTCCGCGCACCCGGCACGGTGCTGGTCAAGGCCGGGCTGAACGCCCTCGGCCGGCCGGCCGGCCCGGTGCGCCTGCCGCTGGTCGACGCCACCGCCGATCAATTGGACCAACTGCGTAAGGACGCCGCCGAGGCCGGCATCGTCCTCTGACAATCGGAAAGAAATACATGAGTCAAGCTCACGTGGAGCTGCAAACACCACCGCCACTGCCCGAGGGTGCGCTTCGCGTCATCCCGCTCGGCGGACTCGGTGCGATCGGCCGCAACATGACCGTCTTCGAGTTCGACGGCAAGATCCTGATCATCGACTGCGGGGTGCTGTTCCCCGATGTGGAACAGCCCGGCGTCGACCTGATCCTGCCCGACTTCGCGTCGATCCTGGACCGGCTCGACGACGTACAGGCGATCGTGCTCACGCACGGTCACGAAGACCACATCGGGGCCGTGCCCTACCTGCTGGCCCACAAGCCGGACATCCCGCTGGTCGGGTCGGAGTTCACGCTGGCCCTGGTCGAGGCCAAGCTGGCCGAGCGCCGGCTCGACCCGTACACGCTGACCGTGCGGGAGGGCCGCCGCGAGCAGCTCGGGCCGTTCGAGTGCGAGTTCTTCGCGGTGAACCACTCGATCCCGGACGCGCTGGCCGTCGCCGTGCGCACCCCGGCCGGCCTGGTGCTGCACACCGGCGACTTCAAGATGGACCAGGTGCCGCTGGACGGCCGGATCACCGACCTGGCCGGCTTCGCCCGGCTCGGCGCCGAGGGCGTCGACCTGCTGCTCTCCGACTCGACGAACGCCGAGATCCCGGGCTTCGTGACCCCGGAGCGTGAGATCGGCCCGGTGCTCACCACGATCTTCGGCAAGGCCCGCGGCCGCATCATCGTGGCCAGCTTCGCCTCGCACGTGCACCGCGTGCAGCAGGTGATGGACGCCGCGTACGAGTACGAGCGCAAGGTCGCCCTGATCGGCCGGTCCATGGTCCGCAACATGGGCATCGCCCGCGACCTGGGCCTGCTGCGCATCCCCGAGGGCCTGCTGGTCGGCATGGACGAGGCGATGGGCCTGCCGCCGGACGAGGTGGTCTTCATGTCCACCGGGTCGCAGGGCGAGCCGATGAGCGCGCTGGGCCGGATGGCCAACGGCGACCACCGGCACATCGCCATCGAGTCCGGCGACACCGTGGTGCTGGCCAGCTCGCTGGTGCCGGGCAACGAGACCTCGGTCTACCGGGTGATCAACCGGCTGGCCCGGGCGGGCGCCACCGTCGTCCACAAGGAGACGGCGAAGGTGCACGTCTCCGGTCACGCGCCGGCCGGCGAGCTGCTCTACCTGCTGAACGTGACCCGCCCCAGCAACCTGATGCCGGTGCACGGCGAGTGGCGACACCTGCGCGCGCACGCTCAGCTCGGCATCGAGTCGGGGGTCGCGCCCGACCGGGTCGTGCTGTGCGAGGACGGCGACGTCGTCGACCTGGTCGAGGGCCACGCCCGCCACGTCGGCAAGATCGAGAGCCGTTATGTGTACGTCGACGGCCTGGCCGTGGGCGACGTCAGCGAGTCGCTGCTGACCGAGCGGCGGATCCTCGGCGACGGCGGCTTCATCTCGGCCACCGTGGTCATCGACTCGGTCACCGGCAAGGTGGTCGGCGAGCCCAGCGTCTCCGCGAAGGGCTTCTCCGAAGACCCCGAGGCGTTCAGCCCGGTCATCCCGCTGCTGACCCAGGCGCTGCACCGGTCGGCCGAGGACGGCATCACCGACCCGCATCAGCTGCAGCAGGTGGTCCGCCGGACGGTGGGCCGCTGGGTCAACGACGCCTATCGACGGCGGCCGATGATTGTGCCCACTGTCGTGGAGGTTTGAACCCAACGACGCTCATCTCCGTATTCCCGGTCACGGCGCCGCCCCCACGGCGCCCGTGTCGAGGGGAGTGCGGAGTATGCAGCGCAAGCGGATCGCCATTGCGGCGGTTGCGGTAGCGGCGACCGGAGCGGCGGTGGCGTTCACGCTGCCGTCGATGGCGGGCACCAACCCGTCCGGCGGCGCGCCCCAGTCGGTCGCCGCCGGGGATGTCGCCCCGCAGCTGCTCGCCGTGATGAAGCGAGATCTGGGCCTCGACGGTGACCAGGCGCGCGCCCGGCTGAAGCGGGCCAAGTGGGCCAGCGGGGTCTCGTCGACGCTGGCCGCGCAGACCGGCAAGGAGTACGGCGGCGCCTGGCTGACCAAGGACGGCATGACGCTGAAGGTCGCGGTCACCGGCCAGGACCAGGCCGCGCTGGTGAAGAAGGCCGGCGCCGTCCCGGTGCTGGTCGAGCGCAGCGCTCAGACGCTGGACACGGCCAAGCAGAAGCTGGACGAGGCGCGGTCCGCCGCCGGTGACCTGACCGGTTGGTACGTGGACGCCCCGACCAACAAGGTCGTGGTCGTGGCCCAGCCCGGTGACACCAAGTCGGCGTGGGCCTTCGCCGAGGACGCCGGCCTGGACATGGACGCCGTCGCGGTGAAGACCGCCCCGCGGGCCAAGCCGCTGGCCGACGTCCGCGGCGCCGACCCGTACATCATCAACAACAGCGCGCGCTGCTCGATCGGCTTCGCGGTGCAGGGCGGGTTTGTCACCGCCGGTCACTGCGGGGTGGAGGGCGACACCACGACCGACATCAACGGTGGCGCCCAGGGCACCGTGCAGGCCTCGGTCTTCCCCGGTGACGCCGACATGGGCTTCGTCGCGGTCGACGCCGGCTTCGCCGACGAGCTGCTGCCGGTGGTCAACGACTTCGACGGCAACCTGCTGCCGGTGGCCGGCAACACCGAGGCGCCGGTCGGCGCCCCGGTCTGCCGCTCCGGTTCCACCACCGGGACCTTCTGCGGCGTGATCCAGGCCAAGAACCAGACCGTGAACTATCCCGAGGGCGCGGTCACCGGCCTCACGCAGACCGACGTCTGCGCCGAGGGTGGCGACTCGGGTGGCTCGTGGCTCTCCGGCGACCAGGCCCAGGGTGTGACCTCGGGTGGCTCCGGCGACTGCACGGTCGGCGGCACCACCTTCTTCCAGCCGGTCAACGAGATCCTGGCCACCAACGACCTGACGCTGCTGGTCAGCGGGGGCGAGGCGGCCCCGCCGGCCGAGGAGGAGCCCCCGGCCGACGCGGCGGCCGACTGCGCCGGCCTGCCGGTGAACGGCCAGAGCTCGATCGGCCGGGAGGGCGCCACGCAGCTCCAGCCGCAGGGCGGCGCGTTCCAGGCCAACGCCGGTGAGCAGAGCGCCTGCCTGCAGAGCCCGGAAGGCGCCGACTTCGACCTGGTGCTCCAGCAGCGGACCGGGCAGGGCTTCCGGACCGTCGCCACGGGCGAGGGCGAGAACGGCACCAAGACCCTGACCTTCAACGGCCAGGCCGGCACCTACCGCTACATCGTCGCGTCCACGTCGGGCAGCGGCACCTACACCATGGGCATCAGCGTTCCGTAGGGGTTGATCGGCTGCCCCGCACCCCGGTCTCCTCCGTCCGGGCTGCGGGGCAGCATCATGTTCGATGCGCTGCGGTGCGGCGTACCGATGGACGGGCTTCGTCCGATTACCGTGAGGACCATGGCGGGCCGTACTCCTCCGGCGAGCCGGGGCCGGAACGCGTCCAAGACGCGCGGCGCCGCGTCCTCCCGTGCCCGTAAACAGCCGGTGCGTCAGCCCAGCCGCCGCGCGCCGGCCAAGCGGGCCCCGGCCCGCAAGCCGGCCGGCTCGGGCGTGCTGGTCCGCGGCGTCGGCGCCCTGTGGATGGGCGTGGCGCACAGCGTCGGCTGGGTGGCCCGCAGCGTCGGCCGGCAGGCGGCCACGGCCAAGGACATCGATCCGGAACACCGCCGCGACGGCGGCGGCCTGCTCATGCTCGGCCTGGCCATCCTGGTCGGCGTCGCGGTCTGGGCGGGCAGCGCCGGTCCGGTCGGCGCCCGGCTGGCCGACGCGGTCCGGCTCTTCTTCGGCGCCCTGTCCGTGCTGCTCCCGCTGCTGCTGCTCTACGGCGCCGTCCGGCTGATGCGCAAGCCGGCCGACCCGGAGCACCGCGGCCGGTCGGTGGTCGGCTGGAGCGCGATCATCGTCTCCACGGCCAGCCTGCTGCACGTCTCGCAGCGGCCCGAGGACGACCTCGCGATGGACAAGGCGGGCGGCCTGATCGGCTACGCGATCGGCGGCCTGCTCGAGCGCGCGGTGACCGCCTGGGTGGCCGTACCCCTGCTGATCCTGCTGTTGATCTTCGGTCTGCTGGTCATCACGGCGACGCCGATCAACAAGATCCCCGAGCGGGTGATGCTGCTCGGCGACCTGCTGATGGGGCGTTCGCCGAAGGCTCCGGCCGACCTCCGGGACGACGACGAGGACGAGGAGCCGGCCGAGGTCGAGGAGGAACCGGCCCGGACCCGCCGCCCCGCTCGCCGCCGGCAAGGGTCGCTGGCCGACATCGGGCTGGCCGACGAGCCCGAGGAAGACCCGATCGTGCACGACACGATCGTGCTGCCGAAGTCGCGGAAGCCCCCGGCGCCGGCCCCGCCCGAGCATTCCGAGCCGCTGCCGACCCGGGCCGAGCAGCTCGACATCTCGTCGCTGCCGGGCGACTACCGCCTGCCCCCGCCGGACCTGCTCGGCAAGGGCAGCCCGGCGAAGACCCGGAGCAAGGCCAACGACGAGGTGATGACCGCGCTCACCGGCGTGTTCGACCAGTTCAACATCGACGCGCAGGTGGTCGGGTTCACCCGCGGCCCGACGGTCACCCGCTACGAGGTCGAGGTCGGCCCGGGTGTGAAGGTCGAGCGGATCACCCAGCTCTCCCGCAACATCGCGTACTCGGTGAAGAGCCCCGACGTGCGCATCCTGTCGCCGATCCCGGGCAAGAGCGCGGTCGGCGTGGAGATCCCGAACACCGACCCGGAGAACGTGTCGCTCGGCGACGTGCTGCGCTCCCGGGCGGCCACCGGTGATCACCATCCGATGCTGGTCGCGCTGGGCAAGGACATCGAGGGCGGCTTCGTGGTGGCCAACCTGGCCAAGATGCCGCACATCCTGATCGCGGGCGCGACCGGCGCCGGCAAGTCGTCCTGCCTCAACTCGCTGCTGGTGTCGATCCTGACCCGGGCCACCCCGGACGAGGTGCGGCTGCTGCTGGTCGACCCCAAGCGGGTCGAGATGACCTCCTACGAGGGCATTCCACACCTGGTGACGCCGATCGTGACCAACCCCAAGAAGGCGGCCGACGCCCTCGAGTGGGTGGTCCGCGAGATGGACATGCGCTACGACGACCTGGCCGCCAACGGGGTCCGGCACGTCGACGACTTCAACCGCAAGGTCCGCTCCGGCGAGATCGTGGCGCCGCCGGGCAGCGAGCGCGTGATGAAGCCGTACCCCTATCTGCTGGTGATCGTCGACGAGCTGGCCGACCTGATGATGGTCGCGCCGCGGGACGTGGAAGACAGCGTGGTGCGGATCACCCAGCTGGCCCGGGCGGCCGGCATCCACCTGGTCCTGGCCACCCAGCGGCCGTCCGTGGACGTGGTGACCGGCCTGATCAAGGCCAACGTGCCGTCCCGGCTGGCCTTCGCCACCTCGTCGCTGGCCGACTCCCGGGTCATCCTCGACCAGCCCGGCGCCGAGAAGCTGCTCGGCCGCGGCGACGGCCTGTTCCTGCCGATGGGCGCGAGCAAGCCGGTCCGCATCCAGGGCGCCTGGGTCGACGAGAAAGAGATCGCGGCGGTCGTCAAGTTCTGCAAGGACCAGCGCGAGGCCGAGTTCGCCACCGGCGTCACGGATGCCCCGCCGAGCAAGAAGAAGGAGATCGACGAGGAGGTCGGCGACGACCTGGAGGTGCTGATCCAGGCCATCGAACTGGTCGTGACCTCCCAGTTCGGCTCCACCTCGATGCTCCAGCGCAAGCTGCGGGTGGGCTTCGCCAAGGCCGGCCGGCTGATGGACCTGATGGAGACCCGGGGCATCGTCGGGCCGTCCGAGGGCTCCAAGGCGCGCGAGGTGCTGGTCAAGCCGGACGAGTTGGAGGAGACCCTGGCCACCCTGCGGGTGGATGGGGACTGACCGCCCGCCCGGTACGCTCTTGAGGTGTCCGTCTCACCCGCTCCGCGCCGTGTTGCCCTGCTCACCCTCGGCTGTGCCCGTAACGAGGTCGACTCCGAGGAACTCGCGGCCCGCCTCGACGCGGGCGGCTGGCAGGTCAGCACCGATGCCGACGGGGCCGACGTGGTGCTGGTCAACACCTGTGGCTTCGTCGAGAAGGCGAAACAGGACTCGATCGAGACGCTGCTCGCCGCGTCCGAGACCGGGGCCAAGGTGGTCGCGGCCGGGTGCATGGCCGAGCGGTACGGCAAGGAGCTGGCCGCTTCGCTCCCGGAAGCCCAGGCGGTGCTCGGCTTCGACGACTACACCGACATCGCCGCCCGCCTCGACGGCGTGCTGGCCGGCGAGCGGTTCGACGCGCACACCCCGCGCGACCGGCGCGAGCTGCTGCCCCTGACCCCGGTGCAGCGCCAGTCGGCCAAGGTGGTGGTGCCCGGGCACGCCACGGTCGACGAGCACACCCCGGCCCACCTGCGCCAGGTGCTGCGCCGCCGGCTCGACAGCGGCCCGGTGGCGTCGCTCAAGCTGGCCAGCGGCTGCGACCGGCGCTGCGCGTTCTGCGCGATCCCGGCCTTCCGCGGCGCGTTCGTCTCCCGTGACCCCCAGGAGCTGCTGGCCGAGGCCGAGTGGCTGGCCAAGACCGGGGTGCGCGAGCTGGTGCTGGTGAGTGAGAACAGCACGTCGTACGGGAAGGATCTGGGCGATCCCCGGGCCCTCGAGAAGCTGCTGCCCCAGCTGGCCACGGTGGACGGCATCGTGCGGGTGCGGGCCAGCTACCTGCAGCCCGCCGAGACCCGGCCCGGCCTGGTCGAGGCGATCGCCACCACGCCCGGCGTCGCGGCGTACTTCGACCTCTCCTTCCAGCACTCCAGCGAGCCGGTGCTGCGCCGGATGCGCCGGTTCGGCTCCACGTCGAAGTTCCTGGATCTCCTCGCATCCGCGCGTGCGCTGAAAGAGAGCGCCGGCGCCCGGAGCAACTTCATCGTCGGCTTCCCCGGCGAGACCAAGGCCGATTTCGAGGAGCTGGTGCGCTTCTTGTCGTCGGCGCGCCTGGATGCGATCGGCATCTTCGACTACAGCGACGAGGACGGCACCGAGGCCGCCGGCATGACCGGCAAGGTGCGCAAAGACACGATCAAGCGGCGGTACGACCGGATCACGGCGCTGGCCGACGAGCTGTGCACCCAGCGGGCCGAGGAGCGGCTGGGCTCCACCGTCGAGGTGCTGGTCGATTCGCTCGCCGACGGCGAGGTCGAGGGCCGGGCCGAGCACCAGGCTCCGGAGGTCGACGGTTCGACCACCCTGGTCGCCGGGGACTCGGGCGTCGACCTGGCCGTGCTGCGCCCCGGCGACCTGGTCAAGGCGCGGGTCACCGCGACCGAGGGCGTCGACCTCGTCGCGGTCCCGTTCGAGATGATCTCCGCGGCCGCGAAGTGACCGAAAAGCCGGTGCCGGCGGTCGTCCCGCTGCTGAACCCGGCGAATGTCCTCACGCTGGTCCGGATCATCCTGGTCCCGATCTTCGTGGTCACCGTGGTGGTGTCCGAGATGGTCCACCCCGGCTGGCGGATCGTGGCCTGCCTGACCTTCTGTGTGGCCTCGGCGACCGACTTCGCGGACGGATGGATCGCCCGCCGCTACTCGATGATCACCTCGTTCGGCAAGGTGGCCGACCCGATCGCCGACAAGGCGCTGACCGGCACCGCGCTGGTCCTGCTGTCGCTCTACGGCGACCTGGCCTGGTGGGTCACGATCGCGATCCTGGTGCGCGAGTGGGGGGTGACGGCGCTGCGCTTCTGGGTCATCCGGTACGGGATCATCCCGGCCAGCCGCGGCGGCAAGCTCAAGACGGCGCTGCAGATCGCGGCCATCGCCTGGTACCTGCTGCCGATGCCGGCGCCGCTGCACCTGGTCGGGCCCTGGCTGATGGGCGTCGCGCTCGTGGTGACCCTCGTCACCGGCGTCGACTACGTGCTCCAGGCGTTGCGGCTGCGGCGCGGTCGCGCGTGACCCTCGTGGCCGAGGCGGTGACCCGGCTGATCGCGCGACGCGAGACCGTGGCGACCGCCGAGTCGCTCACCGGCGGCGCGCTGGCCAGCACGTTCGTCGAGGTGCCCGGGGTCAGCGCGGTCTTCCGGGGCGGTCTGGTGGTTTACGCGACCGACCTCAAGCATGTCCTGGCCGGTGTCTCATCGGCTCTGCTGGACGACCGCGGCCCGGTGGATCCGGACGTCGCGCTCGCGCTGGCCGGGGGCGCCCGCTCGCGTTGCGGCGCCGACTGGGGGATGGCCACCACGGGAGTCGCCGGACCCGATCCGCAGGGCGGCAAACCGGTCGGGCTGGTCTATGTCGCCGTCGCCGGGCCGGGCGCCTCGGCCGTCGAGGAGCTTCACCTGACCGGTGATCGGGCCGCGATCCGCGCCGGAAGCGTGACAGCGGTGTTAAACCTCCTCGTCACCCAGGTGGACCGCGCCGGCCCACCCGCCTAGGCGCGGCCTGCGGGAATGGCGTTATCACAGAGATCGTTGTGCCGTGGGTGCCAGGCGGGCCCGGTTCCGGATTTCGGCGGGGCGGTATGTCGGCGTGGCTCACAGCGGGTACGGTTGCGGGAAGCCTCCGGCGGATGCCGGTGGCCCCGCCGCAGGAGGAGGTGCCATGGTCCTGCTACGCCGGGTTATCGGTGACGCACTTCGGGCGCGCCGGCAAGGACAGCACCGCACTCTGCGCGAGGTGTCCACCGCCGCCAACGTCAGCCTGGGTTATCTCTCCGAGATCGAGCGCGGGCAGAAAGAAGCGTCGAGCGAGCTGCTCGCCGCGATCTGTGACGCCCTGGGCGCTCACCTGTCCGAGGTGCTGAGTGATGTCAGCAACACGCTGTCCATCGCCGAGGGCATGGAGGGCGTGCTGAGCCCCGTCCCTGAGCAGCAGTCCGTCGAGAAGGTCGCCGACGGGAACGTCCAGGTTTCGGTGCGTCAGGATTCGCCGCTCAAGGCGACTCTGCGGACGACGCGCAAGCGTGGCCGCGACATGATCTACGCCGCCTGATCCTCGGGATCGCTCGTGTGCGTCACCAGGCGTAGCCTCGATACCGGAGGGCCCAGGGGAGACCCTGATAACTCCCTGAGGTCACGTGACGACGGTGGCAATGGCCTGCAACCATGGGACGCATCCATCGGGCCGACCAGAGCGACATAGAGGAGAATCGGCGATATGGCGAACCCGTTCGTCAAGGGCTGGCGTTACTTTCTGGCGCTCTTCGGCGCGAAGATCGACGAATACGCAGACCCGAAGGTCCAGATCCAGCAGGCGATCGAGGACGCCCAGCGCCAGCACCAGGCGCTCGTCCAACAGGCCGCCGCGGTCATCGGCAACCAGCGTCAGCTCGAGATGAAGCTGTCCCGGCAGATGTCCGAGGTCGAGAAGCTGCAGGGCATGGCCCGGCAGGCGCTCGTGCTGGCCGACCGGGCGCGGGCCGGGGGTGACGAGGCCGAGGCCCAGAAGTACGAAGCCACGGCCACGACGCTGGCCACCCAGCTGGTCTCCGGCGAGCAGTCGATGGAGGACCTCAAGACCCTCCACGACCAGGCGCTCTCCGCGGCCGGCCAGGCGCGCAAGGCGGTCGAGAACAACGCGATGGTGCTCCAGCAGCGCATCGCCGAGCGGTCCCGCCTGCTCAGCCAGCTCGAACAGGCCAAGATGCAGGAGACCGTGGCGCGGTCGCTCGAGTCGATGTCGTCGCTCGCGGCGCCCGGCAACACCCCGTCGCTCGACGAGGTGCGCGACAAGATCGAGCGGCGGTACGCCGACGCGATGGGTCGCGCCGAGCTGGCCTCCAACTCGGTCGAGGGCCGCATGCTCGAGGTGCAGAAGTCGAGCCTCGACATGGCCGGTTCGTCCCGGCTCGAGCAGATCCGGGCCTCGATGGCCGGTGACCAGCTCGGGGCCAAGCCGGGCACCCCGGCGGTCGAGCAGGGCACGCAGGCGCAGGCGGCTCCGGCCTCCGACCCGGCCAGCGTGGCCCGTCTCGACGAGATCCGCGCCAGCATGAACAAGCAGCGCGGCGACACCTCAGCGGCGGGCTGACCGGCGATGGACGAGCGGACCCGCTACTTCCGCCGGCTGCGCAGGTTGCGCAGCGCGGCGAGGCGCTGGAGCGTCATCGGTGGCGGCCTGGCCGCGGCGACCGCCGTCCTTACGCCGTACGCGGGAATTGGCATCCCCGACGCGATCTGGGCCGCCGCGGCCGGCGGCTCGGTCGCGCTGGCCGTCTGGCGACATCGTGACCATCGGGAGCTGGCGGCGATCGAAGCGCCGCCGGCCCCGCCGCCGCAGCTGCCCGGGGCCAAGCTGGTCGCCGCGGTCGAGCGGTTCCCGGCCGGCAAGAACGTGCTCAACGAGGTCCGCCGGCAGCGCGAGCGGTATGCGCTGCGGGGCTCGGCCGTGGCCAAGTCCTGGGACCGGCTCGACCGCGCGAGCGGCACGCTCCACCAACTGAGCACCCGGCTCACCGGCCCCGGCTCCGAGGCGGTCCTCGAGGCGGCGTCGGCCGAGGAGTGGCTGCGCGACCTGGGCCACCGGGCGGCGAGCGTCGAGCGGGCCATCCCGCTCAGCCCCGCCGACCAGCAGGACGCGTTGCGCACCTCGCACGAGAGCCTGTCGGCCCAGTTCGCCGACGGGGTGACCGCCTACGAGCGGCTGGTCTCGGCCGCCGCGAGCTGGGTGGCCGAAGACGGGCAGCCGATCGCCGACGACCGGCACCCGAGCTTCTTCCGGCTGATCGAGGCGACCGACCGGCTGCGGGGTCTGGCCGACGGCCTGTCCGAGCTGCGCCGGTACGGCAACTCAAGCGCCGCCTGAGCCCGGTTCGGGCTGGCAGTAGGGGCACCAGTAGGTCACGCGTTCGCCCAGTTCGGCCTTGCGGATGGCCGTCCCGCAGCGGCGGCAGGGCTGGGCCTTCCGGCCGTACACGTAACTGGTCTCACCGCGCCGCAGCGAACCGGTCGTGGTCTGGGTCCACCGGCCCTTGTTGTTGGCGACCAGCTTCTGGGCCAGGGTCACCATGCCCGTCAGGTCGTCGACGTCGCGGACCGGCCGCCACGGCCAGACGCCGCGCAGGAACAGCGTCTCGGCCTTGTAGAGGTTGCCGACGCCGGCCAGGTTGCGCTGGTCGAGGAGCGCCTCGGCGATGGTCAGGTCGGGTTGCGCGGCGATCCGGCGGGCCGCCTCGTCCGCGTCCCAGTCGGCGCCCAGCAGGTCGGGGCCGAGGTGGTCGAGCGACGACTCGTCGGCGGTGGGGTAGAGCGCCACCTCGTGCAGGTGGTAGCCGACCGCGACGGCCTTCCGGGTGTGCAACGCGACGCGGATCAGGTGGACCGGGCGGGCGGTCCAGCGTTCGCCCGGGCGGTAGGCCCGCCAGGCGCCCTCCATCCGCAGGTGGGAGTGGAGGGTGTACTTCTTGTCGCCGTTCTGCAGGCGGAGCAACAGGTGCTTGCCGCGGCTGGCCGACTCCGCCACCGTCCACCCGGACAGATCGGTCGTCGCGAGCTGAGGCACGCGGAAGTCCGACTTGGTCAGCACCTCGCCGACGATCGCGCGTTCCAGCACGCGCGCGGTGTTATATACGGTGTCGCCCTCCGGCATGTTCCCTATCCTGCCCTGATGGACCTCGACATAACGTCCCTGGCGGATGACCCTTCGCTATGGGCGGTGTGGGAGGAACTCGACGGCTTCTGGCCCCCCTTCATGACGCAGGACCCCACCGGCGACCTCTACTTCGGCTACCTCCGTGACCACTTCGCGGCGCACTGCCTGCTCGCGGTGGACCGTTCGTCCGGGCGTCCCATGGCCAAGGCGCATTCGGTGCCGCTCGCGTATGCGATCGACGGACCGCTTCCCGACGGCGGCTGGGACTGGGCCATCCAGCGCAGTGCGCACGACCGGCTCAGCGGGGCGACGCCGACCATCGCCTCGGCGCTGGAGATCCTGATTCGGCCCGACATGCGCGGCCGCGGGCTCTCCTCGGTGATGCTCGGCGCGATGCGTGACAACGTGGCCCGGTTCGGCTTCCGGGACCTGATCGCGCCGGTCCGGCCCACCGGCCGGTCCGGGCCCATCCGCGAGTACGCCCACCGCACGCGCCCCGACGGCCTGCCGGTCGACCCGTGGCTGAGGGTGCACGTGCGCGCCGGCGGCCGGATCGTCAACGTGGCCCCGAGCAGCATGGTGATGACCGGAAGCCTCGCGCAGTGGCGGGAGTGGACCGGGCTGCCGTTCGACACCGACGGGCCGGTGGACGTGCCGCAGGCGCTGGCGCCGGTGCACGTCTCGCTGGCCGACGACACAGCGGTCTACGTGGAGCCCAACGTCTGGGTCCACCACCGCGTCAGCGGGTGACCCGAACGCCGCGCCACGTCACCGGTTCGACACCCGGACCAGGTCGCCCGGCATGACCGACAGGACGACGACGGCGCGGCCGTTGTTCACCGCGATGGCCACCTGGCCGGCCGAGTCCTCGTACACCAGCAGATCGCCCTGCTCGACATCGGCGAACGTGGCGCCGCGCCGGGCCCGCACCCCACCGTTGAGGACCAGGTCATGGCCCAGGCCGTCGAGCGCGCCACCGGTCGCGGCGAGCTGCACGTTGCCGAAGCGGTCGACGGTCAGCACCTCGGCCTCGACGTAGCCGTCGCCCAGCGACACCACCGGGGCGGGCAGCCGGACCAGCGTGGTCACGTCCACCGGCGGGCCGGCGTCGGCCAGGTCGGCGCCCAGCGCGATCCGGGCGGCGGCCGGCGCGAAGAGGTCCCGCCCGTGGAAGGTGCGTGACAGGTCGCCGAGGAACCAGTCCTTGTTGGACAGCTCCACCACCGTGTCGATGCCGCCGAGCGCCTCGGCCGCCGGGATCAGCAGGCCGTTGTCCGGGCCGACCAGCACACCGCTCGGGGTGGCGATGGCCAGGCCGCGGCGGGCGGTGCCGACACCCGGGTCGACGACCGCGCAGTGCACCGACTCGGGCAGGTAGGGGGCGGTCTGCGCCAGCACGTGCGCGCCGCGGGTGACATCGGCCGGCGGCACGTGGTGGGTGACGTCGATGACACGCACATCCGGCGCGATGCGGGCGATGGAGCCGTGACACGCCGCCACGAATCCGTCGAAGGTGCCGTAGTCGGTGGTGAGGCTGATCCATCCAAAGCGACCCATGGTCGTCAACGTTATCGTCTGCGCACGCAGAGTGCTGGGGAGGGTTCCCGACTTTGTGGCAGGCTGGTGATCATGCGTCTCGTCACCTTCATCGAGCCCCAGCTCGGCGCCACCTACGACCAGCAGCGGCGGGTCGCCCAGCTGAGCGAAGACCTGGGCTTCGACGGCTTCTTCCGGAGCGACCACTTCACCGGCAACTCCGCCTCCGACGACCGCCTTCCCGGCCCGACCGACTCGTGGGTGACGCTCGGGGCCATCGCCGTGCAGACGTCCCGCATCCGCATCGGCACCCTGGTCTCGTCGGCCACGTTCCGCCTGCCCGGCCCGCTGGCCATCAGCGTCGCCCAGGTCGACGAGATGAGCGGCGGCCGCGTCGAGCTGGGCCTCGGCGGCGGCTGGCTCGAGCGCGAGCACACCGCGTACGGCATTCCCTTCCCGCCGACCGGCGAGCGGTTGGACCGCCTGGAGGAGCAGCTCGAGATCGTCACCGGCCTGTGGACCGCCGATGGCCCCTACACGTTCCAGGGCCGGCATTACCAGCTCGCCGACTCGCCGGCGCTGCCCAAGCCGGTGCAGACCCCGCGGCCGCCGGTCATCGTCGGCGGCAAGGGCAAGAAGCGGACGCCCGCCCTGGCCGCCCGCTTCGCCGACGAGTTCAACGCCCCGTTCAGCTCCCTCACGGAGGCGTCGGCCCTGTTCGACCTGGTACGCGAGGCGTGCACAGCGGCCGGCCGGGCTTCGGCGCCAGCATTCTCCGCGGCCGTCGTCCTCTGCGTCGGCCGCGACGAGGCCGAGTTGGCGCATCGCGCGAACGCGATCGGCCGCAGCGTCGACGACCTGCGCACAGCCGGCGACGCCGTGGCCGGCACGGTCGACGAGGTGGTCGACAAACTCGGCCGATGGGGCGAGGCGGGCGCCGGTCGCATGTTCCTGCAGACACTCGACCTGTCCGACCTGCACCACCTCGAGTTGGTCGCCTCCGGCGTCGCGCCCCAGCTCTCCTAGAGCGGCCCCTCAAGATCCAGATCAACTGCCGGTCGTAGCGGGGCGGGTGGTGCGGACCGCTGCTCCCGCCGAGGTGCTCTCTTCGGGCAGATCAAGAGCTTCGGGTCGTAGCAGGGTGGGTGATGCGGACCGCTGCTCCCGCCGAGGTCGGTCCGGGTGGCCGCACGCTTCGCTTCCGCGGCCACCCTCCCTGCGACGTGCGTAGTGAGTGGTTGCGCCCGCCGCTGACGCGGCCGAGCCCTTGCCGCGCCCCGTCCCCTTACGCGGCCCGAGCCCTCGCCGCGTCCCGGCCGGGTCCTGTTCGTGGCCACTGCCTCGCTCCGGTCGCCTCCCGGAACCAGACGCCGGCCTGGCGAGACGTGGCCCGTACCCCGGTCGCGATCCGCCGGATCCTGTTCTGTGGCCCTGCCGCCCCGCCCGGGTCCTGTTCTGTGGCCTCTGCCTTGCTCCCTATCACCCCGCCCGGTGTGGAGAGGGCGTGCTTGCCGCCTAGGGTCGCTCCACGATGGTGGGGATCTGGTCGCTGCCGGCCAGGACGGTTTCGCAGTGCTTGCAGGTCAGCTCGACCGGCTGAACCTGATTGGACTGAATGCTGGCCTGTCCGGCGGCCTGACCGTTGTCCGGGCACTGATAGTGCAGGTCGAAGCGCACCCACCCGGTGCCGAGCGGCTTGGAGCCCTGATTGCGCTTGGCGTCATGAAACGGCGCCCACCACTGCTGCACCACAGCCTGAAGCGACCTCCGGTCCTGCCCGGTAAGCGCATCAAACCCGGCAACCCGCGCCGGAGCGAAGTGCCTCCCGCCGTGCGCCTGATCCCCCGTGCAAACCGCCCGCTCATCGCCCACGGTGAGAAAGGTCGTGCGACCCAGCCGCTCACACACAAAACAGTCAAGGCTCAACTCGAACGAGCGCCCGAAGTAGACGTTATGAAACGGCGCCTCAGTCACAGAGATGGTCGCAGTGATCTCCAACGTCCGCAGCATGCGCACGATCGTGACACGGCCCCGCCATCGTCCCAATCCACCCGGCGCAGCCGGTAGGGCACCCCTGCCTCACCTCGCCCACGCCGCCTCGGCCTCGTTGGGTGCGGCCGGTGCGTTTTCCGCGCGCCCACCGGGGCGCGATCAGTAGTGCGGCCTCGCCGCGCCCGCCAGGCGTGGCCCCGTCAGGGGCGGCTCGCCTTCCCTTGCGCAACTCGCGTCGACCCAGCCTGACCACTCCTCACCCCAGGCGGCCCTTGACCCACCCACACACTCCGGCCCCCGGGGCGGCCCCACCGAACCGGACCAAGTCGCCACATCACCCCCGCAGGCGCAACCCCCTCGGCGTCGCGCGGAAACCCGCTGCCGTCAAAGCGTCGCGCAACGGCGAAGAGTTGACCGACTCGCCGTCGGCTCGTTCGACCGACATCGCCCCCAACGCCCCGGACCTCACCGCCCGCGCCAGACCCTCGCCAGCCGCGATCAGTGCCTCCTGGTCGTCCAGGAAAGACAGGAGGGTCTTGCCGCCCCGCTCGACGTAGATGACCAGCTCGCCGCCGACCAGCACGACCAAGGCGCCCGCCTTGCGGCCGGCTCGGTGGCCGGCGGCGGCGACCTTTTCGCCGCCGCCGCTGTCGACCACGCGTTCGGGCCACGGCAGCGCCGCGCCGTAGGGGTTGGCCGGGTCGGTTGACGCCAGCACCACCGCCGACACCCCGGCGCGCCGGGTCAGCTCGGCCGGCTCGGCCAGTGCGCGCAGGCGGTCGACCGCGCCGGGCACGGCGAACTGGGCCGCGCCCAGACCCTCGACGAAGTAGCCGCGCCGCGCGGCCCCGCGTTCCTCCAGGGCGCCGAGCACGGGGTACACCGCCGCGAAGCCGCCGGTCACGCCCTCGGACATGACCGCGCCGCGGGTCACCACGCCGTGGCGTTCCAGCAGCAGGTCGGCCAGGGCGGCCGCGCGCCGGGTCGGGTCGAGGTCGCGGTCGGGGAGCCGGGACCAGCGGCCGGCCATCGCGGGCGGGCCGGTGCGGCTCGGCATGGCCGCACGCCCCAACCGGCCGGGGCGGCGATAGCGGGTGCGGGCCGGCGCGGCCTTCGCACGGTGGGCGCCGCTGCTGCCGAGCAGGGCCCGCAGCGGCGCGAACGTGTCATTGGTCAGGTGTCCGGCCCAGACCAGGTCCCACACCGCGGACGTCAGGGCCGGGTCGTCGGTCGAGCCCACCCGGTCGGAGAGCGACCGGAAGAACAGCGCCTGCCCGTCGCCCAGCGTCTCGAGCACCGACTGATGCAGCGGGGTCAGCGCCAGCTCGTCATCCGGAGGTGGCAGCAGGAGGGGCGCCGTTTCGGCGTACGCCAGCGTGATCCACCCGTCGTTGCCACCCACCGAGCCGGCGCCGGCCCACACCAGCTCACCCGACCCGGTCAGTTCGTCGAGCATCGCCGGTGAATAGTCGGCGACCCGCGCCGGCAGCACCAGCCGTTCCCAGGCCGACGCCGGCACCGCGAGGCCCTGCAACTGCTCGACCGTGGCCGCGACCGCGTCGACGCCGCGCGCGTTGCCGCCCACCTGGTGCCAGCGGGGCAGGAACGCGGCCAGCACCTTCGGCGGCACCGGCTCGATCTCACGGCGCAGCGCGGCCAGCGACCGGCGGCGCAGCAGGCGCAGCACCTCGGCGTCACACCACTCGGCGCCCGCGCCCTCGGGCGAGAACTCGCCGCTGACCACCCGGCCGGTCGCGCTCAGCCGCTTCAACGCCTGCTCGACCACGAACACACCGAGCCCGAAATGCGCCGCACACGTCGCGGCGGCGAACGGCCCATGGGTACGCGCGTAGCGAGCGACCAGGTCACCGAGGGGATCGGCGACCGGTTCCAGGTAGGCCTCGGCCACGCCCACCGGCAACGCCACGCCCAGCGCGTCGCGGTAGCGGCCCGCGTCCTCGATGCCGATCCAGCGTTCCTCACCGGCGACGCGCACCCGCAACGCCCGGCGGGCCGCCTCGAGAGAACGCACCCACTCCAGGTCGACATGCCGGGCCGCCAGCGCGGCGTCGGACAGGTCGCCCAGCAGCCGCAGCAGCTCGGCGGCGTCCTCGGCGTCGCGTGGCGTCCGCTGTGGGGCCAGCCACTGCAGCTGCTGTTCCGATTCGGTCACCACCGCCGGGTCGAGCAGCTCGCGCAGGTCGACCCGCCCCAGCAATTCGCCGAGCAGGGTGGAGTCGAGGGCCAGGGCGGCGGCCCGGCGCTCGGCCAGCGGTGCGTCGCCCTCGTAGAGGAACGCTCCGACGTACCCGAAAAGCAGTGACCGGGCGAACGGCGACGGCCGCGGCGTCTCGGTCTCGACCAGCCGGACCTTGCGGCCCGCGATCTCGCGCATCAGCCCGACCAGGCCGGGCAGGTCGAAGACGTCTTGCAGGCACTCGCGGGCGGCCTCGAGGGTGACCGGGAAGTCGGCGAACTCGCGCGCCACGTCGAGCAGTTGCGCCGACCGCTGGCGCTGTTGCCAGAGCGGCTGGCGCCGGCGCGGGTCGCGGCGGGGCAGCAGCAGCGACCGGGCGGCACACTCGCGGAACCGGGACGCGAACAGCGCCGACGTACCCACCGACTCTTCGACCAGCTGGCTGATCTCCTCGGGGTCGAAGGCCACCAGATCGGCGCCCGGCGGTTCCTCGGCGGTGTCCGGCAGGCGCACCACGATGCCGTCGTCGGAGGGCATGACCTGGCCGTCGACGCCGTAGCGCTCACCCAGCCGGCGGGCGATCGCGAGCGCCCAGGGCGCGTTCACCCGCGCGCCGAGGACACAGTGCACGGTCATCCGCCAGTCGCCCAGCTCGTCGCGGAAGCGCTCGACCACGATCGTACGGTCGTCGGGCAGGTGACGGGTCGCCTCGCGCTGTTCGCGCAGGTAGGCGATCAGGTTGCCGGCCGCCCACTCGTCGAGGCCCGCGGCGCGCAGCGAGGCGGTCGCCTTGTCGTCGTCGGCCCTGGACAGGGTGCGGAGCCGGGCGCCGATGGCCCGGCCCAGCTCGACCGGGCGGCCGAGCGCGTCGCCCTTCCAGAACGGCATGCGGGCCGGGGCGCCCGGGGCGGGCGTGACCAGCACCCGGTCGGGCGTGATGTCCTCGATCCGCCAGGACGTCGAACCGAGCAGGAAGACGTCGCCGACGCGGGACTCGTACACCATCTCCTCGTCGAGCTCACCGACCCGCGAGGCCTTCTCGGAACCGGCCAGGAAGACCCCGAACATGCCCCGGTCGGGGATGGTGCCGCCGCTGGTCACGGCCAGCCGTTGTGCGCCCGGCCGGCCGGTGAGCTGGTCGGTGCCGCGGTCCCAGACGAGGCGCGGGCGCAGCTCGGCGAAGGCGGTCGACGGGTAGCGCCCGGACAACATGTCGAGCACCGCCCGCAGGGCCGAGTCGGGAAGCTCGGCGAACGGGGCCGCCCGCCGGACCAGGGCCGCCAGGTCGTCGAGCTGCCAAGCGTCCAGCGCGACCATGGCCACGACCTGCTGGGCCAGCACGTCGAGCGGGTTGCGCGGGTAACGCAGCTCTTCGATCGCGCCCTCGGTCATCCGTTCCGACACCACCGCGCAGGAGACCAGGTCACCGCGGTGTTTGGGGAAGACGACGCCACGGGACACGGCGCCGACCTGGTGGCCGGCCCGGCCGATGCGCTGCAGCCCGGCCGAGACCGACGGCGGCGCCTCGATCTGCACGACCAGGTCGACCGCGCCCATGTCGATGCCCAGCTCGAGGCTCGAGGTGGCGACGACGGCGGGCAGCCGGCCGGACTTCAGCGCCTCTTCGATCTGTTTGCGTTCCTCACGGGACACCGAGCCGTGATGGGCGCGGGCGACGATCGGGTCGGCGCCGCGCGTGCCGCCGGCCTGGGCCATGATCTCGGCGGGCAGCCGGCTCGCCTCGGGTGGCGGCTCACCGGCACGCTCGACGGCCAGCTCGTTGATGCGGGCGCACAGCCGTTCGGCGCCGCGGCGGGAGTTGGTGAACACGATCGTCGAGCGGTGGGCCTCGATGAGGTCGAGCACCCGTTCCTCCACCGCGGGCCAGATCGACGGCTGACGGCGTACCCCATCGGGGTTGTCTGGATCTTCCTCGGGAGCCTCGTCGAGCCGGGTCATGTCTTCGACCGGCACCTGCACCTCGACCTCGATCGTCTTGGCGCTGGGCGGCTGCACGATCTCAACCTGGTGTGCGCCGCCGAGGAAGCGGGCGGTGTCGTCGATCGGCCGGACCGTCGCGGACAGACCCACCCGCTGCGCCGGCTTGGGCAGCAGCGCGTCGAGCCGTTCGAGAGAGAGCATCAGGTGGGCGCCGCGCTTGGTGGCCGCGACGGCGTGGACCTCGTCGATGATCACGGTCTCGACGCCGCGCAGCGACTCGCGGGCGGCCGAGGTCAGGATCAGGAACAGCGATTCCGGTGTGGTGATCAGCACATCGGGCGGGGTGCGCTGGAAGCTGCGGCGCTCGTCGGCCGGGGTGTCACCGGTACGCATGCCGACGGTGATGTCGGGCGGCGGCACACCGAGCCGGCCGGACGCCTGCCGGATGCCGGTCAGCGGCGCGCGCAGGTTGCGCTCGACATCGACCGCCAGGGCCTTGAGCGGGCTGACATAAAGGACGCGGCAGCGCTGCTTAGCGTCGTTGGGCACGGGCTCGCGGGCCAGCCGGTCGAGGGACCACAGGAACGCGGCCAGTGTTTTGCCGGAACCGGTCGGAGCCACGACCAGCGCGTGGTGCCCCGCGCCGATCGCTCGCCACGCGCCCGCCTGAGCCGCGGTGGGCGCGGCGAAGGCGGCCCGGAACCACTCCCTCGTGGCCGGCCCGAACTGCTCCAACACCTGCTCTTCCTGCACGCCAACCATGGTGCTCCTCGGGTACGACAAAAACGCCACGACGCCGTCGGACCATCTGTCCCGGGCGTCATCTATCGGTCATCCGAGCATGAGTAGGACCTTCGACCAGCGCTTCCGGCTGACCGGACGGACCATGGTGCCGTTCCGTGGTCTGCGGCACATTGACAGGGATCGCGTTCGATGTGTCATACAGCCGAGTGCAGAGGAGGCTCCGTGTTCACCCCGAAACCCCAGGTACGGCGCCTCGGCAGTGCCGCGGCGGCGCTCGCCGTGTTCGCGGGCATTGCCTTCAGCGCATCGCCGGCCGCCGCGGCGGATGACGGCTACGTGCGGCTTGCCCACCTTTCTCCGGATACACCCCAGGTGGACGTTTATCTCAAGGCCGCCTCGGGCGGTAAGGAGCAGACGTTCCCCGGTGTCGGCTACGGCATCATGTCGCCCTACCTGCGACTTCCGACAGGCACGTATTCGGTCGCCATGCGCAAGGCGGGCGCCAGCCCCAAGACCAAGCCGGTCCTTACCACCCAGGTCAGTGTGGAGAGCGGCCAGGCGTACACGGTCGCGGGCGTCGGTCGCTACGCGGACCTGGGGCTCCGCGTCCTCCAGGACGACCTGAAGCTGCCCAAGCCGGGCGAGTCCAAGGTCAGGATCATTCAGGCTTCGGTACGCGCACCCGTGCTCGATGTCGGCGTCAACGACGGACCGAAGATCGCCGACGGGGTCCAATTCGCCACCACGACCGACTACCGGCAGGTCAAGCCGGGCAAGTGGACGGTCAAGGTGCAGCCGAGCGGCGGCGGCCGGAGCAGCAGCCTGCCCTGCACGCTGGGCGCGGGCAGCGTCTACTCGCTGCTGGTGCTCGACGCCAAGGGCGGCGGCCTCAAGCCGGAGCTGCACATCGACGCCGGCGGCCAGGGCCAGGTGCCGCAGGGCGGCGTGGCCACCGGCGTGGGCGGCACCCAGCCCGAGTCGCCGATGCCGATGGCGCTGACGGTGGCGGGCGTGGCCGCGGTGCTGACGGCCGGCCTGGTGGTCTTCCTCCGCCGCCGGCCCCGGACGGTCTGACCCGGCGGTCTGATCCATGACCGCGGAGTCTCCGGAGGCGTCGGTGCCGGACGGACTGACGCCTCCGCCCACCGCGCGTGCGGTGGTGCGGGTCGAGCCGGTCGACGAGCTCCCCGCGCGTGGGCGTGCTCATGTGCCGGGATCGATCGATCCGGCGTTGCGTGACGCGCCGTTGTACGTGGCGCCGGCGCCTCGGCGTCGCAGCCCTGGGCGGTCGCCGTCGGCGTTGGCTGGTGGATCGTCGCCGGGTACTGCGCCGCATGGGTCGCCGTGGGTCGGGCCGGCCATGCCGTTGTCGCCGCTGGTGCGTCCTTCGCCGGCTGATCCTTCGCCGGCTGGTCCTTCGCCCGCGGCCGCCGCGCGACCCCCAGCCGCCGCGCCGCCTTCCGCCGCCGCGCCATCTGCCGTTGGTCCACCACCTTCCGCTCCCGCGTCACCTAGCGTCGCTGTATCGCCTTCCGACGGCGCGTCACCTAGCGCCGCGAGCGCATCGCCTTCCGCCGTAGCGTCACCTTCTGTGAACGCGTCGCATCCCGTCGAGCCTGCCCTTCTCGACGACGAGGATGCGAGCGACTGCTCGCGCGTTGCGGCGGGCGGCTCGGCCGGGCCTGCTCACGACGACGATGACCCATCCGATGTGAGCCCGGCTCCGAATTCCCCGGTGCCGCCGAAACCGGGAAAGCTCCGCCGTTTCGGCCGGCGCGCGCTCATTCCCGTGATCGCCGGGGTCGTGGCGGCGTTCGTCGCGGGCACGGCCTACGTGGCCCTCAAGGAGCAGCCGGCCACCGACGACGTGGGCCGCTGGACCGGATTGCCCCAGTCCGCGCCCTCCGTCGCCGCCTCGAGCGCCAGCGACGAGGCGCCGTTCGCCGTGCCGGCCGACGGCAGCGCGCCGGACCCGTTCGCCGCGCTCAACCCGACCTATTCCGGCACGCCGACCCGGCTGATGGTGAAGGCGATCGGCGTCGACACCCCGCTGGAGACGCTGCGCCTCGGCCCGGACGGCGCCCTGATCCCGCCGAAGGACTTCGCCAAGGCCGGCTTCTACTCCGGCGGCACGCTCCCGGGCGACACCGGCCCCGCGGTCGTCGCCGGCCACGTCGACTCGAAGCGAGGACCGGCCGTCTTCTACAAGCTCCGCGAGATGCAGAAGGGTGACCGCATCGAGGTGGTGCGCGGCGCCAAGACCATCACCTTCACGGTCACGTCGACCGCCTGGTACCCGAAGAGCAAATTCCCGACCGATCGGGTGTACGCCCCCACACCGGACCGCCAGCTCCGCCTCATCACGTGCGGTGGGGTTTTCGATCACAGCCTGCGGTCATACAAGGACAACCTCGTGATCTACGCGGTGGCCGGGTGATCGCCGTTCCCCCGTTTCCGGGCGAATGACTATTCTTGAGCCAAGCGACGGGTGGGGGCTGATGGCGGTCAGGCGCATGCTCATCGCCGGGCGGTATCGATTGCACGAGCCGGTCGGCTCCGGCGGCATGGGCCGGGTCTGGATGGCACGTGACGAGATGCTGGACCGCGATGTGGCGGTCAAGGAGTTCGTGCCACCGGACTGGATGACCGACGACGAGAAAAACCGGCTTCGCGACCGTACGCTCCGCGAGGCCCGCAGCGCCGCCCGGCTCAGCCACCCCCATGTGGTCCGCATCTACGACGTGGTGCACGCCGACGGCCTGCCATGGATAGTCATGGAATACGTCCCGTCCCGCTCCCTTCATCAGGTGATCGCCGAGGACGGCCCGTTCGAACCCATCCCCGCGGCGCGCATCGGCCTGCATGTGCTCGACGCGCTGACCGCCGCCCACCGCGCCGGCGTGCTGCACCGTGACATCAAGCCGCACAACGTGCTGATCGGCGACGGCCGGGTGGTGCTGACCGACTTCGGCCTGGCCACGTTCGTGGACGACGGCACGGTCACCGGCCCCGGCATGATCGTGGGCTCGCCCCAGTACGTGTCGCCCGAGCGCGCCCGGGACGGCGCGTCCACCGTGGAGTCCGACCTGTGGTCGCTGGGCGCCACGCTCTACGCCGCCGTCGAGGGCCGCTCGCCGTACGCCCGGGAGAGCGCGATGGCCACGCTGATGGCGCTGGCCACCGATCCGCCCGATCCGCCGGTGCTGGCCGGCCCGCTGGCCCCGGTGCTGGTCGGGCTGCTTCAGCATGATCCAGCCGCCCGGCTGACCGCCGACCAGGTCGAGGAGCGGCTCCGCGCGGTGGTGGTGACCGCCCGTACCCCGGACAAGGCCCGCCTGACCAGCAACCGCGCGCGCGTCCCGGCGCCGCGCACCCCGGCCGAGGTGGGCAACGCGGTGCAGCCGCGGATGAGAAGCAGCCTGGCCGGCGCGCCCGCGCGCACCGATGCCGAGCCCGCGGTCGAGCGGAACGGGACACCGGTCACCACCGAAGAGCCCGGGGGCGAGCGGAACGCGACGCCGATGACCGCGGGGGAATCCGCGCTCGAGCGGAAGCCGTCGCCGGTCACCGCCGGTGAGCCCGCGGTCAAGATGGCCCCCCGTCGCGGCAACGGAGCACCGCTGGCCGCGGAGCCACGCATGGCCGCGGAGCCACGCATGGCCGCGGAGCCACGCATGGCCGCGGAGCCACGCATGGCCGGCGCCAAGCCGTCGTCCGTCCCGGCGTCGTCGTCGGGCTCGGACGGCCCGCCGCCCGAGCCGGTGACCGTGGTGCGGCCCGGCGCCAGCCCCCGGCGGGGGCGCCTCGCGGTGGCCGGCGTGCTGCTGGTCGCCCTGCTGGCCGGCGCCGGTCTCGCGGCCGGCTACCTGCGCCGGCGTGACGATGACCGCACCGGCCCGAGCGTCGTCACGCCGACCGGAGCGCCGGCGCCGGACCCGACGGCCGCGGCGCCCGCGATCACCGGGTTCAGCCCGGTGGTCTGCGATCGCGAGCCGGCGGCCGACGCGCCGCGCACCCCGCAGCCCGGCGCGAAGACCAGCGTCAACGGCTGGGAACTGGTATCGGGTTTCTCCTACTTCGCCGACCCCGCCGGGTTCCACATCGGCGTGCCGGACGGCTGGACCTACGAGAAGATCGGCACCACGATCTGCTTCCGCGACCCGGACAACGTGCGCATCCTCAGCATCGACTACGGGCGGAACCCCAAGGGTGATCCCGTGGTGGCCTGCCGAACCGAGGCGAACCGGCTGGTGCGGGCGGGCGCGCTGCCGAAGTACAAGCTGGTCGGCCAGATCGAGCGGGTGCCGCTGCTCAACCGCGCGGCCGACTGGGAGTACCGCTACGACAACGCCTCGGCGGTGGGGATGCACGCCATCACCCGATGGTTCGCCTCGGGCGAGCACGCCTACGCCATCGGCTGGATCACCCGCGACTTCGACTGGGATCAGAACCGGGCGACGTACGCCCTCCTCCAGAGCTCGTTCTACCAGCAGACGCCGACCGGCATCCGGGCCACGCCGAAACGCTAGGTCCCGTATGTTCACCAGGCGATATGGCGCAAGCGATATGACAGTCATCGATCTGTAGCGTGACATTCTCAGGTTCCCCCTAGCGCGGAGGAACCTGTGAGAACACTCCCTGTCATCGGCGCGACCGTCCTCCTGGGCTCGCTGATCGCAGCGCCCGCCCAGGCAGCCGTGGCCGTCGCCGCGCCCGACATCCCGGTCGCCAACGTCAAGGCCCACCTCGCCCAGTTGCAGAGCATCGCGACCGCGAACGGCGGCAACCGGGCGCACGGACGCCCGGGCTACCTGGCTTCCGTCACGTACGTGAAGAACCTGCTCGACCAGGCCGGCTTCGTGACGCAGCAGCAGTCGTTCACCTACAACGGCGCGACCGGGTACAACCTGATCGCGGACTGGCCGGGCGGCGACACGAACGACACGCTGATGGTCGGCGCGCACCTGGACAGCGTCACCGCCGGACCGGGCATCAACGACAACGGCTCCGGCTCGGCGGCGAACCTCGAGGTGGCGCTGGCCGTGGCCCGGACCGGCTTCCAACCCGACCGGCACCTGCGCTTCGGCTGGTGGGGCGCCGAGGAACTCGGCCTGCGCGGCTCGACCGCCTACGTGAACTCGCTGACCTCCGCGCAGCGGGCGGCGATCGGCGGCTACCTCAACTTCGACATGGTCGGCTCGCCCAACCCCGGCTACTTCCTCTACGACGGCGACAACTCCGACGGCACCGGATCTGGTCCGGGCCCGGCCGGGTCGGCGGAGATCGAGCAGACCCTGGCCGACTACTTCACCACGATCGGTGTGCCCACCCGCGGCACCGACTTCGACGGGCGCAGCGATTACGGCCCGTTCATCGCCAACAACATTCCCGCGGGCGGCATCTTCACCGGCGCGGAGGGGCGCAAGACCGCGGCGCAGGTCCAGCTCTGGGGCGGTACGGCCAGCACGTTCGACCCCTGCTACCACGCCTCCTGCGACACCACGGCGAACATCAACGACACCGCGCTGGACCGCAACTCGGACGCGATCGCGTACTCCGTCTGGAACCTCGCCTCGCCGGGTGAGGACCCGCCGCCCACCGGCGACACCGTCTGGCAGGACACCTTCGAGACGGCCACCGGCTGGACCGTGGGCAGTGGCGACGCGGCGACCTCGGGCCGCTGGGAGCGCGGTGACCCGCAGGCCACCAGCTCGGGCGTGGCGACTCAGCTCGGCACCTCGGTGAGCGGCACGTACGACCTGGTCACCGGGGCCACCGCGGGATCGAGCGCCGGCGCCAACGACGTGGACGGCGGGGCCACCACGATCCGTTCGCCGAACATCACGCTGCCGACCGGCACCCTGACGCTGTCCTTCGGCTGGTACCTCGCGCACCTCAACAACGCGAGCAGCTCGGACTACTTCCGGGTGCGGGTGGTGTCGGGCAGCACCGCTACGACGGTCTTCACCCAGGCCGGCGCGGCGAGCAACCGGGCCGCCGCCTGGCAGACCGCGACCGTGAACCTCTCCGCCTACGCCGGGCAGACCGTGCAGCTCAGCGTCGAGGCCGCGGACCTCTCCACGGCCAGCCTGGTCGAGGCCGCCGTCGACGACGTGACCATCACCCGAAGCTGACCGGCGACCCGTTTCTGACCGGCGACCCGTTTCTGACCGGCGACCCGTTTCTGACTGACGACCCGTTTCTGACCGGCGACCCGTTCCTGATCGGTGCGCCCGGGAGAGTGGCCCTCTCCCGGGCGCCCACCAGTGATGTGTGCCACCGATGACGCGGCACCACCAGCAAGCTCCCAGGCAGCGTTCAGTCATTCTTGTTAGCTTTCCGGGATGAATGGCAGTACCCAGCCGGGCTCGGCCCGGCTCGCACAAGCCCCGGGCATGGCCCGGCTCCGCCCCGGCCCGTCGAGGCCGTCGAGGCCGTCGTGCTGATCCTCATCGGTCTCCTCCTGGTCCTCGTCGTCACGGCCTTGACCGGGTACTTCGTCGCGCAGGAGTTCGGGTTCGTCGCGGTCGACAAGGGCCGCCTGCGCCGCCTGGCCGACGAGGGTGACGAGGCCGCCGCCCGCGCCCTCAAGGTCACCGAGCGCCTCTCGTTCATGCTGTCCGGCGCCCAGCTCGGCATCACCGTCACCGCCCTGGTCGTCGGATACGTCGCCGAGCCGTACATCGGCGAGGGCCTGGCCGACCTCTTCGACGTGGCCGGCGTGCCGGGCGCGGTGAGCGTTCCGCTCTCGGTCTTCCTCGCGCTGCTCATCGCGACGGTCGTGCAGATGGTTTTCGGCGAGCTCGCCCCGAAGAACCTCGCGATCGCCCGCTCCGAGGGCCTGACCAGGGCGCTCGCCCGGTCGACGCTGATGTATCTGACATTCTTCGGGCCGATCATCCGGCTCTTCGACAAGGCGTCGTCCAGGCTGCTGCGCCGGGTCGGCATCGAGCCGATCGAGGAGTTGCCGGAGGGCGCGACCAACGAGGACCTCGAGCAGATCATCGCCGAGTCGCGCCAGCAGGGGCACCTCGACCCGGAGCTCTCCACGCTGCTCGACCGCGGGCTCGACTTTCGTGGCCGCACCGCGATCGAGGTGATGGTGCCGCGGGTCGACGTCCAGACGGTCCGGGCCGACGACCCGCTGACCCGCGTCGTCGACCTGCTCGACACCGGCCGGTCCCGGTTCCCGGTGCGTTCCGACGCCGGCGTGGACGAGATCGTCGGCGTGGTCGGCATCACCGACGTGTTGGCCGTGCCGCCGGCGCGACGCGGGTCGACGACCGTGTCGGAGGTGGCGATCCCGCCGCTCATGGTGCCGTCGTCGTTGCGGCTGCCGGCGGTCCTGGACCGCATGCGCGGCGGGCATCGCCAGCTGGCCTGCGTGGTGGACGAGTACGGCGGCTTCGCCGGCATCGTCACCCTCGAGGACATCGCGGAGGAACTGGTCGGCCCGATCCGCGACGAGGACGACCTGCCCGAGCCGGCGCCGGTGCGGCAGGACGACGGCAGCTGGGTGGTGCCGGGCCGCTGGCGGATCGACGAGGTGGCCGACGCGACCGGTGTCGAACTGCCCGAGGACCCCGCGTACGACACGGTTTCCGGCCTGGTCATGTCCCGGCTCGGCCGGGTGCCGCTGATCGGGGACGAGGTGCAGGTCGAGCCACAGCCGGCGCTGGACGCCACCCCGGGCCCGCTGGTGTTGCGGGTGCTGTCGGTGGACCGGCACGTGCCGGGCACCGTACGCGTCTCCGAGGCCGTGCCCGCCCCCGAGGCCGAGCGCGCGGAGGTGACGTCGTGAGCACCACCTGGGCGGTCGTGATCTCGCTGCTCCTGCTGGTGGCGAACGCGTTCTTCGTCGCCGCGGAGTTCGCGCTGGTGGCGAGCAAGCGTTACCGCCTCGAGCACGCGGCGGCGGAGGGCAGCCGCGCTGCCCGGGCCGCGCTGGACGGAACCCGCGAGCTGTCGGTGATGCTCGCCGGGGCGCAGCTCGGCATCACGCTCTGTTCGCTGGGACTGGGCGCGCTCGCCGAGCCGGCGCTCGAACACCTGATCAGCCCACTGCTGCACGCGGTGGGTCTGCCGGAGGCGCCGAGCCACGTGATCGCGTTGCTGATCGCGCTGATCCTCGTCACCTTCCTGCACCTGGTGATCGGCGAGATGATGCCGAAGTCGTGGGCGATCACCCACCCGGAGCGGTCGGCCACGATGCTGGCGTTGCCGTTCCGCGCCTTCACGCGGGTCGTCCGCCCCGGCCTCAACGCGTTGAACGGCCTGGCCAACGCGGCGCTCAAGGTGGTCGGCGTGCAACCGCAGGACCAACTGGCCCAGGCGCACGGCCCGCAGGAGATGAATATCCTGCTGGAGCGGTCCGAGGCCGAGGGTCTGATCGAGGCGGAGCAGACCGCCCTGCTGACCAGCATGCTGCGCCTGCAGGAGAAGAAGGTCAGCGACGTGCTCATCCCGGATGACCAGCTGGTCACGGTCACGCCGCTGACCGGAGCGGCCGAGATCGAGGCGGCGTCGCAGCACAGCGGACGCTCCCGCCTCGCCGTGGTCGGCCCGGACGGTCTGGTCGCCGGTGTCGTGCACGTCCGCGACGCGATCCGGGCGACCACGACGGGCCGGGAGGCGACCGCGGCGGACCTGATGGACTCGCCGTTCACGCTGACCGCGGACACCAGGGTGACGAACGCGGTCACCGCGATGCGGGCCGGTCGGGCTCAGCTGGCGATGGTCACCAGTGGCGGGCGCCGGGCCGGGTTTGTGGCCCTCGAGGACCTCCTGGAGCAGGTCATCGGCGAGTTCGACGACGAGACCGACCCGGTCCCGGTGGGCCGGCGCATGCGCTGACCGCCCTCCCGTGACCACCCGGCCTGGCCGGCGCACGCCACCCCCGTGTGGTGTGCGCATGGTCAGGCCCGCTGCGTCGTCCGGCCGGCGTCGGCATCCGCCCCCGCCGCCGCTTTCGCCTCGGCCGCCGTCTCGGCCGCGGCGAGGCGTTCGCGGAGCCGGCCGCGCGCCGCCGGCCATTCGTCGGCGGTCATCGCGAAGTACACCGAATCGCGCCACGTGCCGTCGGGCCGCAGCCGATGTCGCCGGATCAGCCCGTCGCGGCTGGCCCCGAGCCGGGCGATCGCGCGCTGGGACCGCTCGTTGCGGATGTCGGTGTACCAGAACACCCGCTCGGCCCCGAGCACCTCGAAGGCCCGCTCGAGCAGCAGCAGCTTGGATTCCGTGTTCACCCCGCTGCGCCACCAGCGCCGGCCGAGCATCGAGTGGCCGATGGCGACGACCCGTCCCGGCTCATCGACGTCGTGGTACATGGTCGTGCCCATGACCTCACCGGTCTGCGGATGCAGTTGCACCCACGGCACCCGCTCGCCGAGCCACTGCGCCCGCAACGCGCCGGTCACCAGCTCGCCGATCTGGTCGCGGTGGGCCGGGCACGGCGCGGACAGGAACTCCCAGGTCTCGGCGTCGTCGAGGGCGGCGAACAGGCCGTCGACGTGACCCGGGGTGAGCTGCTCGAGACGGACATGCCGGCCGGTCATGGTCGCCGCCGTCTGCCACGGCGAGGACGTGCCGCCGAGATAGGCCGGCGGCGCCGCGGCCACGCCCTCGTCGGTCTCGGGTGGCCCGCCGACGCGGCGGATCGGCAGCACACCGGCCCAGTGGGGCAGGGTGAGATCGGCTTCCTCATCGACGACGCCGCCGGTGCGTACCCGTGCCGAAACCTCGTCGAGCACGAGCGCCAGCAGGCTGGTCTCGGCCATCTCCTTGCGGGTCGGCGGCCGGCTGTCCGCGGCGCGGCCGGAGCCGAACTTGTCGACCAGGGCGGTCATGGCCGCGAGCTTCTCCGCCGGATCGGTCACCAGGCGGGCCCGGCCGTGTGCCACGACGGACCGGTAGTTGGCGCTGTGGTGCATCTGCGACCGGGCGTACACGATGCCGTCGACGAGGGTGACCGACACACAGACCTGCGTGCCGTCGCGGGCCGACAGGCCCAGCCGGCCGCCGGACGAGCCGTGCAGGAACAGCGTTCCGCCGACCCGGGCATGCAGCGTGGGCAGCACGCGAGGCTCGCCATCCACAACGAAGGCGACGGAACAGTCGTACGCCTCGTCCAGAATCGAGTGGACCAGATCGCGGTCGTAACGCATGCGGGCGCGATTGCGGGTCGCCGTCGTCCGTGCGGTGGGTGAGTAGGTGTCGGTCACGTCGCCCTCCCGGAATTTCGGTCTGCGAAGACTGTAGCTCTTGCGCTGGTATTTGTTCTAGTACAAAATCTGAGCTGTGCCAGAACATTATCAGGTGAGCGGCGCGAGCGCCTCCGCCATTTCCGCCAGCATCGAGACCGGCGTCCGCGAGGGCCGGCTCGAGGCGGGAGCGTCCCTGCCTCCGGTCCGGACTCTCGCCGACGAGCTGCGGGTCAGCCCGGCCACGGTGGCCAAGGCCTACAGCGAGCTCCGTCGGCGCGGCCTGGTCGAGGCCCACGGCCGGCGCGGCACCCGGGTGCGGCCACGCCCGCCGGTCGCCTCGGCCCGCGCCACCATGCGCGTCGAGGTGGCGCCCGGGGTCTACGACCTGTCCGCCGGCGAGCCGAGCACGCTCCATCTGCCGCCACTCGGTCCCGGCCTGAGCGAGGTCGCGGCCGATCTGGGCCAGCCGATCGGCTACGCCCGTGGCGGGGTGCTGGCCGAGCTCGCCGAGGCGGCTCGCGAGCGGCTGGCCGGTGGCGGCGTGCCGTTGGGCAGCGCCCAGCTCACCGTCACCGGCGGCACCCTCGACGCCATCGAACGGCTGCTCACCGTCCACCTCGCGCCGGGCGACGCGGTGGCCGTCGAAGACCCGGGCTGGGCCAACCTGCTCGACCTCGTCGCGGCGCTCGGCCTGCGGGCCGTCCCGGTGGCGATGGATCAGAACGGCCCGGTGCCGTCCTCGCTGGAGCGTGCCTTGTCGCTCGGGGTCCGCGCCGTGGTGATCACCTCGCGGGCGCAGAACCCGACCGGCGCATCGGTGTCGGCCGAGCGCGGGCGAGAGCTGCGCTCGATCCTGGCGGAGCGTCCCGGTGTGCTGGTCATCGAGGACGACCATGCCGCCGAGCTGGCCGTCACCGGCCTGCATTGCGTCGGTCCGGTGACAGGTTCCTGGGCGTTCGTGCGGTCCGCGTCCAAGCCCTACGGTCCCGACCTGCGGATCGCGGTGGTGGCCGGCGACGAGACGTCGATCGCACGGGTGGCCGGCCGGATGCGGATCGGCAGCGGCTGGGTGTCCACCATGCTCCAGCGGTTGCTGCTGCGGGTGTGGCAGGACGAGTCCGTCGCCAACTGGGTCGAGGTCGCCGCCGGCGTCTACGAGAACCGGCGCGCGGCGCTGCTGAGCGCGCTCCACGAACGCGCGATCGATGCCTCCGGCGCCAGCGGCCTCAACATCTGGGTCCACGTGCCGGACGAAACCCGCGCCGTGTCGGTGCTCCGCGATGCGGGCTATGCCGTGGCGCCCGGCTCGTTGTTCCGCATCGACTCGCCGCCGGGCATCCGGATCACGGTCAGCGACCTCGCCCCCGAACAGGTCGACCCGGTGGCCGACGCGGTCGCCGCCGCGGTCCACCCGAACGCGATCGGGGCGCCGTCCCGATGAGCGGCCTCCGGCCGACTCGTTCGGGTGCGCCGGGATCGGTCGGACGTGAATGGGGTACAACTCCGGGATGGCAACGAACCAGGCGCCACCCGGCGCGGAGAAATGGGTTCCTTCCCACCCGGCCGATCTGGGTGAGCTCAAGCAGGCCGCTGCTCAGTGCGAGGGCTGCCAGCTGCATGTGGACGCCACCCAGACCGTCTTCGGCCGCGGCGCCCCCGACGCCCGCGTCGTCTTCGTGGGTGAGCAGCCCGGCGATGTCGAGGACCAGCAGGGCCTCCCATTCGTGGGCCCGGCCGGCCGCGTCCTTCGCGACGCGGTGGAAGAAGCCGGCATCGAGGTGCCCTGGGTCTACATCACCAACGCGGTCACGTAGGTTCCACATTGTACGAACGGCTACGCTGCTGGTCATGAAGCTACTTGGAGCGGTCCGGCTGTCCCGGCACCGGGGA
>NZ_JBFBAA010000024.1:0-158946 GCF_040682035.1 Actinoplanes sp. NPDC051470
AACAGGGTCTGCCACTGCCGGACCATGCCCAGGTTGCCGTTGTTGATGATGGCGATCTTGACCGGGATGCCCTCCAGCGCGCAGGTGGCGAGCTCAGCGAAGACGACCGACCTCCGGGGAGCGTCGGATGATGCTGGGAGCCGCCTGAGAGGGCTCCGAGGTAGTTCCGAGGTGAGCACGAGGCGGCGGCGAGGACCGGCGGCCAGACTTGGCTCCCATGCGACTCGGCCGGTGGATCCCCTGGGCGGTGGCCGGCCTGGTGGTGCTGGCCGGCGCTGCTTTCGGCGTACGCGCGCTGCTCGCCGGCGACGCCGAGCCGGCGGCCGCCCCCGCCACCGCGACGGCCGACCGGGGTGCGGTCACGGCCCAGGTCGCCACCACCGGGACGGTCCAGCCCGCGCAGACCCGCAGCCTGTCGTTCACCGCCGCCGGCACCGTGGAGAGCGTCAAGGTCAGCGCCGGCACCGTGGTGACGGCCGGCCAGGTGCTCGCGTCGATCGGCGACGACTCCGCGGCCGAGGCCGTCGACACCGCCCGTGACAACGTCGACTCGGCCGAGGACGCGCTGACCGCGGCCCGTGCGGCGGCCACGAAGAGCGCCGCCACGACCGCTTGCGACGTCGCGGCCGCCGCCCCCGCGCCGACCTCCGCCTCGCCGTCGTCCTCGCCCCGCCCGTCCGCCTCCGCGAGCACGCGCCCCACCAGCGGCGGCGCGACGCAACAACCGCGGCCGTCCGCAACCACGCCGGCCCCGACCTGCGGGACGCAGCGGACCAGCCAGGGCGGCGGGACCCAGGGCGGCGACCAGATCTTCAGCGCCCAGCAGCGCCTCCACCAGGCCGAGAAGACCCTGGCCGACGCCGAGGACGCGCTGGACGGGACCACGATCACCGCCCCGATGGCCGGCCGCGTGCTGAGCGTTGCCGGCCGGGTCGGCAGCGGCGTGCGGGCCGGTTCCCCCTTCATCTCGCTGGCCGGGGCCACGATGGAGATCAGCGCCGACTTCCCCGAGGCCGACGCCGGCCGGCTCGCGGTGAAGCAGCGGGCCACGGTGACCCTGGCCGGGCCGTCCGAGGAGGCGGCGGCCACGGTGGTCCAGGTGGATCCGGTGGGTACGGACGACGGCACGATGGTCCGCTACGGCGTCGTGCTCGCCTTCGAGAAGGCGCCGGCCGACCTGCTCATCGGCCGGCGGGCGGCGCTGCGGGTGACCACCGGCTCGGCCGATGACGCGTTGCGGGTGCCCAGCACCGCGGTGCACGACGTGGCCGGCGACCGGGGGACCGTGCTGCGCGGCGGCGCCCGGGTCGCGGTCGGTGTCGGGCTGCGCGGTGACGCGTACACCGAGATCACCTCGGGTCTCACCGAGGGTGACGTGGTCAGCCGTTCCTGGTAATTCAGCGCGCTCCTACGACATTCATGGCGAATTCAAAGGAAGCGTTGATACTTCTTCCGGGTGCTTCCCGACAGCAGCGCCTCGACCGCCCTTCTCGCCGACCCGCCGCCGCGCGCCGGACGGGTCCTCGTCGTCGACGACGACGCCGCCGCGTCCGGCTTGCTCTCCGCCACGCTGCGGCTGGTCGCCTACGACGTCCGGGTGGTGACGTCCGGACAGGCCGCGCTCACCACCATCGACGAGTTCGAGCCCGACCTGATCGTGCTCGAGGTGGTGCTGCCGGACGGCGACGGGCTGGAGGTCGCGCGGCGGCTGCGGGCCGGCGGCCAGACCGTCCCGGTGCTGGTGCTGACCGCCCGGAACACGGTCGAGGACCGGGTGGCCGGGCTGGCCGCCGGCGCCGACGACTACGTCACCAAGCCGTTCAGCATCGAGGAGGTGGTGCTGCGGATCCGGGCCATCCTGCGCCGGAGCCTGCCCGGCCCGGCCGCCCCGCCGACCGGGGCCACGTTGCGCTACGCCGACCTGGAGCTGGACGAGGACGCGCACGAGGTGCGCCGGGCCGGCCGCCTGGTCGACCTCTCCCCCACCGAGTTCAACCTGCTGCACTACCTGCTCTGCAACGCCGGCCGGGTGGTCAGCAAGGCGCAGATCCTGGACCGGGTGTGGAAGTACGACTTCGGTGGCGACGGGCGCATCGTCGAGTCGTACGTCTACTACCTGCGCCGCAAGATCGACACGGTCGGCCCGCCGCTGCTGCACACGGTCCGCGGCGTCGGGTACACGCTGCGCCGCCCGCGAGTCGACTCCGAGGCCACTCCGAGGTTCTCTTGAGCCGCGATCTCCACAGTGGGCGCGTGCCCTTCCTGTCGCGGCTCCGCCACCCCTCCGTGCTCGTCAACATCGCGCTGGTGCTGCTGCTGGCCGGTGGCGGCTACGCGATCTACCGGGTCCTGGCGGGACCGTCGACCGCGCAGGCCGCGGGCTCGTCCGTCCGGGCCGTGGCCGCGCAACAGGGAACCGTCACCAAGACCGTGACCGCCGACGGCTCGGTGGCCGCCGCGAGCACGGCGAACGCCACGTTCACCACCGGTGGCACGGTCACCGCGATCTCGGTGAAGGTCGGTGACCGGGTCACCAAGGGCCAGCGGCTGGCCAAGGTGGACCCGGCCGCCGCGGAACGGACGCTGAACACCGCGCGGGCCGACCTGGACGCGGCCGAGGACGCGCTGGACCGGGCGCAGGACGCCGGCTCCGACACGTCCGGCGCCGAGAACGACGTCGAACAGGCCCGGCTCGCGGTCGACGAGGCCGAGGCCGGCGTCGACGGCACCGTGCTGACCGCGCCGATGGCCGGCACCGTGGTCGCGGTCAACGGCACGCTGGGCAGTGCGGCCACCGGCTCGTCGAACAGCCAGGGCGGCGCCCAGCAGCCGGCCTCGACGACCACCACCACCACCACCACCACCGACAGCACCGGCTTCATCGACATCGCCGACCTCACCAGGCTGTCGGTGACCGCCCAGTTCGCCGAGGCCGACGCGACCACGCTCAAGGCCAAGCAGGCGGCCACGGTCACCTGGAACGCCCTCGACGGCGTGCAGGAGGGCGCCAAGGTCGCCGCGATCGATCCCCAGGCCACCTCGTCGTCGTCGGGCACCTCGTCCGGCCAGAGTGAGGGCTCCTCGGTCACCTACGGCGTGACGCTCACCCTGGACAAGGTGCCGACCGGCGCCAAGCCCGGCCAGACGGTGTCGGTGGCGGTGGTGACCGGCGAGGTCGACGACGCGGTCTTCGTGGTCTCGCAGGCGGTCACCACGGCCGGGCGGCGACACACGGTGACGGTTCTCAACGGCGCCGCCCAGGAGGTCCGGCCGGTCGAGATCGGCCTGGAGGGCGACTCGGCCACCCAGATCACCTCGGGGCTCGCCGCCGGCGAGCGGGTGGTCCTGCGCGAGACCACCACGACGGGTACGCAGCAGAACGGCGGCCAGTTCCGGGGCGGCGGCGGGCTGGGCGGGCTGACCGGAGGCGGCGGCCCGGCGGGCGGCGCACCGGGCGGCGGCATCCCGGCCGGCGGCGGGCAGAACCGGGGTGGACGATGAGCCGGCCCGTCCTCAGCATCCGTGACCTGCGCAAGACCTACGGCGAGGGCCCGACCGCGGTGCACGCCCTGCGCGGCGTCACGCTGGTCGTGCCCCGGGGCGAATACCTCGCGATCATGGGCTCGTCCGGCTCCGGCAAGTCCACGCTGATGAACATCCTGGGCGCGCTCGACGTGCCCACCTCGGGCAGCTACCGGCTGGACGGGGTGGACGTCAGCCGGCTCGCCGACCGGCAGCTCGCGCTGGCCCGGAACCGGCTGATCGGCTTCGTGTTCCAGGCCTTCAACCTGATCCCGCGGACCACGGCGCTGGCCAATGTGGAGCTGCCGCTGGCGTACGCCGGGATGAAGGCCAGGACCCGCCGGCGCCGCGCCCTCGACGCGCTGGACCTGGTCGGCCTGGCCGACCGGGCCGGGCACGAGCCCAACCAGCTCTCCGGCGGCCAGCAGCAGCGGGTCGCGGTGGCCCGCGCGCTGGTCACCGAGCCGGCGCTGCTGCTCGCCGACGAGCCCACCGGCAACCTCGACAGCCGCTCCACCGAGGACATCCTCGACGTGTTCGACCAGCTCAGCGCGGCCGGGCGAACCATCGTGCTGATCACTCACGAGCGCGAGGTGGGCGACCGGGCGGGCCGCCTGATCCGCCTGGTCGACGGTCAGATCGTTTCCGACGTACGCCAAGAGCCTCATCTCACGGGCCGGCACAGCGCATGAGCGTCGCGGAGGTCATCCGGTTCGCGTTGCGCGGGCTGTCGGCCAACAAGCTGCGCTCGGCGCTCACCATGCTGGGCATCCTGATCGGCGTGGCGGCGGTGATCCTGCTGGTCGCGGTGGGCAACGGCTCGGCCCAGGCGGTCGCCTCCCGGATCGAGGCGCTCGGCACCAACACGGTGACCGTGCTCGGCGCCGGTCGCAGCGCCACGCTCACCCTGCCGGTGGCCGAGGCCCTCGACGACAGGACGCTGGCGCCCGACGTGGCCTCGGTGTCGCCGGTGGTCAGCGCGGCCGCGACGCTCACCTACGACGGCAGCGACCACGACGTGAACAGCTTCGTCGGCACCACGCCCGGCTGGTTCGCGGCGTCCAACACCCCGGTCGGCCGGGGCGCCGCCTTCACCGCCGACGACGAGGCGCAGGGCCGCCGGGTGGTCGTCATCGGGCAGACCGTGGCCGAGGAGCTGTTCCCCGGCGTCGACCCGATCGACCAGCAGGTCACCGTGGGCGGGGCGCTGTTCACCGTGGTCGGGGTGCTCGCCGGGAAGAGCTCGACCGGCTTCCAGGACAGCAACGACACCGCGGTCGCCCCGCTCTCGGCGGTGCGTCAGGTCCTCACCGGGTACGGCGCGCTGAACTCGATCCTGGTCGAGGCGTCGTCGCCCGGCCGGGTCAGCGCGGTGCAGTCCCAGGTGTCGTCCATCCTCGACCAGCGCCTCGGTGTCACGGCCGGCGACACGGCCCCCTACCGCATCCAGAACGCCTCCCAGCTGCTGGAGACGCAGACCGAGACGGCCGACACGTTCACCGCGCTGCTCGGGGCGGTGGCCGCGATCAGCCTGCTCGTCGGCGGCATCGGGATCACCAACATCATGCTGGTCACGGTGACCGAGCGGACCCGCGAGATCGGCATCCGCAAGGCGCTCGGCGCGCCCCGGCGGACCGTGCTGACCCAGTTCCTGATCGAGGCCACGCTGTTGAGCGTGATCGGGGGCGCGCTGGGCGTGCTGGCCGCGCTGATCGGCAGCCGGTTCGAGATCGTCGGCGTACGCCCGGTGATCGTACCCAGCTCGGTCGCGCTGGCCCTGGGCGTCTCGATCGCCATCGGCCTGTTCTTCGGCGGCCTGCCCGCGGCCCGCGCCGCCCGCCTCCGCCCCATCGACGCCCTGCGCTACGAATGAGGACCCGCCCGTGACTGCCTCCCCTTCCCCCGAGGACACCGTGACCATCCCGGTGGCCGACGACGAGCCGCCGCAGGACGGGCTGGCCGCCGAGCTGGCCCAGGCCGCCCCGCGGCGCTGGCGCAACCGGGCGACCATCCCGCTGATCGCGCTGGCGCTGGTCGCGGGCGGCTTCCTGGGTGGCGTGCTGACCGAGCAGAAGACCGGATCGGGGCAGCGGGCCACGGCCGGTTTCCCCGGCGGCGCCAACTTCCCGGCCGGCGGATTCGCGGCCGGTGGCTACGGCCAGCGGGGCGCCGGCGGAACCGGCACACCACAAGGCGGCATCCCACAAGGCGGCACCCCGCAAGGCGGCGCCGCCACCGCGCCGGCGGCCGGGAGGGCGACCACGGGCACGGTCAAGCTCGTGCAGGGCGCCACGATCTACGTCGAGACGGCGGACGGCACGGTGATCACCGTGAAGACCGGAACGGACACCTCCGTCCGTACCTCGGCCCCGGCCAAGCTCAGCGACATCAAAGCCGGCGCCAAGGTCTCCGTGCAGGGCGCCGCCGCAGGCGAGGACGCCGTCACGGCCACCACCGTCACCACGCAGTAGTGGTCCCTATACGCGCTCAGAGCTGCTCTGAGCGCGTATAGGCACCACCCGGGCTGTTACCTGAGCCACTTTCCTGACCGATCGGTCAGAGACTGTCCGATCGGTCAGGCACCATAGGGCGCATGGTTCGCGTCAGCACGCGCGACGAGATCCTCCGGGTCGCGGGTGACCAGTTCGCCCGCGTCGGGTTCAAGGGGACGTCGCTGCAGGACATCGCCGTCGAGGTGGGCTGCTCCAAGGCCGCGCTGCTCTACCACTTCGCCGGCAAGGAGCAGATCCTGCTCGCCCTGGTCTCGACGGCCGAGACCGCGCTGGCCGACCTGCTCGCCGACCTCGACGACCGGGACGACGAGACCGCCCAGGCGCTGGCCATCGAGCGCTTCGTCGACCTCGTGCTGCACTACCGGCGCGAGGCCGCCCTGGTCTACGAGGTCGTGCCCCAGTTCCACAGTGAGCCGGCCTTCTACGGCGTCCTCCAGCACGCCGACAAGCTGTGCGCCGCGGTCACCGCCCGCTCCGGCGATCCCGCCGAGATCATCGCCGCCCAGACCGTGATGCACGGGATCGTCAACGTCGCCATCGACGACAAATGGGACGCCGCCGAGCTGCGTCCCGCACTCCTGCGCGTCGCACGGCGCGCGCTGATCACCACCCCTCACCACGACAAGGATTGAGATGGCAACCCTTCTCTACCGGCTCGGCCGGGCCTCGTTCCGCCATCGCACCGCGGTGGGCCTGCTGTGGCTCGTCGTTCTGGTCGCCCTGGGCGCCGGGGCGCTGACCCTGCGCGGCGAGACCGGCAACAACTTCACCATGCCGGGCACCGAGTCGCAGCGCGCGATCGACGCCCTCCAGCACGAGTTCCCCGAGGCCAGTGGGGCCACCGGCGTGATCGTGGTGCAGGCCCCGGCGGGCCAGACGCTCCAGCAGCCGACGGTCGCCAACGCGGTCATGGGCCTGGTCAAGGAGGCCAACGGGCTGCCCGGCGTGCTCGCCGCGGTCGACCCCTTCCAGGCCAAGGCGATCACCCCCGACGTCCGCACCGCGATGATCAACGTGCAGTTCAAGGAGCGCGCGGACACGATCACCCAGGAGCAGAAGGACGCGTACCTGGCCAGCGGTAAGGCCGCCGAGCAGGCCGGCCTGCGGGTCGAGCACGGCGGCGAGGTGCTCAGCGCCCCGCCCGAGGTCGGCGGCACCGAGGCCATCGGCGTGGTGATCGCGCTGATCGTCCTGCTGGTGACCCTCGGCTCGCTGGTCGCGGCCGGGATGACCATGCTGAACGCGCTGATCGGCGTGGGCGCGGGCATGGCCGGGCTGTTCGCCCTGAGCGACGTGATCGAGCTGACCAGCACCGCGCCGGTGCTGGCGCTGATGCTCGGCCTGGCCGTCGGCATCGACTACTCGCTGTTCATCACGTCCCGCCATCGGCAGAACCTGGTCGAGGGGCTGGACCCGGAGGAGGCCGCCGGGCGTGCGGTCGGCACCGCCGGGTCGGCCGTGCTGTTCGCCGGGGTCACGGTCATCATCGCGCTGGCCGGGCTGTCCGTGGTCAACATCCCGTTCCTCACGGTGATGGGTCTGGCCGCCGCCGGCACGGTCGCGGTGGCGGTGCTGGTGGCCCTCACCCTGCTGCCCGCCCTGCTCGGCTTCGCGGGGCTGCGCATCCTGCCCCGCAAGCTGCGGAGCGACCCGGCGTCGGCCCCGGTCACCGAGGGTTTCGGCTTCCGCTGGGCGCGGCTGGTCATCAAGCTCCGCGTACCCGTCATCCTGGTCGGCATCCTCGGCCTCGGCGCGCTGACGCTGCCCGCGCCGGACATGCGCCTCGCGCTGCCCGCGCCCGGGTCGAGCGCCGAGGGCTCGCCCGCGCGGCTGGCCGCCGACCTGGTCACCAGCACCTTCGGGCCGGGCTTCAACGGCCGGCTGGCGCTGGTCGTGTCGAGCGACTCGCCGGAGACCACCGCCGCGGCCGCCGGAGAGGTCAATGAGAAGCTCCAGGGCACGCCGAACCTGCTGTTCATCACGCCGCCCAACCCGAGCGGCGACAAGAAGACCATGGTCATCGGACTGATCCCCAAGGACGGCCCGACCTCGGTGAGCACCGAGGATCTGGTTCATGAGGTACGCGACCGCACGCACAACCTCGGCGGCGCGGACGTGTCGGTGACCGGCCAGACCGCGATCGGCATCGACGTGTCCGAGAAGCTGTCCGACGCGATGCCGATCTACCTGCTGCTCGTGGTCGGCCTGTCGGTGCTGCTGCTGATGCTGGTCTTCCGGTCGATCCTGGTGCCGATCAAGGCCGCGCTGGGCTTCCTGCTCACCGTCGGCGCCACCTTCGGCATCACGGTGTTCATCTTCCAGCAGGGCCACCTGGCCGGCCTGGTCGGCCTGGAGACCCCCGGCCCGCTGGTCAGCTTCCTGCCGATCCTGCTCATCGGCATCCTGTTCGGCCTGGCCATGGACTACGAGGTGTTCCTGGTGTCGCGGATGCGCGAGGACTTCGTGCACGGCGAGACCCCGTACCACGCGGTGGTCGGCGGCACCGGCCACGGCGCCCGGGTGGTGACCGCGGCGGCGCTGATCATGACCAGCGTCTTCGCCGGCTTCGTGCTGATCGAGGACCCGGTCATCAAGTCGATGGGCTTCGCCCTGGCCATCGGCGTGGCGATCGACGCCTTCGTCGTCCGCATGACCATCGTGCCGGCCGTGCTGTCCCTGCTGGGCCGCGGCGCCTGGTGGATCCCGGCCTGGCTGAACCGGATCCTGCCCGACGTCGACATCGAGGGCGAGAAGCTGCGCAAGCAGATCGACGCCCCGCCGACCGCCGACACGTCGCCGGAACCGGCCCGGGTCTGATCCACCGGATGGGGTGTGGCTCCCGGGCCGCACCCCATCCTGCTTTAATCTCCGCCGTGCCCCCCTCCCGTCCTGTCATCCTCCTCAGTGGACTGCTGACCCTGGTCATCCTCGCCGCCGCCGGCGTCATCTGGTTCCTCCGGCCGGGCCCGGCCGCGACGGAGCCGACCCCGGTCACGGTGGCCGATCAGATCCGGGCGGTGTTCGACGCGCAGGCCGCCGCCTACCGCGACAAGAACGAGGCCGGCTGGCTCGCGCCGGTCGACGAGACGATCCTCATCCGCTACGGGGCGACCTTCCAGAACCTGCAGAAGCTCGGCGTGTCCGAGGTGGAGTTCGTGCCGAACCTGGGAGCGGTGGACGCGACCGCCGCCTCGGTCGCCTTCGACGTCGACCTGGCCTACTGCCCCGCGAAGCGGACCTGCCCGCCGGGCGCCGGCCGGCCCGTCGTCCACTACCGGATGGAGATGGTCCCGGGCGGGAACGGGCTCCAGGTGTCGAAGGTCGCCGAGAAGGACGGCCGCTTCGACACCCAGCCGGTGCCGTGGGACCGCGTACCCCTGGCCTTCGCCACCGGCGACCGGGTCGTGCTGGCCGGATCGCCCGGCGAGGCCGCGCACGTCAAGCAGATCCTGCCCGAGGCGGAGAAGGCCGCGCGGACCGCCGGTCGACCAGGCCGCGCAGGCCACCCTCGGCAGGTCTTTCGCCACCGCGGACAAGGCCTGCGTGACCCGCATCCGGACGATGGTCCGTTAACTCAATGAACGGGCCACCGCCGTCAGGGTGGTGATCGACTCCTGTTCCAGCGCCTCGTCCTCCTCGACCGGCCAGGCGCTCGTCTTCACGATCACCACCTCTGCCGCCGGGTCGACGAAGAGGTACTGGCCGTGCACGCCGATGCCGGTGAAGCGGCCGTCCTCCAGCGTCCACCACTGGTTCGAGTAGCCCGCAGCGGCCGAGGCCGGGGCGAGCAGGCCCGGTTCCTCGATCATCAGCTGCCCGACCCGGGCCAGGTCGCGGGCGGTCGCGTTGAGGCCGCCGGCGCTGATCGCGGTGCGCGGCTTCGAGCGCGAGAGACCGTAGTAGGCGTCCGACTCGGCGCCCATCGGCTGCCACAGCCGTCGTGACGCGTACGCCGCGATCGGCTCCTGTGTCGCCGCCTCCAGCACCCAGCCGAGCACCTGCGCGTCGAACGTCGAGTAGTTGAACCGCGCGCCGGGCACCGACAGCCGGGGCGCCGACCGCACGATCGCGGTCACGTCGCCACCGTTGAGCACGGCCCGTTCGAAGCGGCGGATCGCGGTGTCCGTACCCCAGATCTCCTCGTCACCGACGCCGCTGCGCATGTCGAGCAGGTCGGCGATCGTCACCCCGTCGTAGCCGGAGCCGTGGAAGTCGGGCCGGTAGTCGGTCACCGTGTCGCCGACGCTCCCGATCAGGCCGTCGGCCAGCGCCGCGCCGACCAGGATCGAGGTGATCGACTTCGAGAGCGAGAAGACCTGCATCCGGGTACGCCGCCCGGCGAACACGCCCGGGTAGCTCTCGTGCACGATCCGCCCTCGGTGCAGCACCACGAACGCGGTGGTGTGCGTACGCCGGTGGAAGCCGGCCAGGTCGAGCGGGCGCTTCTCGCAACGCAGCGGCCGGCAGACCGATCCGCGCGCCACGCGGGCGGTCGGCAGCAGCCAGTTCATGTGGGTGAAGGTCCACTCGTTGAGCGGTCGTCGCATGACGCGGTCGGTCTGCCGCTCCCACCACGACGGCGGGCTCTGGACAGTGGTGTACGGCGGAGCACTGGTGATGGTCATGTCGGTCCCCGGTTTCGTTCGGGGGCGCGCCCGATCTCTGCTGTGGAATACGCGTGGTCCCGGCCGTCCGGTTCGCGCAAGATGGTCGCGGTGTGGGAAGCCTTGCGCGTAAGAGATTTCCGGCTGCTCTGGCCGGCCCGGCTGATCAGCCAGCTCGGCACGTGGTTGCTGGTGGTCGCCGCGCCGGCCTACGTCTTCGAGCTGACCGGCTCGGTGGCCGCGACCGGGCTCACCCTGGCCGCCGAGTTCCTCCCGCCGCTGCTGCTCGGCCCGATCGCCGGCGTCCTCGCCGACCGCTGGGACCGCCGCCGCGTCATGATCGCCGCCGACCTGCTCCGCGCCGCCGCCGTGGCCATGCTGCTCCTGGTCGACTCCCCCGGAACCGTCTGGCTGGTGTACGCCGCCCTCATCGTCGAGAACGTCGGCGCGGTCCTCTTCAACCCCGCGGCCCAGGCCCACACCCCCGCCGTGGTCGGCACCGGCAGCGCCCTGAGCAGCGCCAACGCCTTGAACGGGGTGACCGACGGCGCGGTCCGCCTGATCGCGGCGCCGCTGGGTGGCGCGCTGTTCGCCGTGGCCGGCTTCGCGCCCCTGGTCATCGTCGACGCGGGCACCTACGTGGTGTCGGCGATCCTGATCCTGTGCACGTCGCGGCGGGCCGCGGTCCCGTCGGCGACCAGGCCGAGGATCCGTGCCGGCCTGGCGTTTATCCGTCGCTCGCCCGTCGTCCGGGCGCTGCTGCTGGTCAGCACGGTGTTCCTGGCCGCCAACGCGTGCTTGTCGGCGCTGCTCATCCCGTACGGCATGACCGTGCTCGGCGGAAGCGCCCAGATCGGCCTGGTGATCTCGGCCCTGGGCGTGGGTTTCCTGATCGGCGCGCCGGTCATGCGGGCGCTGGTCGACCGCCTGCGCCCCGGCCACCTGCTGGGCGCATCGCTCGCCGCGACCGGCCTGGGTTTCGTGGCCCTGTTCTCGTCGCGCTCGCTGCCGCCGGCCCTGGTGGCGGCGGTCGCGATCGGACTGACCGGGTCGATCACGCTGGGCGCGACCCAGACGACGATGCAGCGCGTGACGCCGGCCGAGGTGCTGGGCCGCACCAGCGCCGCGATGTTCACGGCCGAGGCCGCGGCGACGCTGTTCGGCGCCCTGGCCGGTCCCGCCCTGGCCGCGGCGACGTCGATCGCCTGGACGGCCCGGGCGTCCGGCGTGACCGCGGCCCTGTGCGGGGTGCTCGCGGCCGTGCTGCTCAGCGGCCGACCGTACCGTCCGCCTGCTCGCGAATGATGTCGGCGTGCCCCGCGTGCCGCGCCGTCTCCTCGATCATGTGGATCAGCACCCAGCGCATCGTCGGCGGCCGTACGCCCTCCTCCAGCACCCGCGACCCCACCGCGTCGAGGTCGGCCGCCTCGACGATCGCGTTCGTCTCGGCCGTCTTGGCCCGGTAGGCGGCGACCAGCCCTTCGAGGGTGTCCGCGTCCTCGACGGCGTCCGCCTCCGGTCCACGCCACACCTCCGAGCCGGCGTAGTACCAGACGAACCACCGGTGTTCCGCCCGGGCCAGATGCCGGAGCAGCCACAGCAGGCTGGTGCCCGACCCCACGGCCGGCCGCCGCGCCACCTCGTCGGAGACCCCGGCCGTCTTGGCGATCACCGCCTCGCGCACGTAGTCGAGAAACGCGACCAGCGTGGCCTTCTCACCGGTGTCCACCGCGGGCGGCCGCTGATCTCCCCTGGTCATCGCCTGATCCCGTACCGGCGTTGGATCATGCGCTCGGCCGCACGCCGGGTGATCAGTCTTCGCAGCGCGAACACCAGCGGCGCCCCGCTCCCGACCGCGTAGAACGGCCGCGGCCGCTCCGCCTCGACGGCGGCGATGATCGTACGCACGACCCGGCCGACCGGCGTACCCCCGCGCTCGTTGCTGTTGAGGGCGGACAACACGGTCGCGAAGTCCTTGGCGTGCACCGAGTCCTCGGCCACGTAGGTGGTGCGGCGTTCGCTGATGCCGGTCCGGATCGAGCCCGGCTCGACCGTGGTCAGCCACACCCCGAACGGCGTCAGCTCGTACCGCGCGGCCGTGGCGAACCCGCGGATGGCGGCCTTCGACGCGACATAGGACGACCGGTAGGCGATCGGGAACGAGGCCACCATCGACCCGACCATGACGACCCGCCCGTACCCCCGCGCCCGCATCCCCGGCAGCGCGAGCTGGGTGAGCCGCACCGCCCCGAACACGTTCGTCTGGAACAGCCGCCGCACCGCGTCCCCCGGCAGATCCTCCAGCGGCCCCGACTGGCTCTCGCCCGCGTTGTTGATCAGCACGTCGACGCCGGCGAGGGTGGGCCCGAGCCGATCGATCGACGCGTCGTCGTTGAGGTCGAGGGCCACGAACTCGACCCCGTCGACCGCCGGCGCCGCCTCCGGGTCACGGCTGGTGCCGAGCACCCGGTACCCCCGCGCCACCAGCGCCGCCGCGGTCGCCCGCCCGATCCCCGACGATGCTCCGGTCACCAACGCCGTTCGACTCATCCCGGCAGCATAGGGTGATTGCCATGACGTGTCCCTGCGGCCTGGGCCTCCCCTACGCCGAATGCTGCGGCCCTGCCCACAACGGCACCGCCCCGCCCACAGCCGAATCCCTGATGCGCTCCCGCTACACAGCGTTCGCCATGAACCGCCCCGACTACCTGCTCAGCACCTGGCATCCGGACACCCGCCCGGCCACCATCGAGCCCGACCCCGGCACGCAATGGACGGGTTTGACGGTGCTCGCGGCCCGCGGCGGCCTGCTCGACACCGAGGGCGAGGTCGAGTTCGTGGCCCGCTACCTCACCGCCGGCCGCCGCGCCCGCGTCCAGGAACGCAGCCGCTTCCTCCGCCACGACTCCAAGTGGGTCTATTGGGGGGCCCTCTAGATCAAAGTCAACGTCCGGCCAGATCAAAGTCAACTTCATGCTCAGGTACGAGCGACCAACACCCCAACCGCAACACCGATCCGACGTGGCACCCCGCGGCCGGCCGGCCAGGCACGGCCGTGAACGCGCCTTTCGCGTGACCGGTCACTCCAGCCAGCCACCCGCCGCGGCCCCGGCGACCGAGCCGTCGGGCAACGCGCATGGCGCCGCGGTCAGACGACCCGCGTGACGGCGCTGTCGGCGACGCGGGTGGTGGCGAGGTCAGGCGACGCGGGTGGTGGCCTTGATCAAGGTGTTGAGGGTCGTGCGCTGCCAGGGGCCGGAAGTGATGACCACGGCGTGGTCCAGGCCCAGGTCGGTGAGGCGGGTGAGCTGGGCGGTGATGTCGTCGATGGTGGCGGTGGGAAGGACTCGGGTGCTGATGGTCTTGTCGATCTCGGCCGGGTCGCGGTTCTCGGTGTCGCAGTGGCGGGCCAGGACGTCGAGCTTGTGGCGCACCGTGCGGCCGCCGTCGGGGATGTCGAAGATGTTGCAGGCCTGGGCGTAGCGGGCCACCAGGCGCAGGGTCTTCTGTTCGCCGGCGCCGCCGATCAGGATGGGCGGATGGGGGCGGGTCGCCGGCAACGGGCGGCCGATCGGATTCTGGGCGCTGACGTGCGTACCCGTGAAGGGTTGGTCGTTGCCGGACCACATCTGGAGGGCGAGCCGGACGGTCTCCTCGACCTGCTCGAAACGCTCCGCCGTGGCCGGCAACGGCAGGCCCATCATGGTCGCCTCGCCCTGGTGGTAGCCCGCGCCCAGCCCCAGCCAGGCCCGGCCGCTGGAGAGCACGTCGATGGTCGTGACCGCCTTCACCAACAGTGCCGGCGGGCGGAATGACACCGCGGTGACCATCGCGCCCAGGCGGATCCGCTCGGTGATCGCGGTGAGGTGACCGAGCGTCGCATACGCCTCGAGCATCGGGTCGGTCGGCTCGGTGCCGGGTTCGGCCTGCACCAGGTGGTCGGCGACCCAGAGCGTGTCGAGACCGCCCTCGTCCGCCTGCCGCGCGATCGCGTCCAGCTCGTTGACGGCCGGCCAGGTGAAATTGGTGACGCCCAGGCTCACTCGCATGCCCCGCTCCAATCCTAGAGTCACCCTAACTTTAGAGCGACCCTGCTAAGATTGGCCAGTGGGATTGCGGGAGCTGAAGAAGGAGCGCACCCGACAGCTGATCAGCGAGTCGGCGAACCGGCTGTTCGCCGAGCGCGGCTTCGACGCCGTCCGGGTGGCCGAGGTGGCCCGCGCCGCGGAGGTGTCCGAGGCGACGGTGTTCAACTACTTCCCGGCCAAGGAAGACCTGTTCTTCGCCGGGCTCGACGACTTCGGCGACCGTCTGGTGGCGGCCGTCCATGATCGACCGCCCGGCGAGCCGGTCCTCACCGCGTGCCGCCGCGAGCTGCTCCACGGCAACCGCTGGCTCGAGGCGATCGACGCCGGCGACACGACCGCGCGCGACCGGGCCCGGACGATCGGCCGGGTGATCGCCGGCAGCCCCACCCTGCGGGCCCGGGAGCGCCTCGCCCTCGACCGCATCGCCGCCGCGCTGACCGCCGAGCTGGGCGGCACCTTCGAGGCCCAGGTGATGGCCGGCGCGATCGCGGCCCTGCACGCGGCCCAGATCCGGCTGACCCGCGAGCTGGCCGCCGACGGCGAACCGGGCAACCTGGCCGCGACCGCCCACGAGCAGGCCGCCCGAGCCTTCGACCTGCTGTCCACCGGTTTCGGCGCGCGCTGACGCTCTACTTGCGCCAGTTCTCGAGGCGGGTGGCGGCGCGGGCGGCCAGGTGTTCGGTGTCGGCGCGGTCGGCCGAGCCCGATTCCCAGCCGGTGTCGCTGACCACGGCGACCGCGTCGCCGACCCGGATGGCGCTGAAGTAGACGCGGTGCAGCGAGCCGTCGCCCGCCGGGACGCCCTCGTCGGTCATGGCCGGGTGGTTCCGTTCGATCAGCAGCGACTCGTCGCCCGCGCCGAGCGGGCCACGCGACACGTTCTTGTCGTTCTTCGGGGACGGGCAGTCGCGGACGGCCGCGCGGAGGTCGTCCATGAACTGCTCGGCGCCGTCCCCGCGGAAGACCATGATGTCCTCGAAGACGGCCGACTTCGGGGTCGAGTCGGGCGGCGCGTCGGCGGATCGGTAGTACATCAGCTGGGTGGCCCGGATGCCGAGGTCGCCTCGCTGCTCGTACCCGTTCCCGCAGAATTCCGGCAGGTCGTGATCGCCGGCGCCCTGGCGCTCGGGGGTGCCGCCCTCGCCGGGAGCGTCCGACGCCTGGAGGAAGGCGCGCGCGGGGATCGACGACGGGATCTCGGGCGTCTCGGGCGTTTCCGGTGGCGGCGATGACTTCGACGTGGTCGACGGGGTCGATCTCGCCGGCGCCACGGCGGACGGGGACGGGGAGGGCGACGGTGATGGCGACGTCAGGGTCGGGCTGGCCGCGGGCACCGGTGGTGGTTCGTCCCGGTCGGGGCCGGCGAGCACCATCCGGGCGCCGACGGTCACGCCGGTGACCAGCACGATCACGGCGGCCGCGCCGGCCACGGCCCGGGACAGGGTCTGCCGGTCGCCGCGGCGGCGGACGGCCCGCGCCGGCGCGAGCTGGGCCCGGTCGGCGTCCGCGGACAGGGAGGCGAAGGCGCGCTCCAGATCATTCGACATCGTGCGCCTCCAGAAGCGTCTTCTCGTGCGCCGGGCCCGGCGCCAGGATCGCGGCGAGCTCCAGCCGCCCGCGGCGCAGCCACGAGGTGACGGTGCCGACCGCCACCCCGGTCTCGGCGGCGATGTCGTTCACCGGCATGTCGTACAGGTAGAAGAGGACCAGGGCCTGCCGCAGGTTCATCGGGAGCTTGCGCAGGGCAGAGCCGAGGAGTACGGACGTTTCGCCCGGTGGGGCCGCGGGTTCAGGCGGTCCGGTACGGATCAGAGCCGCCCGCCACCCGCTCAGCCTGCGCCACCGATCGGTGGCCAGCCGGTTGACCGTCAGCCGCACCCAGGCCTCGGGCGCCGGATGATCGGCCACCGTCCGCCAGTGCCGCCAGGCCCGGGTGTACGCCTCCTGCACCACGTCCTGCGCATCGCCGAGATCCCCGACCATCGCGTACCCGTACCGCACCATGCGCGCGGAGGTGTCCCGGTAGAACTCGTCGAAGGCCTCGCTGTCCCGCATCCCCGCTCCCCCCGCTCGCCTCTTCAGCTAACGGGCCACCCCGGCGGTTTGCTGCACCTTTTCACGAACCACCTATTCGGGCGTCCGCGCCTCCGGCGTTCGCCGAGTACGCCCACCCGCCTCACCGCGATCCCGAGCTCCACGGTCACCGGGGCCGCCGAGGACTGCCCTCAATCGCGTTGAACAGCGGAAACGCCGCCACTGAGAGACCCGTCGGCCACGACGAGCCCCTCGGCTCGCCGATTTTGGGCTTGCGCGCACGGACCCGGAAGGGCTCGGGCCATCTCCGATGGGCCCCAGCCCGTAGCCCGCGGGAGCATACGATCCGTACCCCGACGAACGCGGGAAACAAAGCCCTTTGAACTTGATCTTGGCCTTGAAGGCGCCAATCGCGAAGATCGCGGCCGGAAGCGGCAGCTACGACAGGATCAGGCGCAGCGAGCGCTGGACGTGCACGGTCCAGACGGTCACCAGCTCGCGGGCCACGGACAGGCGGGTCGGCGCCGGGTCCGATGCGCGCCACGTGCTGATCACGGTCATGGCGGAAATTCTGGCCGCGCCGGGGCAGCGAACGGGTCGCGGCCCCGGCGCAGGTGGGTTGCATCACCCGGCGTCACCAGAAGAGTGTTACCGGATGGTGACCGTGGCGTTCAGGTTGTTCAGGCCGGTGCTCGCGTCCCAGGTGCCCTGGTTGGCGAGGCGGATCGAGTACTCCGGCCGGGTGGCCAGCAGCGGGTCGGGCAGTTCCAGGTACAGCTGGTACTGACCGGTCGGCAGGGACGAGGGAACGGTCACCGACTGGTTGATCGACGCCGTGGCGCCGGCCGCCCAGGTTCGCGGGTCCGAGGAGAGGGCCAGCCGGGTCAGCGCCCCACTGGACGCGTTGCGCAGCACCAGTTTCACGTTGCGCGGGTTGTACGGCGCGGCGTAGCCCTCGTTGCGGACGCCGATGGTGACCGGCAAGGCGCCGCCGCGGGTGGCCGAGGCGGGGTAGGTGCCCGAGGTCAGCGCCAGGCGGTAGCCGAGTTTCCGGGTGACATCGGTGATGCAGGAGGTCCAGGTGTTGAGGACGTCCCGGTTGTAGTCGGTGTTCAGGTACGACCAGTGGAAGCCGGCCAGCTCGGCCGTCGCCGTCGGGCACTGGGAGCGCGGCGGGTTGACCACGCAGGTCTCGCCGCCCATCGGCACCCGGAGCGTGTCCTGCTGGAGGTACGGGTATTCGACCGACGGGTTCTCGTAGGTGCCGAAGTCGTCGGGGCTGGCCAGGAAGCAGTCGTTGTGGTGGCCGATCCGCGGCACCGTGGTCGAGGTTCCGTACATCGTGCGCTTGAACTTGGGGGTGCGCAGCTGGATGGCCCTCGACGAGGGGACCACGCTCAGCAGCTTGTCGGTGACCGCCTTCCGGTCCCGCCAGTTCTGCTCGTTGATCACGCCCTCGTCGCCGAAGTTCCGGGTGTCCCACCACTCGCCCCAGGTGCCGATCATGCCGGCCTGCACGACCGAGATCACGTCGGCGTTGTTCCGCAGGTAGGGCGCGAGCTGGTCGAGGTGCGACGACACCTGCGCGGGGGTCGCGTCGGCGTCGTCCGAGTCGGTGTACGCGAACCGGAGGACGACCTTCAGGCCGGCCCGGCGAACGGTGTCCAGCTGCGACTGGAGGTGCGCCAGGGCCGCCGGCGCGATCGGTGAGGTGCGGTAGGAACGCAGGTAGAAGATGCACATCACCAGGGAGATGGACTGGGACGTCCGGTAGGACCGCAGCGTCGCCTCGTCGAAGGTGGACGAGTCGCAGTCACCGGTGTGGTGGTAGAAGCCCCGCTCGGGATTGGCGAAGACCTCGGTCGACGGTGGGTAGGAGACGTTGGAGCATAACGACGATCCGGTGAGCAGAGACGCGAGTAGAGCGACAGTGGCGATGATCTTCATTGCCTCACCCCTTTATTCCGGTCTGTGCGATGCCCTGGATGAACTGCCGTTGCAGGAACACGAAAACGACGATGACCGGCAGCGACGCGAGCAGCGAGCCGGCCATCAGCACGGGGTAGTCGGTCTGGTACTGGCCCTGGAGTGACGCGAGCCCGGCCGACAGCGTCATCGTCGACGGATCGCTGTTCACCACCAGCGGCCAGAAAAGGTCGTTCCAGGACCAGAGAAGCGTGAGTACGGCCAGCGCGACCAGCCCCGGCCGGGCCAGCGGGAGGACGATCGACCAGTAGATGCGCAACGGCCCGGCGCCGTCGATGCGGGCCGCCTCCTCCAGCTCGACCGGCAGGCTGAGGAAGAACTGCCGCAGCAGGAACACGCCGAACGCGCTGAACAGGCCGGGCACGATCAGCGCCTGGAGACTGTTGAGCCAGCCGAGATCGGACATGATCTGGTACTGCGGGATGATGAACAGCTGCGGCGGCACCATCAGCACGCTGAGGATGACCGCGAACAGCACGCGCTTGCCGGGGAAACGCAGCCGCGCGAAGGCGTAGGCCGCCATCGAACAGAACAGAACCTGTCCGAGGGTACGCGCCAGCGCCATGATCACCGTGTTGAGGAACTGGGTCCCGAACGGCAACAGGTCGAAGACCCGCCCGTAGTTGGCCCAGTGTCCCTCCGGCAGCAGCGAGGGTGGCACGGCCGTGGCGGCGGACAGCGTCTTGAGCGACGTGATGATCTGCCAGACGAACGGCACGACCATGGCCAGCGACGCCGCGATCAGCACGGTGTGCAGCAGGGCGCGCCTAGGCATAGTGCACCCACCGGCGCTGGAGGCGGAACTGCACCGCGGTCAGGATCACGATGATCAGCAGGAGCAGCATCACGATCGCGGCCGCGTACCCCCGGTCGTTGGTCACGAAGGCCCGGTCGTAGAAGAGCTGGACCACCGTCTGCAGGCGGGGGAAGGCCGGGTTGGCCCGCGCCGACGCGCCCGAGCCGGCGATGACGAAGACCAGGTCGAAGAGCTGCAGCGACCCGATCACCGAGATCACCGAGACGAAGAACGCGGTCGGCGACAGCAGCGGCAGGGTGATCCGGAAGAACTGCCGGACCGGGCCGGCGCCGTCCAGCGAGGCGGCCTCGTAGTAGTCGGCCGGGATGGACTGCATGCCGGCCAGCAGGATGATCATGTTGTAGCCGATGCTGCTCCAGACCCCGATCACGACCAGCGCGTAGAGGGCGGTGTCAGGGTCGGCGATCCAGTTCGGCCCATCCACGCCGACCAGCGACAACCCGTAGTTGATCAGGCCGTAGTCGCCGTTGTAGAGCCAGCGCCAGACCATCGCCACGGCCACCGGCATGGTCACGTACGGCAGGAAGAACAGGGTGCGGTAGACGCCGACCCCCCACATCTTCCGGTTGAGCAGCGCCGCGCACACCATCGCGAGCGGGATCGAGAGCAGACCCAGGGCGGTGTACGTGAAGGTGTTGACCAGCGCCCGGCCAAGTTCCGGGTCGCCGGCCAGCCGCACGTAGTTGTCGAGCCCGGACCACTCGTGGCCGCCGAACGCGCCCCACTCGGTGAACGAGAAGTAGGCGGTCTGCAGCACCGGCCACAGGTAGAAGACCCCGAGCCCGAGGGCCGTGGGCGCGATCAACGCGTACGCCCACAGCGCCTCGGACACCCGGTCCTTGCGACGTGCCACCCTCACTCCTTGGCGAGCAGGTCGTTCATCGCCTTGGCCAGTTCGACCGACGCCTGGTCGACCGGCTGCTGCCCGTTCCAGGCCTTGGTGAGGTAGGTCAGCTCGGCCTCGTTCCAGGCGGCGGTGTTCTTGGAGACCGGGAACGGCACGGCGTAGCTCACCGAGTCGAGGAAGGTCTGGAGCTTCAGGTTCGGGTACTTGGCCACCCAGGCCTGCTGGGTGCCGTTGTACGCCGGGATCGGCCCGGTCTTGCCGAGGATCTCCGCCGCCTCCTTGGAGCCGAGGTACTTGACGAACTCCCACGCCTGGTCGGGGTGCTCGCTCTTGGCGCCGACCACGTTCGACACGCCGTGGATGATGGTCGCCTGCTTCTCACCCTTGGGCAGCGGCGCCACGTCGACCTTGTCCTTGGCGTAGTCGTTCCCGGTGAACTCGGAGACGTTCCACGACCCGCCCCAGTACATGGCCACCTTGCCCGACTCGAAGAGCTGGAGCGGCACCGTGTCGGTCATCGTCTTGAGGTCGGGCGACTGCTTCTTGTCGAGCAGGTCGGTCCAGAACTTCAGGCCGGCGATGGTCTTCGGGTCGTCGTACCCGGACTTCTTGCCGTCCGGCGAGATCACGTAGCCGCCGGCCTGGGCGATGGTGTTGTACTGGTATTCCTGGAAGCTGGTCAGCTCGGCCGCGGTGCCGTAGACGCCGGCCTTGGCGTCGGTCAGCTTCGCCGCCGCGTCCTGGAAGTCGGCCCAGGTCCAGCCGTCCTTCGGGTACGCCACCTTCTTCGCGTCGAAGAGCTTCTTGTTGTACCAGACGCCGATGGTGTCCATGTCCTTCGGCAGCCCGTACTGCTTGCCGTCGAAGGTGTAGAGGTCGACCAGCGCCTTGGGGTAGACCGACGCGTCGACCTGCTCCGGGTTGGGCGCGATGACCTTGTTGGAGGCGTACAGCTGGAAGTTGGGGCCGTTCATCCAGAACACGTCGGGGGCGGCGCCCCCGGTGACCGCGGCCTTCAGCTTGGTCCAGTAGCCCTCCCAGGGCGTGAGCTGGACATTGACGGTGACGTTGGGGTGCGTCTTGGTGAACGCCGTGGCCAGCTCCTGCATGGCCGGCTGCTGGTTCACGTCCCAGACGCCGTAGGTCAGGGTGACCTTCTCGTTGGGGTCGGCCGCTTTGTCGTCCCCGCCGGAGCAGGCGCCGGCGGTCAAGGTGAGTCCCACGGCCAGCAGGGCCGTGCCACAAAGTTTCAAATTCAGAAATATCCTGGAGCCCATGGAAATTATTTAGTGCACTGCGACGCCGATCACAAGGCACTCGGGGCAAACGGTCATCCTCGAATGAGCGAGAAGCGGTCCTCGGCCGAGTCCAGGGCGAGCTTGGCGGCGCCCAGCGCCACCCCCTCGTCGGCCAGGGTCGAGACCCGGATCTCCGGCGTACGCAGGACCCAGCGGTCCAGTTCCTGACGCAGCGGCCCGATCAGCACGTCGGCCGACCGGGAGAACCCGCCGCCGATCACCACCAGCTCCGGGTCGAGCGTCAGGACCAGCGCGGACACGCCCAGCGCGAGGTCTTTCACGTAGCGCCGGACGGCGGCCAGCGCGGCCCGGTCACCGGCTCGCGCCGCAGCGAAGATGTCGCTCCCGCTCGGCCACGCGGCCAGGTGGTCGGGCGCCCGCTTCCAGCCCACCACGGGCAGCGCGCCGAGCTCGCCGGCGCCCTGGGCGAACCCGCGGTGCAGCCGGCCGCCGATGATCAGGCCGGCCCCGGTGCGCCAGCCGGACAGGATGAAGACCAGGTCGGAGACATACCGGGCGACCCCCCGCCAGGTCTCGGCCAGGGCCGCCAGCTTGCTGTCGTTCTCGACCAGCACCCGGCCCGGCACCAGCCGGGACACGTGCGCGGCGAGGTCGATCCCGGTCCACTCGGGCAGCGCGTCGGACAGCAGCACCCGGCCCGAGCCGTCGACCCAGCCGGTGGTCGCCACCCCGGTCGCCCACAACCGGTCGGCGATCGGCCCGGCCTCGCGCAGCACCCCGGTGACGGCCCGGTCGACCGCGGCCAGCCGTTCCCGCCGGCCCAGGTCGGTGGTCACCTCGACCCGCCGGCTGTGCAGCACCGTGCCGTCCAGGTCGGTGACCAGGGCCAGCACCTTGTGGCCGCCGACGTCGACGCCGAGCAGGTGGCCGGCGCCGGCGTTGAAGCGGTACCGCCGGGCCGGGCGGCCCACCCCGCCCGCCGCCGGTTCGACCTCGGTCACCCAGCCCAGATCGAGCAGCTCACGCACCACGTCCTCGGTCGAGGCGCGGGACAGGCCGATCCGTTTGGACAGTTCCGTCAGGGTCAGGGACGGCTCGTCCCGCAGCGTCCGGATCGCGCTGTGCGCGTTGAGCTGACGGAGGCGGGAGAGATCCCCGCCGGCGAGATGCGCGGTCAACGTGTCCCCTTGGCGTACGGCCGTCTCGGTGCTTTTAATGGAGTCCTTGTTAATTAAACGCGAAGGGACGCCATGTCTGCGGTGACTCTAGCTCTCGTCGGGGCCGGCCTTCGGGGTCAGGCGTACGCACGGCACGCCGTCTCGACCGGTGACGCGCGTGTCGTCGCCGTCGCCGAGCCCGACCCCGGCCGCCGCACGGCCGCCGCCGCCGAATTCGGCATCGCGCCCGAGTTCGTCTTCGACTCCTGGTCCGGCCTGGTCGCCGAGCCCCGGCTGGCCGACGCGGCGATCGTCGCGACCCAGGACCGGATGCACCGCGACCCCGCGGTCCGGCTCGCCGACCTCGGCTACCACCTGCTCATCGAGAAGCCGCTGGCGCCGACCGAGGAGGACGCGGCGGCCATCGTCGAGGCGGCGGTGCGCAACAAGGTGATCGCCGCGGTCTGTCACGTGATGCGCTACACGCCCTACACCCGGCTGGTCAAGGGCCTGCTGGACACCGGGCGGATCGGGAAACTGGTCAGCGTGCAACACCTGGAGCCGGTCGGCTGGTGGCACTTCGCGCACTCGTTCGTGCGCGGCAACTGGCGCAACACCGAGGAGTCCGGTCCGCTGCTGCTGACCAAGTGCTGCCACGACATCGACTGGCTGGTGCACCTGTTCGGGCAGCTGCCCGAGCGGGTGTCGTCGTTCGGCAGCCTCAGCCACTTCCGGCCGTCCGAGCGCCCGGCCGGCGCGGCCGATCGGTGCCTCGACTGCTCGGTCGAGTCGACCTGCCCGTACTCGGCCAAGCGGCGCTACGAGCAGGCCCTGGCCGACCCGGACGACCACTTCTGGCCGCTGGGCGCGGTCACCCCGATCGCCACCGAGGAGTCGCTGCGGACGGCGCTGCGCGAGGGCCCGTACGGCCGCTGCGTCTACGCCTGCGACAACGACGTGGTCGACCACCAGGTGGTGAACCTGGCCTTCCCGGACGGCGCGACCTGCTCGTTCACGGTCAGCGCGTTCACCCCGATGGAACACCGCCGCACCCGGCTGCAGGGCACCCGCGGCTACCTCGACGGCGATGGCCGGCACGTGACGCTGCTCGACTTCGTCACCGGCGAGACCGAGGTGTTCGACTCCGAGGAGGCGGGCGGCTCGTCGGCGGCCGACGGGCACGGTGGCGGCGACGAGGGCCTGACCGAGGCCTTCATCGCGGCCGTGGCCGGCGGCGACCCGGCCCTGCTCCCCTCCGACCCGGTGGAGAGCCTGGCCACCCACCGCGTCGTCTGGGCCGCCGAGCAGGCCCGCCTCCGCGACGAGGTGATCCGCCTCTGAGTCTGGTGGTAGCCCAGGGCGGCATCCGGCCCGCGGATACCGTCCTGGGCCACCACTACGGCTTGCGCCCTACGGCTTGCGGCCGACCGCGCCGTACTCGTCGGTCGGGCGCAGGTCTTCCGGCGGGGCGTCGGGCGACGGGCGCCAGGACGCGCACGGGACCAGGCCCGGCTCGAGCACCTCGAGGCCGGTCAGGAAGCGGGTCAGCTCGTCGGGGTGCCGCAGGTGGTACGAGAGCGGCGCGTTCGCGTTCCACACCCCGATGGCCTGCTCGAACGCCGGGCCGTCGATGACGTTGGTGCCGTCCGCGGTGACCAGGTAGCTGCCCGGGGGCAGGGCGGCCATCAGCGTGTGGGCGATCTCGTCGGCCCGGTCGAGGTCGGGGACGTGACCGAGGATGTTCATCAGGATCAGCGCGACCGGCTGGGACAGGTCGAGGGTGGTCTCGCCGGCCTTGGCGATGATGTCGGCCGGGTCGTGCAGGTCGGCGTCGAGGTACTCGGTGGCGCCCTCGTCGGTGCCGGTCAGCAGCGCCCGCGCGTGCACCAGGACCAGCGGGTCGTTGTCGACGTAGACGATCCGCGCGTCGGGCGCGACGGCCTGGGCCACCTGGTGGGTGTTCTCGGCCGTCGGCATGCCGGTGCCGATGTCGAGGAACTGGCGGATGCCCTGCTCGGCGGCGAGATGGGTGACCGCGCGCTTGAGGAACGCGCGCGACGACCGGGCGACCACCGCGATGTCCGGGTACAGCTGGGCGAACTGATCGCCGACCTGGCGGTCGACCTCGAAGTTGTCCTTGCCACCGAGCCAGTAGTTCCAGACCCGGGCGGAGTGCGGGATGGACGTGTCCAGCTTGTCGCTGACGTCGCGGTCGGTCATGACCCATGAGCGTACATGCTCCAAAAGGGATGGTGACGCACCGTGGCGCATTTCCACGACGTGGAACGTGATCCACGATTTTTCGGCGTCACGGGAAGCACTCTTTCCAATCACGACAAACGTTGACCGGCGTTCGGATCTCACCAAACATCAGACGCATCAGACCCACTCGACAAGAGGTGCTGATGAAACCGTCTGTCAGGGACATGATCTATTACGAGGTCAGCGACCACAGAATGGTGAGGGGCGAGGGTGTCTATCTCTACGACGACGCGGGCGAGGCCTATCTGGACTGTGCGTCGGCGACGTTCAACCTGAGCCTCGGCTATTCCCATCCGGCCGTCGTCGGCGCCGTTCAGAAACAGGCCGAGCTCGCCATTCATCTGACCTCGACCTTCCGCAGCGACCCGGTCGACGACCTGGTCGGCAAGCTGGTCGCCTGCTCCCCCGAGAGCCTGACCAGGGTGCATCTCAAGGTGGCGGGCGGCTCGGAGGCCAACGAGGGCGCCATCAAGATGGCCCAGGCGGCCACCGGGCGGCGCGAGGTCATCACGCTGTTCCGCAGCCATCTCGGCCAGACCATGATGATGACGTCGATGTCCGGGAACGCGTTTCGGAAGGCGCCGTTCCCGCTGCTCTATCCGGGCTCGGTGCAGGTTCCCGATCCGTACTGCTATCGCTGTTTCTATGGGCAGGACCGAAACACCTGCGGGCTGATGTGCGTGGACCGGCTCGACGATTTCCTGGAGTACGCGAGCGGTGGCCAGGTCGCCGCGATCGTGCTCGAGCCGATCTCCGGCAACGGCGGGAACATCGTTTCCCCGGACGGCTATCTGCCGGCGTTGCGACAGTTCTGCGACCGGCACGGTATCGCGCTGATCCTGGACGAGATCCAGACCGGGATCGGGCGTACCGGGAAAATGTTCGCAGCTCAGCACTTCGGGGTGGAACCGGACGCGATAACCGTCGGAAAAGGACTCGGCGGCAGCGGCGCCCAGGTGGCCGCGATCCTCACCGGCGAACGGCTGACCGGGCTGCCCGGGCACCACCACTCGTTCACCTACGGCGCCAACCTGCTGGCCGCGGCGGCCGCGAGCGTGACCCTGGACATCGTCGGCAAGCCGGAGTTCCTGGCCAACGTCACCGCCACCGGCGAGCGGATCATGGCCCGGCTGACCGACCTGCAGCGCCGCTTCCCGTGCATCGGGGACGTGCGCGGAGTGGGTCTGATGATCGGCGCCGAGATGATCAAGCCGGACCGGGAACCGGACGTGGCGCTGACCAACGAACTGGCCGCGCGCGCCATGGAACACGGGCTGATCCTGCGGACGTCCCGCTACGGGCACGGCAACGTGATCAAGATCCGGCCGCCGCTGATCCTCACCATGGCCCAGGCGGACGAGATCGGCGACCGCTTCGAGGCGCTGCTGCGTGCGGTGACCCGATGAGCGCTCACCTGCGTACCCTGCTCCTCGGCACCGCCCAGGCCGTGCGGACCGCCGTGCTGGACCACGCCCGGGCCGGCCTCCCCCGGCACGTGCAGGGCGACTCCCCCGGCGGCGACGCCCAGTTCGACATCGACGCCGTGGCCGAGGACGCGGTCTGGAAGCACCTGACCGAGCACGCACCCGAGCCGGTGGCCGTCTACACCGAGGACAACATCCTGCGGACGACCGGGCCCGACCCGCGGCACGTGCTGCTCATCGACCCGATCGACGGCACCCGGCCGGCGTCCGCGGGCCTGGAGATGGCCACCGTGTCGATCGCCGCGGCGCCCCTGACCGACGATCCGACCCTCGCCGACGTCTGCGCCGCCCACTTGCTCGAACTGCAGAGCGGGAAGCGGCTCTACGCCGACGACACGCTGGCGGCGCCGCTGGAGTGGCACGGCTACGACTGGACGCTGCCCCGGCTCAGCCGGACCACCTCGATCGACCGGATGTTCTGGTCGCTGGAGTTCAACGGCCACCCGATGCGGCTGATGACCGACGCGTACGCGCACCTGGTCGACGCCAGCGCCAACACCGGCGGCATCTTCCTGTTCAACAGCGCCACGTTCTCGATCAGCCGGATCATCACCGGCCAGCTCGACGCGTACGTCGACATCGGCAACCGGGTCCTGCGCGACCACCCGGCGACCGAGAGCGACTTCCGGCGGGTCGGGCGCGGCAACATCCTGCACCTCTTCCCCTACGACATCGCGGCCGCGGTCTACCTGGCCCGCCGCGCCGGGGTGGTGGTCACCGACGCGTACGGCGAGTCGCTCGGCCCCACGCCCCTGCTGGCCGTCGACCCGGAGGCGCAGCGCTCCTGCGTGGCCGCGTCGACACCGGAACTGCACCAGGCTCTGCTCGACACGATCCGCTGGTAATGGCACGCCTCGATCCGCTGGTAATGGCACGCCTTGATCCGCTGGTAATGGGAGGTCACACGATGAAAGCCCTGGTACTGGGCGTCGATCGGACGCTGGAGCTGGTCGACCGGCCGCGACCGGTCTGCGCGGCGCCGGACGACGTGGTGCTGCGCGTGGTGCAGGTCGGGATCTGCGGTACGGACCGCGGTGTGCTGCTCGGCAAGTTCCCGGCCGAGCCGGGCGTGGTGATGGGACACGAGGCGGTCGGCGAGGTCGTCGAGACGGGCAGTGGCGTCACCACGCTCAAGCCGGGCGACCGGGTGATCGTCAACCCGACGCTCTACTGCGGGCTGTGCGACCGGTGCCGCGACGGCGTGCTCAACTTCTGCGAGAACAAGACCGGCAACGAGATCGGGATCGACCGGGACGGAGCGTTCGCCGAGTTCATGCGGCTCGAGGAACGTTTCCTGCACCTGATCCCGGACGGCATGTCCTACGACCGGGCGGTGCTGGTCGAACCCCTGGCCTGCGTGCTCAACAACCTGCTCGCCGCGTCCGTCGGCGCCGGGGACCGGGTCGCGGTGCTCGGCGCCGGGCCGATCGGCACGGTCACCGCGCTGGCCGCGTCCGAGTTCGGCGCGTCCGTGCAGCTGGTCGAGAAGGACCCGTTCCGGCGCGACGCCGCGGTCACGTTCTTCGAGGACACGACCGTGACGGTGACCGAGACGCCCAGCCGGGCCGACGTGGTCGTGGACACCGTCGGGTCGCTGCTGCCGGAGGCCTGCGCGCTGGCCGCCGACCTGGGCCGGGTCGTGGTGATGGGCTTCGACGAGCGGGCCACGGCCGAGGTGCGCCCGCTCGAGCTGCTCCAGCGTGGTCTGCGGATCATCGGCGCCGGCGACTACAACAGCCAGGTCTTCGGGCGGGCCGTGCGGATGGCCCGGCACCTGCCGCTGGAACGGATCGTGTCGCACCATTTCGGGCTCGACCGGGTGGACGCGGCGCTGACCGCGCTGGGCATCGGCGGCGGGGCCGCATACGCGGGCCTGAAAGTGGTCATCGAGCCGGGCGGTGGTGCCGCGTGACCCGGCCGCTGCTCTACGGCGAATACCCCTACTACCGCGCGCTGCCGGAACGCTGGGACGCCAACCTCGGCGCCCTGGCCACGGCCGGGATCGACGTGGTGACCTGCTACCTCCCGTGGCGGTTCCACGAGATCGACGGCGACGGGTACGACTTCAGCGGCGCCACCGACGCCCAGCGCGACGTGCTCCGGCTGCTCCGGCTGATCGCCGCGCACGGCATGAGAGCCGTTCTCAAGCCCGGCCCGTTCGTGCACGGCGAGGTGCAGCTGGGCGGGCTGCCCGACCGGGTCAGCCCGACCGTCGACCCGGCCCTGCCGGCCGTGCTGGACGCCGACGGCAAGCCGGTGACCTCCCAGGCCCTGGCCCTGCCGAGCACGTTCGGCCCGGCGTACGCGGCGCAGGTCCGCCGGTGGTTGTCGGCCGTGGACGAGCAGGTGCTGACGCCACATCTGGCCCCGGCCGGCCCGGTGGTCGCGGTCCAGCTCGGCAACGAGGGCGTCTACAGCGACGCCAACCGGGCGGTCACCGCGCACGACTTCGCGGCGCCGGCGATCGCGGCGTTCATCAGCGCGCTGGCCCGGACCGACCCGGCGCTGGCCGAGGCGGCCCGCACGTCACCGCGGAACTGGCCGATGGCGGTGCGCGCGGCGTGGGCCCGGCACGGCGGCACGGTGCTGAGGGCGCAGTACGAGGAGCTCGCGGCCGCCCTGAAGCCGGCCACCCGGGAGATCGCCACGGTCAACCTGCCGCTGCCCGACCTGACCGTGGCCGGCAGCGCCGCCGGCTGGCTCCTGCGCACCGCCGACCTGGACGACATCGGCTTCCACGAGGGCTACACGAGTTGGGTGGGCAACGCGTCCCGGTCGGCCGACGCGTTCGCCGCGCACTGGTTCGGGGTCCGCGCCCGCCGGTCCAGCAACGTCGAGGACAACTGGGGCTTCACCTGGACCGACGAATCATTCGCCCGGCCCGGCACGGTGCTGTTCCACGCGCTGCTCGCCCTCGGGCTCGGGTCGTCCACGTGCAGCGTCTACACGTCCACGGCCACCACGCACTGGGGTCCGGAGATCGACCTGGACCCGGCCGGGCTGCGGTCGGAGGGGCTGGACCCGGCCGACTACGGGCCGCCGTACTGCCCCGGCGCCCCGTTGCACGAGAACGGGCGTACCGGAGCGAACCTGCACGCCCTGCACGCTCTGCGCGACCTGCTCCGGGCGCCGGAGGTCCCGCACGGCGCGCGGTTCTCGGCCGATCTCGCCCTGCTGGTGCCCGACGTGCTGGCCCGGGCGGCGGCGTGGACCGAGGCGGACGGCCCGGCCGACGCGGTGCTGCGGGCCGCGATCGACGCCTCGATCGCGCTGATGACCGACCACCAGTACCGGGTGGACGTGCTCACCGAACGCAGCGCCGCGCACGAGCGGGTCGGCGACGTCTGGCTGGTGCCGCTGGGCGCCCAGGATCCGGACGACGCGCTGCTCGCGCTGCTGCGCCGGCACCGGGACGGCGGTGGCTCGGTGATCCTGCTGGCCGAGCGGGCCCGCCCCGGCTGGTCCGAGATCGGCGACGTGCTGGTGCCGATCACCGTGGCCGCCGAGACGCTGCCCCGGCTGCTGCCGGCACCGCGCTACGCCCACCCGGCCAGCGACCCGGGCGTGGCGTTCGTCCACGAGGACCCGGCCGGCCATCCGGTGGGCCTGTTCGCCTTCAACCCCACCGAGAACGCCGTTCTGGTACGCCGGAAGCTCGGCGACCGCGTCGTCACCGCCGACCTCCCGGCCTTCGGCGCCGCCTACCTGCACGCCCCTTCGTTCGACGTGGCGGTCGCGACGTCCGACGTGGATCTGCCGTCCTTCCCGCCCGCCGGCCTCTCCCTGGAGCTCTCATGATCACCTTCGACACGCTGGTGCCGCGCGCCCTGGTCGACCGCGGCGACACGACGACCGTGCTGATCACCTCGTACGCCAAGGAGGGCAGCACGCTGACCGCCGGGGCCGCCTGGTCGCGGCTGGGCGGCTACTACACGCTGCTCGACCACGAGACGCACGACCCGATCCTGGTGCTGGAGACCTTCCGCCAGGCCGCGCTGCTGATCGCCCACGTCGTCGACGACGTGCCGCTGGCCACCATGCAGATCATGCGGTCGGTGGAGTTCACCGTGGACCCGGCCGGCCTGAAGGTCACCGCCGACCCGACCGAGCTGATCGTCGAGCTCACCACGGCCCGCCCCGCCTCCACGGCGTCGCACAGCATCATGCAGACGACGATCGGCATGTCCCTGTTCCGCGGCGGCGACCGCATCGCCACCGGCACCGGCCAGGCCATCGTGCCGCCCAACGAGACCTACCTGAAGGTACGCGGCCGCGACCCCGCCACGGTCGCCCTGTCCCGGGCCACGATGCCGCCCCCGGTCGACCCGCACACGGCCGGCCGCGCCCTCGCCCGCGACGTGGTGATCTCGCCGCACGGCGCCGGCTTCCGGCTGCGGGTGGACCCCGAGCACCCGAACTTCTTCGACAACCCGACCGACCACGCCCCCGGCATGCTGCTCACCGAGGCGATGCGCCAGGCCGTGATCGCCACGTCGGGCGACCCGTTCTACGCCCCGCTGTCGGTGTCCCTCCAGTTCTTCCGCTTCGTCGAGCTGGACTCGCCGGCCTCCGTCACGGTCGCCCGCCGCTCCGACGGCTTCCACACCGAGGTGCGCCAGTTCGAGAAGCTGGCCGCCCGCGCCCACTGGCCGTCGGCATGAGCCCGCCCGCCCCCCACACCCAGCCCGCCCCGCACACCCAGCCCGCCCCGCACACCCAGCCCGCCCAGGCCCTCCCGAATGCCCTGCTCGCCCTGTCGGCCCGCGAGGTGCTCGCCCGGCTCCGATCGGGCCGGCTCGACGGCGAGGAGGTCCGCGACGCCGCTCTCGCGCAGCTGGCGTCGGTGGACCCGGTGATCAACGCGGTGCCGCTGCGCGTGGCGTCGCCGCGGCCCGGCCTTCCCATCACGGTCAAGGACGTGCTCGACGTCGCCGGTTTGCCCACCACCCTCGGCTCGCTACTTTGCTCTGCGCACTCATACTCACCTCCTGGTCGTGCGCCTAGGGTCGCGAGCACCTCGGACCCGTTGGTGCGACGACTGGAAGCACAGGGCATGGCGGTGATCGGCAAGACCAACGTGCCCGAGCTCCTGTCCGGCCCGGAGACCACGAACGACCTTTTCGGACCGACCCGTAACCCCTGGAACACGGCCCTGAGCTGCGGCGCGTCCAGCGGCGGAGCAGCAGCCTCGGTCGCGTCCGGCACGTCCTGGCTGGCCCACGGCGAGGACACGGCCGGCTCGATCCGCATCCCGGCGGCGTTCTGCGGGGTGGTCGGGCTGCGGACCACGCCCGGCCTGGTGCCGGCGGCGGCCTTCCCGGAAGATCCGGTGCCGGGGTTCACCGTGCACGGACCGATCGCCCGGGACGTCGACGACGCCCTGCTCATGCTGCGGGCGATGGCGCCGTCGCAGCCGGCCGCGCCGCCGGTGAGCAGGATCGGTTACAGCGCCGACCTCGGCGGTCGCGTGCCGGTCGATCCGGCCATCGCGGACATCTGCGCCCACGTGGTGGCGGCGGCGCTCGGCGACCGGGTCGAGGCGGCTTCGCCCCAGGTCGACGGGTGGCACGAGGCCTGTGTGGACCTGCTCGCGCATCGGGCCGCGGTGCTGCACGGGCCGGCGGTCGACCGGTTCTCCGACCGGCTCGGGGCGGGCATCCGGGCCGAGGTGGAGGCGGGACGATCGCTGTCGCCGGCCCGGCTGGCCGCCGCGCGGGCCGTGCACGCCAAGGCCCAGCGCACGGATCTCGGCGTGCTGGTGACCCCGGCGTTCGGGGTGCTGCCCTGGCGGATGCCGCTCGACGACCTGGGCGCGGTCGCCGCCTCGTGGCCGCTCACCACCGTCGCCACCATGGCCGGTTGCCCGGCGCTGGTCGTGCCCTGCGGTGTCACGGCCGAGGGGCTGCCGGTCGGGCTCCAGCTGATCGGCCCGCCGGGCGGCGACGTCGCCCTGCTGGAGCTCGGGCGGGAGATCGAGCGGGTCCGGACCATGCCCGGCCTGCCCCGATCGCCGAACTGGAGGGTGTCATGAGACCAGGAGGTGAGTATGAGTGCGCAGAGCAAAGGGGGCGTGAGGGGGATGCTTCGGGCGCCGCTTTGCGGGTGGATGCGCCGGTTCGATACCCGATGAGTCGCGAGGAGCCGTTGCATCCGCCGGCGGTTTACGCCGCGTGGCGGGAGGCCGGGCCGGCCACCCGGATCGTGCTGCCCAGCGGGGCCGAGGCGTGGCTGGTCACACGGTACGACGACGTGCGGCGGCTGCTGAAGGAGCCGGGGCTCAGCTCGGACGCCACCCGGCCGGGTTATCCGCGGTTCGGGGCGGCCGTGGAGACGCCGCCGCTGAACCGGACGTTCATCGGGGTGGACGAGCCGGAGCACGGGCGGCTACGGCGGATGGTGGCGGCCGAGTTCACGGTGGCCGCGACCCGTCTCGCCGGGCCGATGCTGGAGGAGGTGGCCGCGGAATGCGCGGAGCGGTTCGCCGACGGGGCGGGACCCAAAGATCTTGTTTCCGGGTACGCCCTTCCGGTCGCGTCCGGCGTGATCTGCCGGGTGCTCGGGGTGCCCTACGAGTGCCACGACGAGTTCGAGCATCTGACCGAGGTGCTCACCGACGGCGAGCGGTCCGACGAGGACAAGCTGGCCGCCGGGCGCGGTATCACCGAGCTGCTCCGCGGCCTGGTCCGGCAGCGGGCCGCGGAGCCCCGGGACGATCTGATCAGCCGGCTGATGACCGGGCCGGTGGCGGCCGGCGAGCTGACCGAGCCGGAGGCCATCCACAACCTGGTGCTGCTGCTCGGCGCGGGGCACGACACCTCGGCCAGCATGCTCGCGCTGGGGGCGTACTCGCTGCTGACCGATCCTGGTCTCAGCCGCGACCCGGTGGCCTCCGACGAACTGCTGCGCTTCCACACGATCGTCCAGCTCGGCATCGCCCGGGTCGCCACCCGGGATCTGCGGGCGGGCGATCAGCTGATCCGGGCCGGCGAGGGCGTGGTCCTCAGCCTGCAGACGGCCAACCGGGACCCGGACCGGTTCCCGGACCCGGACCGGATCGACCCGGACCGGCCGAATGCCCGGCAGCATCTGGCGTTCGGGTTCGGGCCGCATCAGTGCATCGGGCATCTGCTGGCCCGGGCCACACTCGACGTCGCGCTTCCCCGGCTCTTCCATCGGCTGCCGGGATTGCGTCTCAGCGAGCATTCTCAGCGACTCCCCGTCACCGAATCCATGGACTTCCACGGCATTCGGCAACTGCACGTCACCTGGTGAGCACCACCGATTCGAAGCGGAGGAAACACAATGTCGGCGGACCGCAACAAGCAGATTATCCGCGAGTGCTACGAACAGTTCTTCACGCATCGTGACCTGAGCCGGCTGACCGAGGTCCTCGGGGAGGGCTTCGTGCAGCACAGCCCGGACGCGCCGTCCGGGCGACAGGCCTACCTGGACCATCTGGCCGAGGCCGCGTTCTACGGCGGCAGCTCGGACATCAAGCTGATCCTGGCCGACGGTGACCACGTGGCCGTGCACCACAACATGAAGTTGCCGGGCGAATCGGGCGAGGGGCTCGCGGTGGTCGACCTGTGGCGGCTGGAGAACGGCCGAATCGTTGAGCACTGGGATGTCGAGCAACCCGTTCCAGAAGGGTCCAGAGTACCCAATGGAATGTTCTGAAAATCCTGTTTCGAGGTGATGATCACTACATTACCGAAGGCTACACATTAGACACGGAATGGAGTTACGCTCACCGGCAACTTTCTGACAGACCTCGGGTTTGGAGATTTATCGGTTTCATCGTTCAGTCGACGGTTCGATTCTCTTCAACGGGGAGAAAAGCGTGACGATCGTGACTCCAGCCGCTGCCCGCACCGCCAATGATCGTGCCTTCCTCCTGCTCGACGCGCTGGCCGCGCTCGGACCGGGTCCGCACCGGTTGCGCGACGTCGCCACCCAGGCGGGATTGGAGCCGTCCACGGCACACCGGATCCTCCAGTCGGCCATCCGCGTCGGCACCGTGTCGAAAGCGGACCGCGGCCGGTACTCGCTCGTCGACCGCGCCGGTGACTCCTACACCGGCGCGGTCGAGCCGGCCCCACCGTCCGTGATGGCCCAGACCGGCACCGGGTCGATGCTGGCCCTGTCCCGCCGGACCCGGCTGCTGCTCGCCGCGCTGCAGCGGACCACCGGCCAGACCGTGCTGCTCTACGTGCCGCTGATGCTGGACACGCCGATGCGGTACTGCCTGGCGTACTTCGCGCCGAAGCACGACGAGTTGCTCGGCGACGCCGAACGCCAGCTCACCTCCGACATCCTGTTCTGCGCGCCGCTCTCGGTCGACGCGCCCGGCCGGGTCATGCTGGCCGGCCTGGTCGGCGACCGGATGGTGGCCGACCCGGAGATCGCGGCGATCCGCGCACACGGCTACGCGTTCGGCCCGTCCCCGGTGGCCGGCTGGCAGTCGGTGACCGTGCCGCTGCGCCGGTACGGCCACCTGGCCGGCGCCGTCTGCATCACCGCGCCCACCCGGTGGATCGACGCCCACCGCGACGAGACCCTGCGTGAGCTGCTGCGGATCAACGCCGAACTGGCCGAGAAGATCGACCCCACCTGAGGAGCATCGACATGCATGCCATCGTCCTCGGCGCCGGGCTGGCCGGACTGCTCGCCACGGCCGCGCTCACCCCTCGCTACGACGTCACGCTCATCGAACGTGACACCCTCCCCTCGGAACCCGACCATCGCCGCGGCCTGCCCCAGGGCCACCACGCCCACGTGCTGATGTCCAGCGGCGCCCGCATCGTCGACGACCTGCTCCCCGGCACGGTCGACGCGTGGATCGCGGCCGGGGCACATCGGCTCGGGCTGCCGCACGGCTATGTGATGCTGCTGCCGCAGGGCTGGCTGCCCCGGCGCCCGACCGGCGAGTACGTGATCTCGTGCAGCCGGGCCCTCCTCGACCACGTGCTCCGGCAGCGGGTCCTCGCCCGGCCGAACGTGCGGATCATGGACGGCACCACGGTCGACGGCCTGACCGGCGACGCGCGGCGGGTGTCGGGCGCACGTACCCAAGAAACGATCTTGAACGGCGATCTTGTCGTGGACGCGACCGGACGGGGGTCGCGGCTGACCCACTGGCTGGGCGAACTCGGCGTCCCGGAGGTGCCGCAGCAGGTGGTCGACTCGGGGCTGAGGTACGCGACGCGGCTGTTCCGGGCCCCGGCCGGCGACTTCCCGATCGTGAACATCCAGGCCGACCCCACGCTGGGCCGGCCCGGGCAGACCGCGGCGCTGATGCCGATCGAGGACGGGCGCTGGCTGGTCACGCTCTCCGGCACCCGAGGGGGCGAGCCACCGGCCGGCGAGGACGAGTTCGTGGCGTTCGCGCGGGCGATGCGGCACCCGATCGTCGGCGACCTGATCGCCGGCGCCGAGCCGCTCGGCCCGGTCCGGGTCACCAACACCACGGCCAACCGGCGGCGGCGCTACGACCGGGTGCGGGAGTGGCCGGCGGGGCTGGTCGCGCTGGGTGACGCGGTCGCCGCCTACAACCCGGTGTACGGCCACGGCATGTCGATCGCCGCCAAGCAGGCGTTGATCCTGCGCGACCGGGTGGACCAGGCCGCGATCACCGCCGCCGCGGCCGAGGGGTGGGGGCACGCCGCGGGGTCCGACGTGCGGTTTCCCGGCGTACGCGGGGCCGCGCCGGCCCGCACCGACCGCCTGGTCTGGCGTTACCAGCACCGCTTGTTCCGCACCGCGCTGGACCGGCCGGACGTGGCCGAGGAACTGGTCCGGGTGTTCAGCCTGAACGCCCCGGCGACCCGGCTGTTCCGCCCGCGCACGGTGCTGGCCACCGCCCGCGGGCCACGCTCGGCCCCGCCGGCCGAGCCGCCGTTCACCGACGCCGAACGCGCCGTGGCGGCCCTGCGATGATTCTTGCGAGGCAGGGCAGTTCTCGCACCCCCGATCGGCCGCCCGGTTCGGTCTTCCCGGCGCCGGCCGGACCTATCGGGGCTGACCGGCTCAGGGCCGGGCGGGAACTGCCGATACGGGTGATGTGAACATCGCCCTCCTGCGCCGCGCCGCGGCTGGATGCATAGTGATGCTGGCCGTCGCCATGGTCGGGCTGGTCGGCTTCTACCTGGCCCGGACGCAGGCCGAGGCGCGCGACCGGATCGTCGGCGAGTTCGACGCCCGGGCCCGGCTGGCCGCGTCGGTCACCGGGGACACCATCACCGCCAGTGACACCAAGACGCGCGGCTGGGCGACCACGACGTTCGCCGGGCCGGTCAGCGACCTCGGCCCCGTGCTCGACGTCCAGCGGGTGGGCGTCGCCTGGCTGGCCGTGCTGCGAGCGGACGGCGCGGTGCTGGGCGCCTCGCCGGCCTCGGCCGCGCCGACGGCGGCGACGTTGCCCGCCTCGCCCGGGTTCCGGCTGGCCATGACGACCGGGAAACTGGCGTACGGCGACGTCGCGATGGAGAACGGCACCCCGATGCTCTACGCGTTCCAGCCCTTCGCCACGCAGGGCGGGACGCGGGTGCTCGTGGTGCCGGCCGGCGCCGTCGAGGTCGCCGACGTGCTGCGCAGCGCGCTCAACGTGACGGCGACCCGGACCTACATCGTCGACAGCACCGGCCACGTGCTGGTCGCCTCGGACGGCACACCGGCGGGCCGGCCGGTCCCGGACGCCCGGCTGGCGACCGCCGCGGCACGGGTCGGCAGCGGCGTGACCGGCGGCGACTACTTCCAGACGCTGCCCGTCGCCGGAACGGCCTGGCGGTTGGTGATCGCGACGTCCCGGTCGGGCCTGCTGGCGCCGCTGCGGGCGACCAACCGGGCGGCCTGGCTGATCTTCGCCGGATTCGCCGGCGCGGTCACGCTGATCCTGCTGATCGGCGCGGCCACCCTGATCAGCTCGGCCCGGCTGGCCCACGCCCGGTTGCACGACACGCTGACCGGGTTGCCCAACCGGGCGCTGTTCCTGGAACAGGCCGAGGCCGCGATCGCGCAGAAGCGGCCGGTGGCGGCGCTGTTCCTCGACCTGGACGGGTTCAAGCCGGTCAACGACACGTACGGGCACGCGACCGGCGACCGCCTGCTGGCCGAGGTGGGCGGGCGCCTGATCGCGGCGACCCGGCCCGAGGACTTCGTCAGCCGCTTCGGCGGTGACGAGTTCCTGGTGCTGTGCCGCGGGCTGCACGACGACGCCGGGGCGTACGCGGTGGCCGACCGGATCCGCGACGACCTGACCCGGCCGTACGAGATCGACGGCCGCAGCGTGACCATCGGCGTCTCGATCGGCATCGCCGTCATGGACGCCGAGACGGACACCGCCGAAGGCCTCGTCGACCACGCCGATATCGCTCTCTACCAGGCCAAACGCTCGGGCCGCGGCCGCACCGAGCGCTACACGCCGGAGCTGGCGGGTACAAACAGCACGTGACCGGGGCGCATCGCGTGGTGGCGATCGGACCGGCCTGAGCCCGACCGACTACCAGCGACGGTTCGGCCCGCCCGGCCGGTGACGACCGGCATCTATGCTCGGCCGGTGCGGACACGCGATCAACTGGGTGATTTCCTGCGCCGGCGGCGGGAGCGGCTCAGCCCCGGCGACGTCGGCCTGCCCGACGGGGCCCGGCGCCGCACGCCCGGCCTGCGCCGGGACGAGGTGGCCGGGCTGGCGCACATGTCGACGGTCTACTACGAGCGGCTCGAGCAGGGCCGGGGGCCGCAGCCGTCGGTGACCGTGCTGGCCGGCATGGCCGAGGCGTTGCGCCTGACCGACGACGAGCGCGACCACCTCTACCTGCTGGCCGGGCAGGCGCCGCCCGCGCGCCCGGCCCCCGGGAAGCCCGACCCGGAGCTGGCCTACGTGCTGCACGAGATGGCCGGCACCACACCCGGGTTCATGTCCGGCGAGCTGGGCGGGCTGATCGCCCAGAACCGGCTGAACGTGCTGCTGTTCGGGGACATGGTGGGCGTCAACCTGGTCCGGCTGTGGTTCACCGACCCGGGGTGGCGGGACCGGCTCGACCCGCCGGAGCAGCAGGCCGACACCTCGCTGGCCTACGTCGCCGACTTGCGCTCGGCCGTGCAGCGGCGCGGCGCCGACCCGGAGGCGGCGGCGCTGGTCGAGGAGCTCCGGGCGGCGAGTACGGAGTTCGCCGAGCTGTGGGACCGGCACCCGGTGTCGGCGCTGCACTGCTCGGCCAAGGTGGTGCACGACCCGCGGGTCGGCCGGCTCGACCTGGAGTGCTCGGTGCTGACCAGCGCCTCCTCCCGGCAGCGGCTGCTGATGATGAAGGCGGCGGGCCAGGTCACCGAAGGGCGATTGGCGGCGCTGTCCACGTACAGCTGATGTGTGGTTGACCGTCCCGGCCGGCCCTACGGTCGGACCACATGCGAACAGTGATTCTGGTCCATGGCTTCTGGCACGGCACCTGGTGCTGGAGCCCCGTCACCGCCCGGCTGGCCGCCCGCGGCGTACCCTCCGTAGCGGTTGATCTCGAAGGGCACGGCCTGCGGGCGAAGCGGGCCGGGAACCCCGTCGACACGCTGATCGAGGACATCCGGCTGATCGGTGGCGGCGAGCCGTGCGTCGTGGTGGCGCACAGCATGGCCGGCGCGGTGGCCACGATCGCGGCCGAGCGGGAGCCGTCGCTCTTCGAGCACCTGATGTTCGTGGCCGCGTTCGCGCCGGTGACCGGGCCGGTGATCGACTACTTCATGAGCCCGGAGAACGCCGGCGAGATGGTGAACCGGCTGCTGAGCGGCGACCCGGCCGAGACCGGCGTGATGCGCGTGGCGGCCGATCCCGAGCAGATCCGGGAGACCTTCTACCACGACGTCGACCCGGACACCTCGGACGCGGCGATGGGGCTGCTCACCGCCGACGCCCCGGCCGCCATCACGGTGGCCGACCCGGGAGTGACCCGCGAGCGGTTCGGCGCGGTGCCGCACTCCTACGTGGTCTGTGCCAAGGACAACGCGGTGCCGGCGGCGTTGCAGCGCCGGTTCGTGCGGGACCTCGACGAGGTGTCGGCCGCGCCGACCACGGTGGTCGAGCTGGACGCGGCGCACTCGCCGTTCCTGTCCCACCCGGACGAGCTGACCGCCGCGATCGCGGGTGTCAGCTACCCGGATGGGCGTCGGTCATCACCACATTGGTGATGGTCTCGAACTCGAGGGGGCGCGGCCGGCCCGGCGGCAGCACCGGGCGCACCGCGTCGAACACGCGGCGTGCCGCCTCCTCGGTCCAGCCGGCCGGGTCGTCGGTGGCCCGGAGCAGCAGGCCGCCCGTACCCAGCTCGGTGATCTCGGCGAACGCGCCGGTCGCCCGCAGCGCGCCGGCGCCGCCCAGGGCCTTGGCCAGGTCGGACGGGCACACCGTGACCCACTCGTAGCCGCGCAGGAACCGGCGGCCCGCCTCGAGCGAGTCTTCCCCGATGCGGCGCAGCACCCGGTCCAGCGCGGTCTGCGGGCTCTGCGGCTCGCGGTCGACCAGGATCTCGCCGTAGATCGGGTCGGCCTGCGCGCCGGTCGCCTGCAGCACCCCGATCATCGCGGTGCAGACCGCGGGCAGCGCCGCCGGACCGGTCAGGCCGGCGAGCAGGTCGAGCCAGAGGAAACCGCCACCGGTACGGAAGACCCGGACGTCGACGTGTTCGACCGGGCCGTGCGGCCGGGCGTCGCCGTAACTCCAGATCGTCTGCAGCTGATCGAGATCGGGCACCAGGTGGTCGGCCCAGACCGCGCCACCGATCGGGCCGCCGCTGCCGTCCGCGGCCCGGACGAAGCCGGTCACCTCACGCTTGACCGCGGGGGCGGCCGGCGGCTGGACCATCGGCAGCAGCGCCGCCTCGGCCGCGTCGTGCCAGGGGCTCAGAGCCGGCAGGTCGGCCGCCTCCAGATAGAGCACGGCCCGCACGAAGGGCTCCATCCGATCCTCCCGGTGATCGTGTCCGACCCGCAAACGGTACCGGCCGCGGGCCGGGCGGGATGCCCGGCCCACGGCCGTCGCGGGTGTTACGCCGGAGCGCCGGTGATGCCGCTCCAGAGGATGCCGATCACGATCGCGACCCCGGTGGCGACGGCCACCGCCCCATGGCCGACGTCACTCGCCGACGGCGGATCGAAGTGGAACGGCAGATCGCCGCTCTCCGAGTAGGCCGGGGACACCGACCCGCCGTTCGGGCCGGGCACCAGCCTCGGGATCCCCTCGGTGCCGGGCGCCGGGCCGGGTGACACGTTCGGCACCCGGTTGGTGTTCGGGTTCTCCTTGGGCTGGGTCGCCGGGACCGGGATCGGGTACGGGCGGTACGGCTGCTTCGGATCCGACTTGTCCTTGCTCGGCCCGTAGAAGATCAGCCCCGGGAACTTGCCCGGCTCCATCCAGATGTCCAGCCGCTTGCCGTCCGGGGTCGGGATGCCCTTCATGCTGGGAATCGCCGGACCGGCCTTGACCGTGATGCCCTTGCCCTTCAGCTCGGCCTGGAGCTCCCGGATGTATCGCTCGATCTGAGGCTTGCCCTCCGCCTTGCCGGCCGCGTTGCCCGGCTTCACCTCCCAGATGTAGACGGTGTCCTCGCCCCACATGATGATGTCGGCCTTGCCGGAACGGCCGTCGCCGCTTTTGTGCGCTCGCGGGATGGTGTTCCGCTTGGCGCCGCCCGGCCCGAGGTCGGCGGTGACGTCCCGGTGCAGCCCGAACCGGAACAGGATGGCCCACCAGGAGATCAGCACCGTGAGGTTGTGCCAGCTGGACTGGTTGCCGCCACGGTTGCCGCCGCCGTCCGGGTCGCGCGCCGGCATCCGGCCGTCCGGGTCGGCCAGCGTGACCGGGTTGTGGTCGGAGTAGCCGTACCCCTGCATCTGTTGCGGCTGGGACGGGCTGGTGACCGGGTCGACCGAGAGGAACCGGCCGAGCCCGGGATCGTACGGCCGGGCGCCCAGCTGGGTCAGGCCGGTGGTCGGATCCTGGATGCCGCCGACGAACCCGCGCTGGTTCGGCCACACCGACGGCGCCGAGCGCTCTTCACCGAACGCGGTGGTCCGCCGGCGTGTGATCGCGCCGTTGACCGCGTCGATCGCGACCATCGCGGTGTTCTGGTGGTCGCCGCCGAGGAACTGCACGCCGGTCTTCGTCCGCATGGCGACCTGCTTGTCGCCGAACGTGTAGTACCGGGTGGCGTCGACGGCCTTGGTGGTCGTGTTCAGCCGCAGCTCGGTGCCGGGCAGGTAGAGCGTGACCGCCCCGGGCTCGCGCCGGAGCCAGCGGTTGCCGTCCGGCCCGTACACGTAGCTGGTGCTCTGCGTGCCCTCGCGGACCACGCTGATCCGGTTCTCCTCGTCCCAGTCCAGCGTCTGCGCCTTGCCGGGCAGGTTCCGGGCGGTCGTGTTGCCGGCCTCGTCGTAGCCGAACGCCGAGGTCTTCGTGCCGGACGCCGTGGTCTCGATGACCGAGCTGACCGCGTGCGGCTGCGGCTTCTCGTACTTGTACTCCTTGCTGACGTCCGTCCCGCCGTTGACGCCGTGGCGCACCTCGGTCTTGCGGTTGCCGGCCAGGTCATAGGTGTACGAGTGGTGGTACGGCGCCGCGCCGCCCACCCCGGTCGTGTCCGCCCCACCGGCGCACGGGTCGGCCGCCGTGCTGGCGCTGGTCCACGCCTCGGTCAGCCGGCGCAGCCCGTCGTTGGTGAAGCACTGCACGTCCCGGGTGCCACCGGCCGGGGTGTCGGCGATCCGCTTGACGTTGCCGGCCGCGTCGTAGGTGTAGTTGGCGTCCAGGTCGACGACCGGCGCCATCTCCCGGTCGACCCGGGCCTTGGTCAGCCGGTCGGTGCCCTCCTCGTAGTTCCAGGTGAACCAGGCCTGCTTGCCGCCGGTGTTCAGCTCGATCTGCATGAGCGAGCCGGTGTGCGTGTACCGGGTCTCGGTCCCGGTCACGTACGGCGTGTCGCCGGTCATCCCGATCGGCCGGTCGAACGCGTCGTACGTCCAGGTGACGCCCTCGGCCTCGAGCCCGCCGGCCTTCGGGTAACCGACCGCCTGCGGGGTGCCGTCCCGGTTGAACGTGGTGCCGTACTCGTAGGTGCCGTTCAGCTCGGGGTTCGGGTCGTTCTTGACGATGTACCGGGTCTTCGCGGGGCGGTAGAACGCGTCCCGCTCGAAGTAGGCGACGCCGTACTCGGCCGTCCCCTCGAACCGCCGGGTGAAGTCGATCTGGTTCTTCAGGGCCCGGTCGAACACCCACTCGCTGATCTTGGTGCGGTTGGCGCCCTCACCCCGGTAGGTGGCCGTCTTCCGGCCGATGTCGTCCCAGTCGTGGCTGAGCACGGCGCCGTCGGCGGTGGTCTGGGTGAGCACCTGGTCGAGGTCGTCGTACGTGGTCTTCACGGTGCCCGCGTCCGGTGACGTGGCCTCCTTGAGCCGGCCGCGCTGGTCGTACACGTTGCGCCAGACGTTCTGCGCCGCGTCGGTGTAGGTGGCCACCTGACCACCCGGCGTGTACGTGTACTTCACCGTCTCGTGGTCGCCGGTCGGCCCGGCGCCCTTGTACTGCCACAGCTCGGCGACCGTGTTCCGGGCGTTCATGATCGTCGTGGTCGGCGTGCCGCCCTCCGGCGGGTCGACGTGCACCCGGTCGCCGCCGTAGGTGGTGACCGTCCGCCACTTGTCGTTGCCCGAGACGGCCTGGATCTCCACCTTGGGCCGGTCGGCGCCGTCGTACTCGGTGCGCTTCTGCCCGGACACCGAGCCGTCGTTCACCTCGATGATCCGGTCGCCCGGGGCGCCGGCGGCCAGATACTCGTCGTTGACCTTGGCGACCTTGCCGGTGGCCGTGTAGAACGTGTCGGCGACCAGGCGGCCGCCCGGTCCCGGCCGCTGGCTCTGCCGGATCCGGCCGAACCCGTCGTACAGCTCGAAGGTGGCCACATAACTGCCGTCCACATCGATCTTCTCGGTGCGGGTGACCAGTGGCAGATCCTTGCGCTGGTAATAGGTGTGCTTGACGCTGGGCGTCTGCTTGGCCGCCTTGGAGCGGTCGGCCAGCCACACGTCGGTGACCCGGCCCAGCGGGTCGTAGTCGGCCTCGTCCCGCCGGCCGTTGGCGTCGACGTGTGCGGTCTCGGCGCCCCAGGCCGGCGCGTACTCGACGGTCTTGTCCCAGAGCAGCGGGTTGGTCTCGACCATCTTGACGAGCAGGCCGTCGGCGTTGTGCGTGTAGGCCTTCTTGGTCAGCCGGCCGAGCCCGTTCTTGGACCACTCCTCGCGGCCCCAGGCGTCCGGGTCACTCTCGGAGACCGTCTTGTACGTCGCCGTGGTGCCGTTGTGCGACGCGAGCCGGTCGACCTTGGTGACGTAGCCCTGCTCCGGGGCCACGCCGAAGCCCTTGGTGTCGTAGTAGGTGCGCTTGTCGTCGATGACCTGCTTGCTGCGGTCGACCGGCTGGCCGCACTTCACGGCCACCGTCTCGACCCGGGCCACCCGGGCCAGCACGCCGGTGGTGGTGTTGGTGACGTACGACGTGGTGGTGCACTGGTCGTCGGCCGCGGTGCCGATGTCGCCCAGGTCGTCCACCTCGGTGGCCACGCCGTACTTCTTGTCGTACGTGGTGATCTGCTTGGTCTCGCGCCACCCGCCGCTGTCCAGCGCGACCTGCTTGCGCACCGTCTCCGGCCGGACGATGGTCGACCGCCGCGAACCCCACGTCTCGGTCTGGGTGTGGGTGATCTGCCGCCACGGCGTGGTGGCCGAGCGTTCCACCACCTTCGACCCGTCGTACGTGACCGAGCTGGCCTCCAGGCCCATGAATTCCCGGACGTCGGTGGTCTTCTGGCCGAGCTCGTCGGTCAGCGTGCCGTCCATGCCACGGAAGAACTTCTTGTCCTCCCGGGTGGTCATCCGCTGGCCGTCACCCTTGCGGACGCGCACGTCCTCGTAGCCGCGCCAGTCGCTCCAGGTGACGTACTTGGCGTCGGTGATGCCGTCCGGCTCGGGCTTGCGCCAGCCGGCGTCGCCGATGTACTCGTAGCTGGTCACCATGTCGAACGACTTGGCGGTGCGGTCGGTCTCGATGGTGCGTTCCACCACGTACTTGTGGAACCAGTCGGTGATCGGCTCCTTGACCGAGTCCGACGGCGACCACTTCACCGGGAAGCAGCGCTTGGTGCTCTCCCCCGGCTTGGGCAGGCTGCCCGACGCGCAGTTGACCGGCGCGTAGTTGATGTCGAGCTGGCCGCCGGTGTCGGTGTAGACGGCCGCCAGCCGGAAGCGGATCAGCGGCGAGATGTGGTCGCCGGGCTTGTCCACCCGGTTGGGCAGCTGAATGCCGTAGAGATCGACCGACGGCAGCGAGGCGCTGCCACCGACCAGGCCCTTGTGGGTGATGCCGTTGAGCCAGAGGGTACGGCTGCCGTCCGCGTTGTCGACGAACAGATGCTTGAGCGCCCACGAGTCGACCGGCGTCCAGTCGCCGCCGGACCGGATCTCGGTGCGGATCTCGGTCAGCCGCTTACGCGTCCAGAAGGTCGGCGCGCTCTGCTGGATCGTGCACTTCTTGTCGGCCGCGCAGTTGCGGTCGTACGGGACGTCCGGCCAGTTCCGCGCGGTCGACTTCTTCAGGTCGCCCTCGCCGCACTTCACGGTCGCGGTGGGCAGGCAGCGCTCGGCCGTGCCGAAGACCACCCGGGCCGGCGCGTCGGTGCTGTAGACCTGGCCGTCCCGCTGGCCGTAGTCGATGTGCTGGAGGTAGCCGCCGCGGTCGTACTTCGTACCCTTGACCTTGCTCTTGCCCCGCAGCGCGTAGTGGTTCTCCTCCGGCTTGTAGAAGAACGAGACCACGTTGCCGAAGGTGTCCTTGACGTAGTCGAGGTTCCACCGCCAGCCCTGCTGGCACCAGCCCTTCTCGAAGGTCGAGGCGTGGCACGGCTCCTTGTCGTCGTCGCCGAAGACCGGAACGGTCCACACCGACTTCGTCTCGGTCCTGCCGGCCGACCAGCCGGGCAGCTTGTTCAGGCCGAAGAAGTACTGCTTGCCGTCCGGCGTGGTGACCTTCCAGTGCTCACCGTTGTCGTCGTCGTTCTTCCCGTCCTCGGCCAGCCGCTTGATCGTGGTGCCGTCGTCGCTGGCCAGCTTCCAGTTGTTCTCGTCGACCATGACCAGCTCGCTGGACGAGCCGCCGAGCATCATCGTCGCGTTGTACCGGGCCCAGCACTGGTCGGCGACCTTCTTGTGGCCGTCGTCCCGGCACGGCCGGTACCGCCGCTCGATGAAGCCCGGCTCGTAGGTGAAGCCCTCACCGATCCAGGAGCCCTGGTTGTTGGTGGCCGAGGTCTCCCCGTCCACCGTCTGCGACGAGTAGGAGAGGGTGACCTCCGGGGCGAGACCGCCCGGCACCGGCGGCACCCGCGTCGGGTACGACCAGTTCAGCCCGCCCGCCGACTCGTTCACCGACCAGGTCGACGACGGCGGCAGCTTGGTCGCGGCGAAGCTGCCCTGGGCCGACTCAGCCCCACCGGCCAGCCCGAACACCGCACCGCCGGAGGCGGCCGCGGCCGAGGCGGACCGGCGCGCGGCGGCCGGCGGCGCGGCCGGCACCTCGAAGGTCGCGGTGGCGGTGCGATCGGTGGCGTCGACGTCGGTCTCGACGTCCTCCGGCTCCACGCAGGCCTCGTCGTCCGGGGTGTCCGCGACACACGAGGGCAGCTCGACCACGCGCAGCCGGGAGCCGAAGTCGGCGCCGTACGCGTTGCCGAAGTCGGCGAAGCCGACCTTGAGCCGCGCCGAGACCGCGCCGGTCCCGCCGTCGGACCGGCTCAGCCGCAGCAACGGGCCGTCCACGCCGGCCCGCTCGGAGAGATCCGGGTCGAGCACCTCGACCCGGACCTTCGCGTCGGCCGCGGCGGCCTTCTTCAAGCCCGCCGGCGGAGGCTCGGGCGCGACGACCAGACCGCCGATCGTCACCCCGTCGGAGTCGGACAGATCGACCTCACCGGTCGCCGCGTCCGGCCAGGTGGCCGTCGGCGGCTCGGTGACCTCGGCCTCCGCCGCCGGGTCCTCCTCCCGGTCCTTCACCGGCACGACCGTGCCCTCGGCCGGCGGCTTCAGCTCGGGCAGGCCGGGGCCGGAATCCTCCGCCGCGAAGGCCGCCCTCGGCACCAACAGGATGGTGGCGACCAGCGCCAGGACAAGCACGAACGGCCATAGCCGAGCGCGCACCACTACCGAGACCATGACGACTCCCCAGGTCGACGCGTTGGACAGAATGTGGAGCGGTCCGGTCAGATCCCGGTGAGCTCGGTGGGCAGGGCGAGGCGTTGCACCAGCGTCGGGTCGGCGGCGCCCTCGTACACACGGACGTCGTCGATCACCCCGGCGAAGAACTGGCCCCAGGCGCCGTTCTGCTTGGCCCGGGCCACCTGGAAGCCGCCCGTGGCCTGCCACACCTTGTCGTGCCGGCCCTGGGCCGCGTCGGCCAGCTGACCGTTCACGTACAGGCGGACCTCGTTGGTGAAGGCGTTGTAGACCACCGCGAGGTGGGTGCCGGAGTTGCCGGCGCCGGGCAGCACCTGGTCGTCGAGGATGTCGTCGCTGACCGGGTTGGCCTTGTCCTCGGTCGGCAGGTTCAGCTCCCAGCGGTTGCCCGCCGAGCAGCGCACGACGAAGCCGCTGCTCTGGGTGCCGGCCTGGGACAGCACGGCCATGTTCTTGCCGCAGCCGTTACCGGCGAGCCGGACCCGGGCGCTGACCGTGAAACTCCGGTCGGTCGCCGCGATCGGCGCCGTCGTGGCGGCGTAGTCGTCCACCCCGTCGAACCTCAGGTGCCCGGCGCCGACCAGGGCCGGCTCGGCGAACGGGTCGTCGTTCAGGTTCGGCGCGTAGAGCACCGGGTTGCCGCCGGTGGTCAGCGCCGGCCCGCCGGTCGCCTCCGGGGTGCTGTTCTGGGCCAGCGTGTTCATCGTCCAGTAGGCCGAGCGGAACGGCACCAGGTCGAACAGCTCGCGGACCTCCTTGGGCACGATCAGCCGCCGGTAGACGGCCACGTCGGCCAGGTCGCCGGTCCAGGCGCCGCGGTACCCGGACGGGCCGGTCGCCCGGCCGATCTGCACCGGGCCCCGGGCGGTCCAGGCCGAGCGCCGGGGCGCCGACGCGGTCACCGAGCCGTCGTTCACGTGCAGCGTGATCGAGCCGATCTCGCTGTCGTAGGTGGCGACCAGGTGGGTCCACTCGTTGAGCAGCGCCGGGCCGGCCAGCACCGACCAGTCACCCAGCGACAGCACGTCGCCGACCGGGACGCGGAACGCCCACTTTCGGCTGGCCGCGTCGTAGCCGAGGGTGAAGCCGGCCTCGCCGGATCCGTCCTGGCTGACCGCGGTGGCGTTGCGTGAGCTGTCGGTGAGGCGCACCCAGGCGCTGACCGAGAACGACTTGCCGGTGTCCACCACGGTCCGCGCCGAGGTGGCCAGGTTGGCGTCGGCCGTGCCGTCGAAGCGGGCCGCGAAGTCGCTGCGGCCGCCCGGTCCGGGCACCCCGAAGCCGACGCCCCGGCCGGCCGTGGCCGGGTGGAGGTCGCCCTCGCCGTTGCTGTCGGCCGCGGCCGACGATCCGGCCGGGTCGTTCAGCGCCCACTGCCCGGCCGCGCCGACCGTGGCCACCCGGAAGTGGCAGATCGCGATCGGCGACTTCTTGTTGGCCTGGTCGATCGCCTGCACGGTGACGAAGTTCGGTCCGTCGCTGGTCGGCATCCACCGCCGGGACACCGGCCCGCCGAGCGAGGTCGGCGTCAGCTTGTTGTCCGGCAACGGGTTTCCGTTGAACCCGTAGATGTACTCCTTCACGTCGGTGGCCGCCGAGTCGAAGGTGAAGCCGCCGTACGTGCCGATGCTGCCACGCCACTCGGCGTCGTCACCGGCGCAGTTCGACGTGGTGTCGGAGACGTCGCCGGGCAGATATTCCGGCGAGTCGATGTCGGGCGCGGTCGGCTGCGTCTTGTCGAAGACGAACTCGCACCGGCCGCTCCACCCGCCCCATTCCCTGGTGTCGTAGGCCCGGGCCTCCCAGCCGATCACCACGTTCTGCGGCAGGTCGGACGGCAGCGTGACGTTGAACTGGCTGCCGCTGGCCTTGTACGAGGAGATCGGGATCGTCCGGCTGGTGGTCGGCGCGCCGGCCGGCCAGTACACCTTGATCTCGCCCTTGACCTGCTCGGTGTGCTTGCTGGAGTGGTCCGGGTCGCGGAACACGGCGAACGCGCGCGGCGGCACGTCGCTGAACGGCCGGTTGGCGCCGGTGACGCAGGCGCCACCCGGCGACATGGTCATCTCCGAGGTCTTCGGCGCGGCCGGCGGGCGGTTGTAGTTCACCGAGAGCACCGCGTTGTTGCAGAACCGCTTGACGAAGTGGATGTCGCTCTCGTTGTCGGCGCGGATGCCGAACGTGGTGGTGGAGTCCTTGTCCTTGACCGCGTTCCGCACCGCGGTGGTGGCGTTGAAGCCGACGTTCTGGTTCGTCGTCGTGCACGAGGACTGCTTGCCGGTCGGCGACCTGGTGTCGACCTTGTCGCTCCAGCTGCCCTTGCCGCCCGGCTGGTTGTTCCAGTTCGTCTTGGACGAGATGCCCGAGGGCATGCGGTAGAGCGAGACGTCGCGGGCCGACGAGTCGTACGTGTGCACCATCGTCACCCGGAACTCGGCGCTGATGATGTGCTTACCGACGTACGGGGTGGACAGCGCGTAGAACAGCCGCTTGACCACCGACCGGTTGCAGCCGCTGGGGCAGCGCCCGATCCGCTCGTGCGACTCGTTGTCGAACTTCCAGTACTCCTCGGTCGGGTAACCGCTGTCGACCATGGCCCAGCCGCTGCGGGTGGTCGACGACCACACCGGGTCGATCGCCACCGGGTACTGGGTGTCCGGCCCGGTCAGCAGGTCGATGTCCGGGGTCAGCGTGAGCTTGCCGTCGCCGACGGCCACGTCGACCGTGGACACCTGCGCCGACTCGGACGGGCCGTTCAGCACCGGCGGCAGGTTGGGGTCGGCGGCGGCGACCGCGAGCCGGCTGTCGGTCTGCGGGTCGGCCGGCGGGGTCGAGTCCCACATGGTCGGCGCGCCGCCCTCGAAGACCGGCTGGCCGGTGGCCTCGTCGGTGGCGACCAGGCCGCCCTCCTCGTCCGGGGCCACCGTCACGCCCTCGGTCTGCAGGCCGAACTCCAGGTCGTGCAGCTTCTCGTTCTTCGCCGCCTCGGCGTTCTTCACCACCAGCACGTGCGAGAAGCCGGACGGCGTCACGGTGATGACCAGGTCGACGCCCTCGAGCACCTCGGCGTAGGTCGCGTGGCTGCCCTCGATGACCGGCGTGGGCAGGTCGCCCAGCAACCAGTTCAGGTTCAGCTCCCGGCCGGCCTTGTCCGCCTGGATCAGCGGCTCCGCGCCCTCGCCGTCGGTGATCCGCAGGGACGTGGCGGCGGCCTTCGGGCCGATCGTCCCGTCCGGGCGCTCGACCAGATCGGTGTCGACGTCCACCCACCGGCCGTCGCGCATCATGCGCACCGGCTCGGCGTGTTCCTCGGCGGTCAGCGTGCCGTCCGGGTTGGCGTACACCTCACGCTGCTCGTCGCGGAAGGCCAGGACCTCCACGCGTTCGCCCGAGGCCTCGGCCAGCCCGACCGCCGCCTCCTCGGTCTCGGCCACCGGTCCGGTCTCCGCGGCGGCCGCCGCCGGCCGGGGTGTCTCCGGCGCCGCGTGCGCCGGGACCGGCGCGGCGATCAGCAATCCGACCGTGGCGATCAGCGCGAGCGTTCTCCGTGCGGCCATGCCGCCCTCCTCCTTCATGAAAAGTCTCATCGCTGCCGCCCTCAGCCGATCGCCGAGCCGGGGTTCTGGTACATCACGGCCGGGGTCTTCTTCCCCGCCGCCAGGTCGGCCCAGAGGACACCGTGGAGCTGGTTCTGCCGCGGGCTGGCGACCCAGAGCCGCCCACCGGACGACCCGAGGTACGCCCCGAGCAGCTCACCGTCGGCCGGCGAGCCGGGCAGCGACGTCGAGCTCCGCTGCACCATCAGGCCGGACGGGGTGACCGGGTCGGTGGCCGCGCCGAAGACGTTGATCAGGCCCGCGTCGGCGACCCCGCTCAGGTCCTCGCCGGGCACGCCGACCGCCGCCTGCAGGGTGGCCGCGGTGGCCTCGTCGGCCGGCTTGGTGCTGACCAGCGTGACCTTCTCGCCGAAGTAGTCGCCCGCCTCGGCCGGCTCGCCGTTGGCGAAGGTGTTCTGGGTGATGCCGCCGAGCGAGGTGAGAGCCGTGGCGGTCAGCTTGTAGCGCTGCACCCGCCCCGCGTCACCCACCGCGTCGACGTCCTCGCCGGGCACGCCGACGAACAGCATCGACACCGGGGTGCCGGCCGCGGTGCCCACCGGGCGGTACGCGGCCAGGGCCACCGACTTGCCGAAGTTGTCGTTCGCCTCGGCCGTCTCCACGGTGCTCTGGTCGATCGTGACCAGCGCCTTGGGCAGCCCGGACACCAGCTCGTGGGTGTTCACCTGCACGGCGCCGGCGAAGGCGGCCGAGCCGATGGTGCGGCCCGGCAGGCCGAACGCCAGGTGGTGCGGCGAGCCGGCCACCGAGTAGCCGAGCCGGTCGTCGGTCTTGGCCGGGGCGGGCAGGCCGGATCCGGCGTAGAGGGTGGCGTTGACCGCGCCGCGTACGTAGTGGACCAGGCCCGCGTCGATCACCGTGCCCACGTCCTCGCCGGGCACGCCGACCACCAGATAGCCCTCGCCGGCCGCGGTCCGGCCGGCGGTGACCGACCAGCCGAACCAGTCGGCGGCCTCGGCGTCGTCACCCCAGCCGGTGGAGTTCTGCGTGTACCAGAGCGTCCCCGGGCCCCGGCCGAGACCGGCCGGCGAGCCCAGGATCAGCGCCACCGCACCGGCGTCGGCGACCGAGCCGGCCTCCTTGAACGGCACACCCACGGCGAGGTCGGCGCAGCCGTCGTTGTTCGCGTCGTACGCGGCCACCGAACGACCGAACTGGTCGCCGGCCGCGCTCGAGCCACCGACGTTCTCCTGGGTGACCGTCTCGGCCGGCCGGGTGCCGCCGTAGATCACCGAGACCTGCCCGGCGCCGTCCTTGCCGCCGGCGTCGGCGTCCGGGTCACCCGCGGCGACGTCGGAGACGCCGTCGCCGTTGAAGTCGGACTCGGCGCCGGGCGTGCAACCGCCGGCCGGCGGCGCGGTCAGGTAGGTGTTGAACTCGCAGGACTTGTCCCAGTCGGAGCTGCCGGTCACGCCGTCGGAGACCTTGACCCGCCAGGAGTAGTTGCCGCCCTCGACGAACTGCCCGGCCGGGACGGTGGTGAAGACCGTGCCCGTCCTCGCGGCCAGGTTGATCGTGGTGCCGCCGAGCTTGGTCGTCTCGCCGACCCGGTACCACTCGAAGTCGATGGTCAGCGCGTTGGCGTCGGCGTCGCTCACGCTGACCTGGAGCTTGGGCGTCAGCGTGTTGATCGCCGGGCGGCTGGTGCCGGTCTTGCAGGAGGTGGCCGGGTCGGTGCTGCGCGCGGTGATCAGCGGCGGCGCCTGGTAGTTGACCACCGCCACCGGCACCTCGGCGGCCGCACCCTGGCTGCTGCGGAACTGCTTGAAGCCGGCCGTCTTGGTCTCGTCCTGGGCGCGCAGGCCCATGTGCGCCAGGGCGCTGTTGGCCTTGGCGAAGTGCTGGAAGAATGCCTTGCCGTCGATCTCCACGGTGCCGTCGGCGCAGTTGGTGCTGCCCTTGGTCTGGGTCGAGGTGGCCGACGCGGCCGAGGCCCAGGTGGGCTGGCTCGCGTACGTGTGGGTGGTGTTGGCCGCGGTGGTCGTCCAGATCTGCCAGCCGGTCGCCGTGCAGGTGTGCGACCAGAAGTTCAGGAACTTCACCGACGCGCTGGTGATGTGCTTGCCCGAGAGCACCGCGGAGTCCCAGGTGATGAACGATCGGGCGATCGTCGGCGGGTCGGTGGCGTAGAGGCCGAGCCAGAGGTCGTTCGCGGTGTGCGCGTTCGTGCTGGTCGACTGCCGGACGTAGGTGTCGAAGGTGACCCGCGCCGGGTTCAGCGCCGGGTCGATGGTGATCGGGTACGCCCGGGCCGGGTCACGCAGCCAGCGGGCGTCCGGGCGCAGCACCAGGGCCAGGCCCCGGCGGTCGCGCTCCACAGTGGTGCGCACCGCCGTCGTGGTGGCGGGCACGCCCGCCGGGGTGAGCTTCGCGTCCCACATCTCCGGCTGGGGGATCTGCATGGTGGCGCCGCCGGCCGCCGATTTCAGCGTGACCGAACCATTCGCGCCGCGGACGTGCTGAGCCGCGCCCGGACCGCTGAGCCGGAACCGGACCGCCCCGATCCGCGCCGCGGCGGCCTTGTCCCGCACCACCAGCAGCTGCTCGAAACCGGTGCGCGAGGCCCGGACGACGAGGTCGACGCCGGGCAGGGCCTCCGGATACGTGGCCTCCGAACCGGACAGCCGCGGCGCCGGAAGCTTGCCGGTCCAGTGCATCGCCACGCGCTCGGCGCCGGCGCCGACCGCCGCCAGCTCGTGGTCGCCGGCCGGACGCTCGCCGGCCAGGACCAGGTCGCCCGGGTGCGCCTTGGGGACCACGACGTCGCCGCGGGCCTCCAGCGTCGGGTCGATCGTGATCCACCGGCCGTCCCGGCGCATCCGCACCGTGCCGGCCGAGATGTGTGCCTGGAGGTCGCCGTCGGGCTTGGCCCAGACCTCGGTGGTCGGCGAGGTCAGACTTTCGACCTTGACCGGCTTCCCGTCGGTGCGTGCGGCAAGCAGCGCACGTCCCTCGGCGGTCAGCGGCGCCAGCGCCTCGGTTGTCGTCTTCTCATTGCGGGTGACGGCAACAGCAGCCACCGCGATCGACACGGCCAAAGAGGCCGTGGCCGCAATCCGGACACGCCGGATCCACGGACGTCTGTTCATCTGGTCATCCCCCGTCAGGACTCAGAGTCACGTCTGTGGATGAAGCTAGCCGTCCGGTGATCTCCGCGTTGTCCCGTGTCGATGGGTGCCAGATACAGGAATTTTCTTCGTGTTCCTCAGCGTCCGCAGGTCAGAGGCCCTTTGAGGCAGCCGGGACAACTAAGGAGACGTAAAGGTTGTGTCCGAAGGGATGAGTGCGGATCGGCCGAACCGTCAGGCGTCCGGGGTCGCGGCCCGGGCCATGTGGGCGGCGTACCAGGCCGGCCAGTTCTCGTCGAAGACGCCGCCCAGCTCCTTCTTCTCATACTCGCCGTGCGCCGCCGCGGCGTCGCGCAGCGCCTGCTCGAGCTCGGCCACCGAGCGATAGACCAGTGTGAAATCCATGGCGACATCCTTTCCCAGACAACCGTCGATGCGTCGTGACTTAAAGCACAAGAAAGGTTGTGTCCGAACGGCTGACGGAATACGGACCGAACGGCGAAACGATCTCCTTCGATGCCGTCGTGATCGGACTGACCTGGGAAAAGGGGCCCACTGTCGGGTTTGGACATAACCCCGGAAAGCTCAATTCGGATCAATACGGATCGGTAGCATGTCGAGCACGTGCTGCAACCGCCGCATGATCATTCCGTGTCGTCACCGGGAGGACGAGTGTCGACAGGGCCGCTGCAGCGCCACCCCACACGGGTCGGCCTCCTGCGTCCCCGGCTGATCGACGCGCTGGGCGGGCTGCGGACCGCCCGGCTGGCGATCGTCGCCGCCCCGGCCGGCACCGGCAAGACCACCCTCCTGGCCCAGTACGCGCACGGCTGGCCCGGCGCGGTCGGCTGGTGGCAGGTCGAGCCGGGCAACGCGACGGTCGACGCGGTGGTCAGCGGCGTGTGGCGGGCGGTGGGCGGTCAGGGCGCCGACGAGCGACCGCGGAGCCTCGACGAGCTGGCCGGCCGGTTGGCCGCCGCCCCACCCGACGAGCACCTCCTGATCATCGACGACCTGCACTACCTGAACGGCACCGACGCCGAGGCGGCCCTCGAAGCGCTGATCCTCCGGGCGCCCGGCGCGCTGCGCGTCCTGATCGGGACCCGGCGCATGCCCGGCTTCAACCTCGCCCGGCACGAGTTCTCCTCCACCACCGTGGTCAGCGCCGAAGACCTGCGGTTCCGGTCGTGGGAGGTGGAATACCTGCTGTCCGACGTCTATCGCGAGCCACTGCCGCCGGACGACGTCGCCGCGCTGACCCGCCGGTTGAACGGCTGGGCGGCCGGCGTGCACATGTTCCACCTGTCGACCGGCGCGCGGTCGCTGGCCGAGCGGCGCCGGGCCATCGCCGCGCTGGACGGCCGGTCCGCGCTGACCCGCGGCTACCTGGCCCGCACGGTGCTGGCCGAGCTGCCGGCCGACCTGCGCGAGTTCATGGTCCGTACCTGCGTCTTCGAGACCTTGACCGCGGCCCGCTGCGAGCGGCTGCTCGACCACCCGGGCCACAGCGCCCGGCTGCTGGCCGAGCTCGACCGGCGGCAGGCCTTCACGTCCACCAGCGACGGCGGCCAGACCTACCGCTACCACGACGTGCTGCGCGCCCACCTGGGCGGAACGCTGGCCGAGGAGCTGGGCGAGGCGGGCGCCCGCGCGTGGCACGCCCGCGCGGCCGAACAGCTCGTGGCCGAAGGGGCCCGGGTCGAGGGCGCCCGCGCGTACGCCCGGGCCGAGGAGTGGGCCAAGGTCCGCGGCCTGCTCGACGAGCTGGGCGGCCAGGTCGCCGAGGAAGACATCGAGCCGTGGCGTGAGCTGCTGCCCGGCTGGCTGGTGGCCGGCGACCCGTGGCTGATCTACGCCGAGGCCCGCCAGCTGCTGGGCCGGGGCCGGCTGACCGGCGCGGTCGAGCGGCTGCGGCAGGCCGAGGAACACGTGGGCGACGAGCGCAGCCGGTCGCCGGTCCGCGCCCTGCGCCACGCGATCGCGGTCTGGCTGCCGGGCGGCCACGCGCCGGCCGGCCCGGGCCTCGGCCGGTTACGGTCGGCGGTCCGCGGCCACCCGGCGCTGACCGCGAGCACCTCGGCCGACCAGCCGCTGGTGGCCGCGCTCGCCCACCTGATCGCCGGTAACGTGGCCGAGGTCCGCCGCACCCTGCCCGAGCGTTCGCCCGAGGCGGCCGACCTGCCCGAGCTGGGCGCCCGGCTGCTCGACGCGGTGCTGGCCACCTCCGGCCGGCACCCCGAGGCCAAGGCCTGGCTGGCCGCGGTGCTGGCCGACGCCGAACGCGCCCGGCTGCCGTGGCTGGTCCGGCTGACCCGGGCCGGCGCGGCGCTCAGCGGCGACGCCGACGCGCTGGCCGACGCGCGTGCGGTGATCCGCGAGTGCGACCGGGACGCCGACGAGTGGGGCGCGGTGCTCGCCCTGGGGATGATCTGCCTGGCCCGGTCGCTGGCGGCGGAGCCCGACGCGGCCGATGTGGACGACGCCGCGGCCTGGCTGGAGCGCTGCCGCGCGGTGGACGCCGCCGCCCTGGCCGCGTGGGCCCAGTCGCTGCTGGCCCTGGCCGCGGCGCGGAACTCGCTGGCCGACGCCGAGCTCGAGGCGCAACGGGCCGACGCGCTGGCCCGGTCGGCCGGCGTGCCCGGGGCCCGGGTGGCCGCGCTGGCCGCCGCGGCCCGGTGCGGCGCCACCCGCGCCGACGTCCCGGCGCTGGCCGTCGAGTGTGGCCTGCCGGCCGCGGTCGCCGCCGCCTGGGCCGGGAACGCCGCCGGCCGGGCCACGGCCGACGAGCCGCCCGAGATCGAGGTGTGGTGCCTGGGCGGTTTCCGGATCCGCCGGCGCGGCGTCGAACTCGACCTGTCGCTGATCAAGCCACGCACCCGGGCGGCGTTGCGGCTGCTGGCCACCTACGCCGGCCGGCCGGTGCACCGCGAGAACCTGATCGAGGCGCTCTGGCCCGACATGCCGATCGCCCAGGCCACCCGCAGCCTCCAGGTGGCGCTGTCCAGCCTCCGCACGTTCCTCGAGCCGGGCCTCGGGCGCGGCCAGTCCGAGCTGATCGTGCGCCACGGCGAGGCGTACGAGCTGGCCCTGCCCCGCGGCGGCGTCAGCGACGTGGCCCGGTTCCGCGCCGCCCTCGGCGAGGCGCAGCGCTGTGAGCTGGCCGAAGACACCCCGGGCCGGAGGTACGCGCTGCGGGTCGCCCTGCACGCGTACGGCGGCGAACTGCTCCCCGAGGACGGCCCGGCGGAATGGGTCGTGCCGGAACGTGCCCTGCTCCAGCGCCACGCCGCCGAGGCCGCGGCCGACCTGGCCCGGCTCCAGCTCGACGCCGGGGCGGTGTCCGACGCCATGCTGACCGCCCGGCGCTGCGTCGAGATCGACCGGTACAGCGACCCGGGCTGGCGGCTGCTGATCGAGGCCTGCGAGCTGGTGCCAAGCCCGGCCGCCGCGGCCCGGGCGAAACGCGGCTACGCCGACATGCTGGCCTCGCTCGGCATCACCGCCGGGCCGAGCGAGACCCTGGTCCGCAACGCTTCCTAACCTCGCTTGAGGAACTCCAGCTCGCCGATCCCGCAGAAGGTCTTCTTGTCGTCGTAGCACGAGATGATCGTCAGCCGGACCCGCTTGACGTTGCTCACCTTGACCTCGAAGCTCTGCGGGCCCGGCTTGTCCTGGAGCACCAGCGGGAAGGCCTTCTGCTCGTTGTCCTCGTTCGTCGTGGTGACGATGATGTCGTGCGGCCGGCCCTCGGAGATGAACTTCTTCTGCTCCTTCGAGACACCCGCGTTCACGATCACGTTGAGCAGGCGCACCGGCTGGTCGAAGGTGCCCTCGATCCAGGCACCGGCGAATGGTTTCTGCGGCGACCAGAACCGGTTGGTCGCGGTGTCGGCGACCAGGGTCGGGTCGGCGCCGTAGATCGAGGTGGACGCGTGCAACTCCTTCGCCCGCACCGGCGCCGGGTCACCGGTGCGGTCCCGCACGGCGGTGATGGCGCGCTGGAGGTAGACCTTGGTCGGCAGCACGGTGAACGCGGCCACCACCAGACCGATCACCGCCAGCACCGCGATCAGCCGCGGCAGCATGCTCCGGCCGCGTTGCACCCGCCGGGTGCCCGCGTCGTACCGCCGGCCCTTGCCCCGGATCTTGTCCCGGAGCCGCCGCCACCACGACTTCTTCTTCTCGTCGGCCGGCCGGGCCAGCAGGTGGCCGCAGGACCGGCAGAACTTGCGGGTGGCCAGGTTGCCGACGCCGCAGTTCGCGCACTCGATGTCGCCGGGGGTCTCGGTCGCCGGCTCGTCGGTGACCACCGGGGTGTACCGGCGCTGCTTCGCGTCCGGCTGGACCAGCCGGATGCCGGTGTCGGGGGCGGCGGCCTCCTCGACCGGCTTCGGCGCGGGCTCGGGCGGGCGCGGGGCCAGCGGCTCCGGCCTGGGCTGCGGCGGGCGCGGCGCCTCGTCGACGACCGGCTTGGCCGGTTCCGGCGGCTTCGGCGGTTTCGGCGGCAGCGCGGTGTCGGGCGCCGGAGGCGTCACCGGCTCGGCGGTGGTGGTGCCGCCGCCGCGCGCGGTCTGCGTGGTGGCGGCGGACGTCTTCGCCGGCTCGTCACCGGCCCATTCGAGGAACGTGCCGCACTCGCCGCAGAACTGTGTGCCGGGCGGGTTCCGGGTCCCGCACTCCGGACAGACGATCATTTATCTCTCCTCGTACCCGATATCTCAGGACTGCTCGATCTCGAGGGTCACCCGCACGTGCGCGGGCACCGCGTCGACCACGGCCGAACGCAGCCGGGCGGCGTCGACCGTGGCGGGATCGGCCACCCGGACCTTGACGGTCACCCACGGCGGCTCGTCGCCGGGCACGTCCTCGCCGGGCTGCTCGCTCGATCGGCAGACCCCGCTGTCGGTGATCTCGACCTCGCCCCCGGTGAGCAGCCGCACCTGCCACTCCAGCGCGTTCGTGGTGCCGCGCCGGCCGTGCAGGTAGACCGCGTTGGCGACCAGCTCGCGCTTCTTGGCCATCGGCCAGGCGTCGTCCAGCGGGAAGGCCACCCACTGCGACAGCCAGGCCAGGAAGTCGGGCGGGGCGAGGCGCGGATCGAGGTACGACGGGAACGAGTCCAGGGTCAGGAACAGCGGCGCCAGCACGTCGTCGAGCCCACTGGTGAACCGCTGGGTGAACTCGTCCTCGTGGTACACCGCGGGCAGGCGCTCGCCGATCGGATGCGGTGTCGGGACGCCGGGGGTGCCGAGGCGCATCAGTGGCTCCCCGTCACCCGGACCTGGTGCCCGAACGAGAACGGCAGCGCGTTGCCGGGCAGGTCGAGCCGCTGCACCGGGTTGCCGCGCTGGCCGGTGATCGGGTCGGCGCCGAACAGCCGCACGTCCTCGACCAGGTCGACGCCGGGCAGCCGCTGCAGCACCGCGTAGATGTCACCGGCCTGCACCGGGCGCCCGAACGGCCACCCGTCGCCCTCGGGCCCGCCGAAGATCGGGTCGAGGTACGCGTACAGCGCGTCGCGGGACTGTTCGCGGACGTCCTCCGGGGTGCTGCGCCGGCGCGCCACGACCGACGCCACCACCGTGACGCCCTGGTAGTACGGCGGCTCGACCGAGATCCGGGCGCCCAGGCAGCGCCGCTCGTCGAGGTAGCGGGCGATCCGGGCGAGCATGTCCGGCTTGGGCTTGAGGTCGGCGAAGTCGGTGGTGCCGTCGTCGCTGGGCGCGACCGCGGGCACCACCAGCACGCGGACCGCCGCCGAGTCGGGACCCACCGGCACGCACCGCACCCGGGCCGCCTCGGGCGCGGCCTCCCGGGCCAGCAGCTCGTAGTCCTCGGCGGTCACCGCGCGATACCGCGTACGCAGGCTGAGCGGCCCGCGCACCGCGGCGTCCTTCACCGTCTCGCCGTCCACGCCACCGGAGGCCGGGCGGCGGTTGGTCACCGTGCTGACGAACGGCACCGGGTTCCGCTGCACGGTCAGCGAGTCGCGGGCCACGTTGCCCCGCCGGCCGCCGCCGGTCAGATAGCGCCGCACGCGGATCGGCGCGCCCTTCGGCGGCACGTCGCCGTAGTAGCGAAGATCGCCGGACGCCTCCCGGACGACCGGCCCGAAGACCACCTCGCCGCTGTTCCGGTCGACCATGAAGTGCAGGTCCTCCGGGCCGGACTCGGAGAACGACGACACCTCGCGCCACTCCTGCCAGCCGTCGCCGCCGGCCACCTCGAGGACCATCGGCTCGTCGGAGGCGACCACCGGGCGGCGGGCCAGCGGGAACCGCTGGGCCGGCACGCCCTCGGAGAGGCTGAGCGTCTCGTCCCGCACCACCTCGGCGTGCACCGCGCGGGTGGTACCGCCGACCGTGCTGGCCACGGCCGAGGTCAGCTTGGGCGACAGCCGGTACGGCGGCTGGCCGACGTCCGGCTCCACCACCTTGCACCGCAGCCACCCGGCCCGCTGCCGGCCCAGTACCGACGCGGCGTGCGAGGCCGGCAGGTGCAGGATCACGTCGCCGGTCCGGTTGAAGCCACCGGTCGAGTCCTTGCCCACCTCGCACGGCACCCAGCCGTCGCCGTCCCACGCGGTCCACTCCCACGGTGGGTAGCGCGGGTCGACGCCGACGCCTTCCGCCTCGCACTCGACCCGGAGCAGCACGGCGCCGCCGGGCACCGGGTTGGACAGGCCGAAGTAGACCGCGTCGCCGGCCTGCGGCTCGGTGGTGTAGACCGGGATCGGCACCCCGGACTTCAGGTCCTCGGTGCGTTCGACCGGGTTGCCGTCGGACGTCGCGGTCATCATCCGCTCCAGCCGGGACGGCTCGATCCGCAGCTCCTTGAGCGTGGTGAAGACGATCGGGTCGGCGGTCTCGGTCGGCGCCGTGGCGACCTGCGAGTTGCCCGGCACGGTGACCACCTCGTCCTGCACCGCGGACAGCCAGAAGGTCACGTCGGCCGAAGCCATCGTGGGCGGGAGCAGGGACACCCCGATCAGGTCGAGGAAGCGCAGCAGGTGCAGGTCGGGCATCCGGTTCATGCGGTAGATCAGCTGATCGGTCATGAACGCGAACGTCTCGATGAGCGTGACACCGGGGTCCGACACGTTGTGGTCGGTCCACTCCGGGTTCCGCTCCTGCACCATCCGCTTCGCCTCGTCGACCAGATCCTGGAACCGGCGGTCGTCGAGGTTGGGCACCGGCAGCGGCATCAGTTTCCTCCGGTAATACGGGCCATGGCGGACGGGCCGGCCTCGATCTCGTCCTGGGCGTCGCCGCCGCGCGAGGGGATGACATAGAAGGGGAAGACCAGGTTGCGGGGGTCGTTGGTGCCGCGGATGGCGTAGTCGATGTCGATCAGCAGCGTCTCGGAGCGGCCCGGCGCGAAGCCGACGCGTACGTCGAGCAGCTCGATGCGCGGCTCCCAGCGCTCCAGGGAGACGCGCACCTCGTACGCGATCCGCCCGGCCGTGGACGCGTCGGCCGGCGCGAAGACCAGCTCGTGGATGTTGCACCCGAACTCCGGCCGCATCGGGCGCTCGCCCGGGGCGGTGCCGAGGATCAGCCGGATGCTCTCGACGATCTCGCGGTCGCCACGCACCAGCGCGATCGAGCCGGTGGCGTCGGTGCGCAGCGGGAACGCCCACCCCGCGCCGACGAACCGTTGCGGATCCTGCATCGTGTCAGCCCCCTCAGCCGATCAGCACGGTCGGGCAGCCGGGCGGCAGGATCGGCGCGCCACAGCCGGACTTGTCGCCCACCCGCGCGGCCGGCTTCCCGCCGATCAGCACGGTCAGCGACCCGGGCGGGATGATCGGGGTCGGCGGGTGCGGCGGCTGCGGGAACGAGCAGGTGTGCAGGTCGCCGACCACGGCCGCGGGCATGCCACCGATCAGCACGGTCGGCACCCCGGGACCGGTGATCACCCCGGGGTGCGGGGTCATGTCGGTGACCCGGGCGGCGGGCATGCCCATGACTGCTCCTCTTCTAGTTCAGCTTGATCGGGGTGCCGGAGACGGTCACCGGGCCGGAGGCCTTGACGTCGGTCTTGGACTGGCCGGCCAGCGAGGCGGTCATGCCCTTCATGTCCAGGGCGCCGGAGCCGGCGTCGATCTTCACGCCGTTCGGGCCCTTGATCTCGACGGTCTTGGTCGCGGTCAGCTTGATCTGGTCGCCCTTGGCCTCGACCGTGCCCGACTTGACGTCCAGCCGCACCGAGAGCTTCCCGTCGCCGGTGGCGATCAGCACCCCGCCGTCCTCGATGAACTGGATGCTGTGGCCCTTGCGGGAGACGAAACCGCGGACGGCGACCGCGCCGCTGCCGCCGTCGACCGGCTCGGTCTCCAGCTTGGGCGGCTTGTCGGTGCCGTTGTGCATGCCACCCAGCACGTACGCGTTGTCCGGGTCGCCGTGCGCGAAGCCGACCAGCACCTCGTCCTTGACCTCGGGCAGCACCAGCGCGCCCCGGTTGGCCCCGGCCCCGGGCTGCACCACGCGGGCCCAGCCGGTCACGTACTCCTTGTCCAGCCACGGGAACGTCACCTTGACCCGGCCCAGCTTGCGCGGGTCCTTGATGTCGCTGACCAGCCCCGGCACCAGGCCGCTCATCACCTCGGCCGGGAGGCCGCCGCCGGCGCCGCCGCCGGACAGGTCGTAGAGCGAACGCTCGGCCCGCCCGGCCACCGTGAACATGGTCCGGTAGCCGTCGGTCGGGCTGAACGTGTGCCGGGTCTGGGTGAGCACGTACTTGCCGGTGAACGGCTCGCCGACGTTGGTCAGCGCGACCGCGGCGCCGGCCCGCAGCGACGGGTTGCCCTTCGCCACGCCGTCCAGCTCCACGGCCGATCCGCCGAGCTGGTCGGCCAGCGAGGTGGCCACCGCCTTCACGGTCTCGGTGGTCTGCCAGGCCGGGTCGGCGGCCCGCAGCGGAGGCGCGCCGACCTTGGCCGCGATCTCCGTCGGCTTGGCGCCGGGCACCTCCATGCCGGGGGTACGCGGCGTCGCCGTCGCGGTCACCGCCTGCTTGTGCTCCATGTCCCAGCCGTACGCCTCGACGGTGGGAACCTGGTTCGAGGCGCGGACCGTGGCCCGCAACGACACCAGGTTGCGGTGCGCCTCCAGCACCAGCGGGCTGGTGGTGGCCTTGGCGTCGGTGGTGGGCGCCTTGGCCGGCGGTTCGGGCAGCTGGAAGCAGAGCTTGCCCTCCTCGACGGCCAGGTGCGCGCCGACCAGGTCGGCCAGCTGCGACAGGAACTCCCAGTCGCTCACGTTGTTCTGCGAGAGCTGGCCGTCCTTGCCCGCGCCCACGCCCGGCACGTTGTCGACCTTGCCGATGTCGACCTTCGCGCGCTGCGCGACCTTGCGGACCACATCACCCAGACTCATTCCCGGGTACGCGGCCACGCGGCGACCGCGGAACAGCCGGTGGGCGACGTCCTGGCCGCGGACCTCGGTGATCGTCCCGGTCGGGTCGAGGTCGAGCTCGAGCGCGGTGACCTCGCCCTCGATCAGGTCCTTCGGGCCGCCCGGCTCGGCGGTCTGCACGGACACCTTGACCTTGACGCCGATGGCGAAGCCGGCCTTCTTCAGCACGATCGAGCCCGGGTCGCGGAACCGCAGCACGAAGACGTCCGGCAGGTTGCGGCTGTCGTCCACATAGGCCAGTGACAGCATGGCCGCCAGGTCGGCCGGGAGCGCGTTGCCGTTCACGGTGACGACCGGCGTGTTGGAGAAGCTCTCATTCGCCATGACGCGCCTCCACCTCCTCGGCCGCCGGGATCAGCAGCCGCGAGCCGGGTTCCAGGCGCATCGGGTCGTCGATGTCGTTGAGCTCGGCGATGGCCCGCCACGCGTTCGGGTCGCCGAACGACCGGTAGGCCACCGAGGGCAGGGTGTCGCCGGCGATGACGGTGTGGGTGTCCCGGGCGGCGAGCGCGCCCGAGGTCGGGTTCTGGCCGCCCTGCTCGCCCGAGATCTCCTCCAGCGCCACCGTGACGACGGCCCGGACCGGCAGGCCGCTCGGCGTGAACAGCGTGTACTTGCAGCTCACCGAGGTGACGAAGGACGGGAATCCGGTCAGCCCGCCCCACGAGAAGATCACCCAGGGCGGCGAGCCCTTCTTGTTGTTGCGGCTCGTCGTGGTCGGCACGCAGCAGGAGAAGAGCATCTCCACCTTCTTCACGACACCGTCGTCCATCTTGTCGGTGGCGTCGAGGAAGATCTCCAGCGTCAGCTTGCTCGGGTCCGACCCGGTGAACTCCGGCGGCGCGCTCTTCGCCGCGTTGCGGTTGGAGTCCCGCTTCCACTTGGCGTTCTTGGCGACCGTCAGTTCCTTGGGGTTGTACTGGAACTTGATCACCCCGATGACGCCGCCGCTGGCCGTGGCCGTGCTGCCGTCGGACGGCGGGTCCCGCAGCTCGAGCTGGGCCTTCTGCAGGTTGGACGGGGCCGGCGCCGGGGCCTGGCCACCGGCCCCGGTGGCGGCGCCACCGGCGCTGACCGAGCCGGGCGAGGTGAACGCGACGGGCGACTTCATCGTCCCTGACCTCCGCTCTTGGCCGCCGCCCCGCCGCCCATGAAGCCGTGGTGGGCGAGTTCGAGGGTCTCGGTGGCCAGCTTGGGGCTGTCGACGCTCATCTGCGGACCGGTCCAGCGCACCGGGATCACCCCCATCAGGCCCCACCGGGCGATCACGTCGTTCTTGGCGTTGCGCGCCTCGATGGTGGCGGTCTTCCGCTGGACGCCCGAAGCCATCCGCATGAACCACGCGGCGATCTTCTCGGTGTCCTTGGTGACCGGCCGGGACAGCTTGATGTTGGTGAACTTGATCCGGGTCGGCAGCTGCCAGATCCAGCCGTTGTTGCCGCCCTCCTCGCGCTGCTCGACGACGAACTCGCAGCCCAGGCCGTCGCAGCTGATGAACGCGCCGAGGTCCTCGCCGTCGATGGAGACGGAGAAGAAGACGGCGACCGACTCTTCCAGGTCCGGCATCGAACTCTCCCTTCGTACTTCGGCTCGGCCGGGTCAGTGCCGCAGGTCGGTGAGCGACCCGCGGCGTTCCCGGTCCAGGCGCAGCTCGGCCTTGAGCCGGCGCAACAACGGATCGAACAGCTTCTTGACCAGCTCGTCGGGCTGGGTGGCGGCCCCGACCGCACCGGCCGCGCCCGCCGCGCCGGCCGGGGCGCCCGGGGCCGCGGTGGCCTCGGTGGCGGGCGCCGGGGTGGCGGCGCCGTCGGAGGCCCGGGACACGGTCGGCACCGGGTTCTCGGCCGACGCGCTCACCGTGACCTGCCGCGACACGGTGATCGGCGGGGCGTCGAAATAGTTCGGGTCGGCGTACAGGCTCGCGCTCGACATCGAGGTCATGCTCTCGGCCGGTCGGGCGGTGGCCAGGCGCATCGGCGACGCCGCCGCGGCCGCGGTCGCCGTCGTCGCGGACCGCTGCACGCCGGCCGGCCCGGCCCCGGACGTCGAGTAGGTCGGCAGCGGCACCGCGGCCCGCATCGGCGCGCCGGCCGGGGGCTCGGCCAGCAGCTGGGCCACCGGCACGGCCGGCAGGTCGGCCGGGCTCGGGCCGGGAGCGATCGAGGCGCCGGTCGCCGTCGGCTGCGCGGTGGGCAGGCCGGACAGCGCGGGGCGCAACGGACGGTCCCCCACCAGCCGGGACACCACCGGGAGCACCGGCGCGGCCGAGACCGATGCGGTCGGCGCGGCGGGCATGGGCACCGGCACCGCCGGACCGTTCGACCCCGGGCCGGCCATCGGGCCGCCGTGGCTCACCGCGACCGGGAGATCCGGTTCGGCCGACCGCTGGACCGACGACGCGGCCGGCGCCGTGGCGCCGCCCGCCGACGGGGCGGGCACGCCGGGGACCGAGAACATCGGGACCATCGGGCCCGACGCCAGCAACGGCGAGCCCTCGTCCAGCGGACCACCGAGTCCCAGTCGCTGCACCGAGGGTGGTGTGCTTGCCGACGGCAAGGGCATCGCCGGGCGGTCCGGCCCGGCGGACGGCTCGGAGCCGGTCGGAACGTCGATCGGCAGCGCGGGCGCCTCGGCCGGCACCGGCCGGAAGTCGTCGAAGCCACCGTCCGACCCGTGGGCGCTCTCGGTTCCGTGAACCGCGGCGGGCTCGTCGAGCCGCTGGACGAAGGGCAGGGCCACACCGCCGTCGTCGAACCGCTGCACGGCGGCCGGGTCGATGGGCTCGCCCAGGCCGAGCCGGCGCGGCGACCCGGCCGTGGCACTGCGCTGCACGGGCCTGGTCTCGCTGAACCGCGCGGGCGTCGTACCGCTCGGCGGCGCGGCCGACGTCCCGCCGAACTGCGCGGGCGCCGCCGTCGTCTCGCTGCGCTGCACGGGCGCGGTCTCACGGCCCGGCAGCGGCAGGTGGAAGTGGTCGCCGTGGGCCACCGCGCCCGGGGCGTCGGCGGCGACCCGCTGCACGCCCGGCTCGTCGTCGTGGCGGTGCGACTCGTCGGCCAGGGCCCGCTGAAGGGGCGCGTTGAGCAGCGGGGCGTCCGAATCGGCGGCGCGCTGCACGGGCATCTCGGTGGCGCCCTCGGCCGGCGTCCCGGAGCCGCCCTCGGGGCCGGCCTCGGCCAGCGTCTCGGCCAGGCCTTCCATCGGCGACCCGGTCTGCTCGGCCGAGCGCTGCACCGGCGCCGCGGGCGAGGCCACCGGCATCGGGGTGGTGTCTGCCTGCGACCCGGGAGCGATGGCCCGCTGCACGGCATCGGGCGACCCGGTTCGCTGCACCGGAGGCGGTGTCGACCCGGAGGCGACGGCCCGCTGGACCGGAGAGTCGGACGAGGCCGTCCGCTGGACGGGCGGCAGGGTCAGGTCGGCCGACGGGATTCGCTGCACCGCGTCGCCCTCGTCGGACGTACCCTCCGGCTCCGCGACCGGCGGCGCCTGCGCGCCCAGGGTCGGCGCGGCCGGCTGGGTCAGCTCCGGCACCTCGGCCGGCTGGGTGGGCGCCGCGAGCGGCATGGCCGGGTCGGCGGCGGCCGGGGGCGTGGGTGAAGGGCCAGACGGCGCCGCGGCGGCCTCCGATCCGGCCGCGATCGGCGGCGCCTCGGCGCTCAGCGGCGCTTCCGAGGTGAGTGGCGCGGCGTCCATCCCCGGCTGCGGCGCAGCCTCCACGGGGGACGGCTCATCGGCCGTCTGCGGCTCGGCCAGACGGGAGACCACGGCGGGTTCGGCCGGCTGGAAGACCGGGCCGGCCGGGCGGGAAGCCGGCTCGGCGAGGCGCGCGACCGTGAAGTGGGCGGTGCCACCGAGGCTCCGCCCCGTCTCGGGCGCCGGCTGGGGTGTGGCCACCGGCATCGCCGGGAGCGAACCGGCCGGATAGTCGGGCACGGCCGTGGCCGGCCGGGCGAACTCGCCGATCGTCCCGGACGGCTCCCCCGCGCCCACGCCGTGCCCGAGCGAGCCGACGAACCGCGGGTCCTGCCAGGACGCCAGCGAGCCACTGAACCGCTGCACCGGGTTGGCCAGGATGTCGTTGCCGACCACCCGCTGGATCGGCGCCACGAGCCGCCACTGATCGGCCGGCGGACGCGGCGACACGACCGGCGCCGGCGCGGGTGCGGGCGCCGGTTCGTCACGCTTACGCCGCCACGGCCACATGAGACCTCACCGACCTTGACTGATGCGGGTATTGATATTGGCGATCTCCGCCACGTAGCGACGGCGATCCGGGTGTTCCAGGTCGAGGATCTCGTCCAGCGACCAGTGGAAGTGATAGGCGACGTACGCGACCTCCTCGTGGAGGCGGTCGGCCGCGTACGTCACGATTCCCCCGGGCGCCCACCCGCGAGGTCGATCGCGAACGAGTGCCCGCAGGACGGGCAGCCGACGCTCGCCAGCGTGTGTCCCTCGGTGTTGATCCGGCGGTACATGTCCTGAAGGAACGCGAGGTCGGTGGCGAACAGGTTCTCGATGACCCCGGCGTGCACGTCGGTCACGTCGCCGATGTTCGTGACGACCCGGGCCAGAAGGACCACCGTCAGGTAGGCGGGGTTCTCCCGGACCCGGTCGTCACGCAGCGGGACAAGCTCGTCCCGGCCGGTCGCCAGCCGCATCGTGCCGCTGCGGTGCACCCTGCCCTCGTCGTCCACATAGCCCCGGGGCAGCTCGAAGTCGAACGTCGTCTGCAGGGTCGGTTGCGGTGACGGACTCGCCGGACCGGAGACGGGCGGCGCGTCCGCGACGGCGGCCATGGTGCGTCGCATGGTCTTACTCGACCTCCATCATCTCGTACGTGAGGACGATCTTCTCGGTGAGCACGCTGGTGTCGCCGGCCTTGAGCGAGCCGATCTCGAGGCTCTTGGGCCAGGCGTTGGTCAGCTTGTAGCGCTTGATCGGCATGCCCTCGTAGTCGAAGACGATGATCGCGCCGCCCTTGCGGGCCGCGCCCATCTTGCCGAAGTGGGCGTCCTTGACCCACTTCTCGAAGCTGTTGTCACCGGAGAGGCCACGGGTCAGCGTGACCTCGCCCGCCTTGGGGCGGCCGGGCAGCTTCTTGATGATGTACTTGCCGTCGTTCGTGTTCTGCTTGAGCTCGATGACGTCCTGTTCCATCTTGAGCCCGCTGACCTCCTGGATCTGCGAGATCATGATCCCGTCGACCTCGAGGCCGAACGAGTGGCCGACGGATTTGTCCAAATCAGGCAGTGCCATGACAGGTACCCTTTCGCTGCTGACCGGTGGGGATTACTCGCTGACCAGGCTGGTGCCACCGCTGATCTGGGCCAGGCGGAACACCACGAACTCCGCCGGCTTGACCGGCGCGATACCGATCTCGCAGGTGACCTGCCCGAGATCGATCTGCTCGGCCGGGTTGGTCTCCCGGTCGCAGCGAACGTAGAAGGCCTCGTCCGGGGTGAGCCCGAAGAGCGCGCCCTTGCGCCACTCGGTGACCAGGAACGACGCGACGGTGCGGCGGATCCGCGCCCACAGCGCGTCGTCGTTCGGCTCGAAGACGACCCACTGGGTGCCGACGAGGATCGACTCCTCGAGGTAGTTGAAGAGCCGTCGGACGTTCAGGTAGCGCCAGGCCGGGTCGCTGGAGAGGGTACGGGCGCCCCAGACGCGGATGCCCCGGCCCGGGAAGGCCCGGACGCAGTTCACGCCGATCGGGTTGAGCAGCTCCTGCTCGGCCTTGGTGAGCTGGGTCTGCAGGTCGACGGCGCCGCGGACGACCTCGTTGGCGGGCGCCTTGTGCACGCCGCGGGTGGCGTCGTTGCGGGCCCACACGCCGGACATGTGGCCGCTCGGCGGGACGAAGCCGTTGCTGCCGGTCGCCGGGTCGAAGACCTTGACCCAGGGGTAGTACAGCGCGGCGTACTTCGAGTCGTAGCCGGCCAGGTCCTGGCGCCACTCGCGCACCTGCTGCGGTGACAGCCCGGGCGGCGGGTCGAGGACGGCCATCCGGTTGCCCATCAGCTCGCAGTGGGCGATCAGGCTCAGCTGCACGGCCTTGAGCGTCTCGAGGTCGATCGAGCCGTTCTGGTACGCGCTCATCAGGTCGGGCACCGCGACCATGGTGATCTCGTCGACCGCCTCGAGACCGCCGAAGCCGCTGCGCTCGGCCACATCGCCCACGTAGTCGTCGGCGACGACCGCGTGCGGCACCGGGGCCGGGACGGCGGGCTGCTCGGCGACCAGCGACACCGTGCCCTTGGCCAGCCCGTTGGCGGCGGCGACCTCTTCGACGGTGATCAGCTTGGAGTGCTCACGGAGCTGGGTGACGACGTTCTCGCGGCCGCGCTTGGTGGTGACGTTGAACTTCTCCGACTCCTTGCCGTCCTGCTTGACGATCAGGACGGCGCGGTCGTCGGGAGCACCCTCACCGGCGTCGTGGACCTCGACGGTGATGTTGTTGTTGGCCTGGCCGGCGGGCAGCTCGCGGGCGACGACCCGGTAGCCGCCGAGCTGGGCCTGGGGCTGGGCGATCGGCGCGCTGCCGTTGCTGCCGTCCTGCGTGCCGTTGATGCGCACGATGTAGCAGTTGCCGCCGCCGTTGAGGAAGTAGCCGTACACCGCGTGCGCGAGGTACTGGCCCTCGGCGAACTCGCCGAACGTCTGGCTGTACTGAGTCCAGTTCGACACCAGCGTCGGCGTGTGCACCGGTCCCTGCGGAGCGAAGCCGACGAAAGCCGCCACCGCGGTGCCCACACCTTCGATGGGTCGCGAACCGGCCTCGACCTCCTCCACGTACACACCCGGGGAGAGATAGGTGGGCATCGCGTGCCTCCTTTGATTCACAGTGGATCCAGGGCAGCCCGGTGGGTTTGCCTCTGGTGTTCATGCTCAGCCAGCCCGGGAGGGCGAACAATGACCCGGCGTTCGGTCGGGAGGGAACTCGTCGGTGCCCCATCGGGCAGGAGATCGACAAGTTCCTCGGTGGCCTGCGGAAACACGCCGGCCGCGGCCCCCGCCGAGGGTGGTCGCGGCCGGCGTCGCCTATCCGACTAGGAGGTCGCCTCTTCCTCCTCGCCGGCCTCCTCCTCGCGCTGCACGTAACCCTGCACCTCGGCCGGCGCCTCGTCCTCGTCCTCACCCTCACGCTGAACCGAGGGCTGGTCCTCGACGCGTTGCACGGCCGACTCGTCCTCCACGCGCTGCACGCCCGGCGCGGCCGGGGCGGCGTCGTGGTTGTGACCGGCGTGCGCGTCGGCCGACATCAGCCGATCGGCGTTGGACGAGGCCTCCCGCTCGAAGCGGTCGGACGGGTCGCTGACCTTCACGCCGCCGCCCGCGTCCGAGCCGTCGACCGGGCCGCTGCGCTGCTGCACCACGTGGGTCAGCTCGTGCGCGAGCATGTGCTTGCCCGAGTCCGAGCCCGGGTCGTACTTGCCGTCCTGGAACACGATGTTCGGACCGACCGTGTACGCCTGCGCGTTGACCGCCTTGGCCGAGTCGTGCGCGGCGCCGCCGGTGTGCACCTTGACGTCGCCGAAGCTGGTGCCGAACCGGCCCTCCATGTCCGCCTTGGTGTCGTTGTCCAGCGACGAGCCCCCGCCGCCGTTCACCACGTCGAGCACCGGCGAACGCTCCTGCTCCATCATGGAGTTCACACCCGAGTTGCCGATCGCGCGCTGCAGCCCGAGCATGCCGCCCTGGCCGAGCACATCGGTCCGGCCGGCCACCGCGGCCTTCATCGAAAGGTCGGTGTCCTCGCGCTCGACGCGGTCGGCCTTGGGCCGGAACTCGCTCTCCTGGCCTTGGTCGTGACCGTGCATAGCCGCCCCCTTGAGGATCGTCTGCTCCACCGCCCAGAGTCACACCGGACCGCGACGATCGACAGGTTCGTTGGCGCGATCCGGCGGGCAGGCCCGGCCGCCCGAAAGGGCAACCGGCCTCAGGTGACCAGCGCGAGGTACTTGCCGAACTCCCGGTCGAGGCAGAGCCGGCCCAGCTTGCGGTATTCCCGGGCCACCGCGCCGACCAGGTCGAGCATGCCGACCGGCCGACCGGCCGCCGCCGCCAGGTAGGCCGCCGTGACCGCGGCCGCCCGGATGTGGCCGCCGGCCAGGTCGAACTGCTTGGACATGAAGGTCAGGTCGATGTCGTCGGCCCGGGGCACGTCGGGGCCGATGCAGACGTTCCACAGCGCCGCCCGGTGTTCCTCGTCCGGCACCGGGAAGTCGATCACCGCGTCGAGCCGGCGGGTGAACGCGTCGTCCAGGTTGGCCCGCAGGTTGGTGGCCAGGATCGCCACCCCGTCGAAGGACTCCATCCGCTGGAGCAGGTACGCGCTCTCGATGTTGGCGTAGCGGTCGTGCGCGTCGCGTACCTCGGAACGCTTGCCGAAGATCGCGTCGGCCTCGTCGAACAGCAGCACGCCGTTCACCCCGGCCGCCTCGGTGAAGATCCGCTCCAGGTTCTTCTCGGTCTCGCCGACGTACTTGTCGACGACCGTGGCCAGGTTGACCGTGTACAGGTCGAGGCCCAGCGACCCGGCCACCACCTCAGCCGACATCGTCTTGCCGGTGCCCGAGTCGCCGGCGAACAGCGCCACCACGCCGATCCCCCGGCCGCCGCCCGGGCGCATCCGCCATTCCTGCAGCACCCGCTCGCGATGGCGGGCGCGGCCGGCCAGCTCGCCGAGCTGGGCCAGCACGGCCGGCGGCAGCACCAGGTCGTCCCAGCCGACGCCGGGTTCGATGCGGCGGGCCAGGCGTTCCAGTCCGGCCGCGTTCTGGGTACGCGCGCCCTGCCGCAACCGCCGCACGTCGACCAGTTCGCCCTCGGCGTTGGCGGCCAGCACCGCCGCCTCGGCCGCCCGGCGGATCTGCGGCGGCCCGAGGGTGAAGTGTGCGGTGGCCGCGGCCGGGTCGACGCCCGGCGCGAGCTTGCCGTCGAGCGACTCGCGCCAGACGGCGGCCCGGATCGCGGCCGGCACCGCCTCGGCGTCCAGGTGCAGCGGCGGCCGGTGGCCCCAGCGCGGGTCCCAGCCGGTGGTGCCGTGGACGAGCAGCGGGGCGTCCGTACCCGTGAAGACCTCCAGCAGACCGCCGGGCGGCGACGCGCCACTGCCGATCGGGCCGAGCACCACGCCGGCCCCGGTCAGCAGCGCCTCGCGCAGCAGCGGCCGGACCAGCTCGGGCCGGTGGCCGAGCCGTTCCGCGTCGACCACCAGGGCCGGCCGGCCGAGCGCGTGCAGCCCGGTCACGGCCAGCGCCGGGCCGCTGCCGCCGCTGCGCTCGCGCAGGTAGAGCAGGCGGGCGCCGCTGGTCAGGGCGCGGGCGACGACGTCCGCGCCGGGCAGGTCGTCGACCGGGTCGATCGGCGCGGTCAGCACCGGGCCGAGAGCCGGGTCGACCCGCAGGTCGCCGAGCAGGTGGGCGACCACCGGGTCGGGCACCCGGAGGGTGCGCGAGAGCAACGGCCGGTCCGGGTCCTCGACCACGAGCAGCCCGTTGCGGACCAGGGGCGAGTCGGCGCCGAGCCGCGAGCGCCCGGCGGCCGAGCCCTCGGCCAGGCCGCAGAGCCGCAGCGCCAGGCCGGCGGTGGCCCGGCGCCGGGTGACGTCGTCGTTGAGGTAGCCGTAGAACTGCTCGTACCGGCTGTCCACGTCGGGCGCCACCGCGACCATCAGCAGCTCGACGTCGAGCGCCGAGAGGCCGAAGCCGGCCGGCAGCACCGCCGGCTCGGCCGCGGGCTCGTCGGCCCAGGGCACGGTGGCCGGGTCGCGGTTCTGCTCGAGCAGCGCGTCGATGATCTCGTCGGAGAGGTAGAGCCCCCGGAACGGGTCGTCCGGGGCGGGGTCGCGCTTGCGCCGGGTGTTGACCGCGTCGCGGATCCGCTTCTCGAGGTCGGCCAGCCGCCCCAGCAGACCGGGCAGCGCGTTCACGTGGCGCCCGGGTCCCGGCGCATCCGGACCATGGCCACGCGGGCCTCCTCGGCCGGCTTGCTGCCGGCCGGGAGCTCGGGCGCCGGCCGGTGCCGCACCGGGTCGTCGCCGTCCATCGACAGCAGGACACCCTCGGACGCGATGGTCGCGGCCTCGGCGCGGCGGCCGGAGTCGACCGGCGCGCTGACGACCACGTCGAGCGACGGCTTGAGCTCGCCGCCGAGCGCGGACCACACGTCGGCGAACGCCCGGTCCTCCGGCGGCGGCAGGGCCACCGTGATCGGCACCGGCATGCCCATCTCGAGCAGCGAGCCGGTCAGCATGTCGACCGGCAGCGCGTCGTAGGCCAGCATCGACGTCAGCAGCGCGGACAGCAGCCGGTGCTCGTCCTCGGGCCGCTGGGTCCAGGCGGTGACCAGGTAGGACAGCTTGAAGTAGCGGGGTGGCAGGTGCCGGGCGGTGATCTTGCCCTGGTCGTCGTACTCGTTGATCCGGCCCCGCGACTTGCGCCGCATGTCCTCCCGGATGTCGTAGAGGTACAGGTTGACCGTGGGCGCGTTGCGCCGGGCGGCCCAGTCCTTGGTCGGCGCCTCCAGCACGATGTCCACGTCGCCGCTGCGCAACACCTCGTGCCGCAACAGCTGTCGCAGAGCGTCGTCCACCTCGTGAATCATGCGATCACCTCCGCACTGCCCAGTCCGCCGGGTCCTGCCCGCCGGGAACCACCAGGAACTCCGCCGCGATCTCGGCCTCCGGGTCGGTCAGGTCCATGCCGGTTCCCTCGACGACGAGCTTGCGCGGGCCCAGCTGGTCGCGGTGGAAGATCAGCACCTGGGCCCGGAACCGCCCGTCCCGGCCGACCTTCACCCGCTGTGGCGCCTTGATCCCGGGCTTCCAGGTCAGGGTCACCGTGGTGCCCGGCTTGAAGCCGCGGCCGACCGCGATCGTGACGAAGCCGGGCGTGCCGATGCCGGGTTCGGCGGTCAGGGTCGGCGTGAACGTCTTCGGCTTGACCGGATCCTCCGGCTCGACGACACCCTTGGGCCCGATCTCGATGGTCGTCGTCGCCACCGCGAAGCTGGGCAGGCCGCCCGGGAACTGGCCGGTGACCATGGCCTGCACCACGCCGGCGAGCGGCGTCGCGGTGTCCACGTCGAGGTCGACCGTGGCCGAGGCGCCCGGCGCGAGGTCACCGATCGACCGCACCTCGGGCTGTTTCGTCGGCACCAGCACGGACAGCCAGACCCGGCCGGCCGGCGCCGAGGTCGTATTGGTCGCGACCAGGGTCAGCCGGATCGGGTCGTCGCCCTGCGTCACCTTCGGCGGCGTCGCGGTCAGCGACAGGGTCAGACCCGCGGCCAGCGGCCGGAACGCGACGTCGAAGGCTTCGCCCGGAGTGTCGATGAGCACGCTGGGGTTGCCGCCGGCCGCCGGGAGGGTGCGCAGGGTGCGGCGGGCCTGTTCCCCGGAGGTCACGATCGACGTGTACGCCAGCACGGCCCCGTCCGGCGAGAAGGCCGGGTCTTCCGCCCGGGGCCCGTCCGAGCTGGTGAACTGCCGGGGCAGCAGCCCGGCCGGGTCGGTCACGCAGACCTTGCCGTCGGCGGTGAAGGCCACCGAGTTGCCGTCCGGCGAGAACGCCGGCGCGTCGTCGTTCACCGCGGCCGGGCAGCCGGCCGCGGCGTTGAGGCTGATGTCGATCTCGTCGAGGAAGGTGACCGGGCCGTCCAGGGCGGCCGCCAGCGACGACATGTAGACGCGGTTCTTGTTGTCGGCGTTGGGGTCGATCACCGCGATCAGCGCGGTGTCCTGCCCGACGTTGCCGTCCGCGTCCTCGGCCGTGCAGGTCACCGTGGTCTGCCCGACCGGGAAGGGTTCGGTCTCATCGGGCGGCGGCGTGCAGGTCGGGGTCAGCGAGGTGCCGTCGGCGGCCACCGCGCCCGACGGGTAGTCGACCGGCGCGCCGTACTCGTCCCGGGCCAGGACCGTCACGTCGTCGACGGTGACCAGGGGCAGCTCCGGGTCGTTGACGGTGACCGTGACCGGCGCCTGGTACACCTCCTGGTCGCCGTCCGGGTTCGGGTCGATCGGGTACGAGACGGCACAGTGCAGCACGGTGCCCGGGTCGTGGTCGTCGGTGATCGTGACGGTCTGCTTGTAGTGCACGTCGGCGCCGCTGCGGACCCGGGTCGGCGCGGCCGGGTCGAACGAGACCCGCAGCCCGGTGTCGCACTGGCCGATCGTCGGCGTGACCTGGATGACGAGGTTGCGCAGGCCGGTGAGGATCGCCTTGGACACGTCGTCGTCGTTGACCGTCTTGATCAGCTGGCCGGCGGTCTCCTTGGTGACGTAGGTGCCCTGCTTGGAGCAGAGGCCCTGGCAGCCCGGGAACGGCGCGGCCAGGTCGAGGCCGCCCAGGTCGACGCCGACCACCCGGGTGGCGCTCTGCTTCAGCTTGGTGACCGTGGTCACCAGCTCGGTCTTGTTGCTCGGGTTGTGGGTGGGCGCGTCGCTGATCAGCACGATGATCCGGTTGCTGTCGCTCCGCCAGCCGGTGGTCGAGACGTTGTTCAGCTTGTCCAGCGCGAAGCCCCAGTCCTCGGTGTCGTCGCCGCCGGGGTCCTTCGGGTCGATGGCGAGCTGGTTCACCCCGGCCTGAACGGCGTCCGCGTCCGACGTGAGTCGCTGGTGCATCTTGAAGAGAGTCGCCTGGTTCGCCTGGTCACGGAAGCTGGCCACCGCGAACTGCGCCTTGGGCTGAGCCTCCCGTACCTGGTCGACGACCGTCCTGAGGTTGGCCTTCACGTTCTCGATCGCCGCGCCCATGCTGCCGGTGGTGTCCACGAGCAGCACGATGTCGGGCGTCGGCAGGATCGCCGGGGTCTTCACGAGCTGGTCGATCGTGTACGAGCCACCGGGGTTGAGCCGCCGGTCGGTCGGGCCCGGGATGACCATGTGGGGCGGCTTCCGCACCTGCCGCCGGACGAAGGCGATCCGGGTGCCGTCGGGCGACCAGGCCGGCTTGGTGTCGGCCGCGCGCAGCCGCCACGGCACCGGGATGGTGCCGACCACGACGCCGTCGGCGACCCGGACCACGACCACCGACCTGCTCTCGTCGGGCCGGGTCCGGCCGAACGCGACCAGCGTGCCGTCCGGCGACCAGACCGGGTCGTCGTCGACCTGGTTGTCGGCGAAGCTGGTCAGCGGCTGCGGGTTGCCGCCCTCGGCGTCGGCCAGCACGATCCGCGAGCTGCCCGGCGACTCCTGGTCGGGCTGCGGCCGCTTCTCGGAGTAGGCCAGCCGGAAGCCGTCCTTGGAGTAGGCCGGCGCGGTCTCGTCGGCGCCCGCGCGCTGGGTGTGGTCCTCGCGGTCGAGCCCGGCGGCGTCGGACGACCAGATGTCCGCGCTGCCGTCCTCGGCCACGGCGACGTCCGAGTAGACGACGGTGGCGCCGTTCCAGGTCGGGTGGGTCTCGGCCCGGCCGGGGTTGCGGGCCACCTGGGCCAGGCCGCCGGTGAGCACGTTCAGCACCGCGATGTCGCCGGACGGGTCGGAGGTGCGGGAGGTGAAGGCCAGCCGCTGACCGTCCGGGGACCAGGCGGCTTCCTCGCCGGTGACGATCCGGGTCACCTGGGTGCTGCCGTCGGGGATGGTGGCGACCACCGCGCCCGGCTGCTCGGCGGTCGAGAAGCGCGACGTGGTGAACGCGATGACGCCCAGCGGCGACCAGGCGGGCTGGGAGTCGGCGGCCTTGTCGGCGGCGATCCGGGTGATCACCTTGTCGGCCCGGCGCACGGTGTAGATGTCGCCGGCCGGGTCGTCCCGGACGCTGCCGAAGGCGATCCGGTCACCGTTGGGCGACCAGCTCGGCGTGGTGTCGTCGGCCGGGTGGTCGGTGATCCGGGTCAGACCCTGGCCGTTGACGCCGATCGTCCAGATGTCGGGCTGGCCGCCCCGGTCGGACTCGAACGCGACGGTCAGCCCGTCCGGGGAGAGCTGCGGGTCGCGGTCGTCGAAGTCGTCGGCCAGCAGGGACACCGACTGGACCGCGCCGGGGGCGCGGTAGCGCAGGTCGCCGTCGCGGTGCCCGTCGCGCCGGGTGATGAAGACCAGCCCGCCCAGGCGCGAGCCCGGGTCCTGGGCCGGCGTGGTCGTGTCGGGCCGGGGCAGCGCGTCGCCGCCGGTCGGCCCGCCGGGCACCGCCGCGGCGAGCACCGGCACGTCGGCGCTGGCATAACCCACGCGGTACGGCACCGGGTCGCCGGGCGCGGCCTGTGCGGGCCGGCCCGCCACCCAGACCACCGCGGTGGCCAGGGCCAGCAACGGCACCGTCAGCAGGGCGACGCGACGCCGTGCCCTCGGCGTCCGGGCAGCCGTCGTCGCGCCCCCGATTTGCGCCCGAGCGTCCATAGTGCTCAACCGTGGCCTACTCGTCCCGTTGTCACATCAGCGGACCGGACAGCCCTTAGGGCATCTGCGGATGCCCCACCGGGCAACGTCACGACCTCGTTTCGCTCGGCCGTGACGTTAAGGTCTTGTTCTTGCCTCTTAGATGAGGCCGTGTCGCAGGGCGTAGGCCACCGCGTGGGCCCGGTTGCGCAGATGCAGGCGGCTGGTGATGTCGTGCAGCACGTTCTTGACCGTCCGCTGCGAGTAGGAGAGCTTGCCGGCGATCTCGGCGGTGTCGAAGCCGTCGGCGACCAGGCGCAGCACCAGGATCTCGCGCTCGGCCAGCCCGGTGAAGGTCAGCCCGCGCGGCGCCAGCACCTGTCGCTGCACCCGGCTCACCTGGGTGAGCAGCCGGCCCAGGAGGTCGGGCGGCACCGCGCCGTCGCCGGAGGCGGCGCTCGTCACGACCGCGACCAGCCGGTCTGCGGTAGCCTCGGACCGGCGGACCAGCCCGGCCACGCCGATCTCCACCACGGCGAGCAGGTCGGCGTCGTTGAGCTGGGTGGAGACCACCACCAGGTTCTGCAGTCCCTCGGCGCGAAGGCTGCGCAACATCCGCACGGTCTCGTCGGTGACCGCGTCGGTGACCACAATGGCCACCTCGGCCTCGGCGAGCTCATCGGCGGCGACGACCCTGACCTCGGGCCGGGGCCGCAGCTGACCGGCGATGCCGGCGTGCGAGATCGGGTCGTCGGCGTAGAGGTAGACCGGAATTCTGGTGGTGACCACTTATCTGCTCCCCGCTGGTTTGAAGCCCGGAACGCCTGGGTAGAACAACAGAGCCGATTTTGGGCTTCGTGATTCATCGTCCACTCAACGTGGACTCAACGGCCCTCACGTTCTGCCCGATGGGGTAGCCGAGCGTCCGGTCCCCTCCGCCCGGAAACCCTCTACGGTCTGGCGCATGACCACGTACGCGGTGCTGGAGCAGACTCCGCTCGAAATTCTGCCAGGCAACGAGCTGACCTGCGCGTTGACGGTGCGCAACAACTCCGATGTGGTGGAGGCGTACCGCTTCGAAGTGGTCGGCGAGGTCGCACAGTGGACGGTCCTCGACCCTCCGGAGCTGAGCGTCTACCCGGGCACCGAGCAGAACGTGACTGTCAGATTTCAGCCACCTCGCTCGTTCCGGGTCCGCCCCGGGGAGATCCCGTTCGCGGTGCGGGTGCTGCCGGCCGAGCGTCCCGGCGACTCGGTCGCGCCCGAGGGCTTCATCACCGTCGGCGGGTTCACCGAGACCTCGGCCGAGATCACCCCGCGTACGTCGAGCGCCCGGCGCAACGGCAAGCACGAGGTCGCCGTCGACAACCGGGGCAACGTGCCGATCCTGGCCACGATCACCGGGATCGACCCGGACGACCAGCTGAAGCTGCGGTCCCGGCCCGAGCGGATCACCATCCAGCCCGGCTCGACCGAGTTCGTCAAGGTGGTCGCCCGGCACCGGCGCCGGCTCTGGCAGGGCGAGCCGGTCACCCACCCGTTCCAGGTCGAGGTGGCGGCGAGCGCGCTGACCGAGCCGCCGCTCCCGGCCGACCCGCCGATCATGCTCGATGCCGGCGCGGTGCAGACCGCCCTGATCCCGCGGGGCGCGCGCATGCTGGCGTTCGGGCTGCTCGCCCTGGCCGTGCTGGCCGCCGGCGCCTGGTTCCTGCTGCTGCGCCCGGCCGTGAAGTCGGCGGCCGAGGAGGCCGTGGCCCAGCCGCTGAAGGAGGTCGCGGCCAAGGCCGACAGCGCCGGCAAGAAGGCGGACGACGCCAAGACCAAGGCCGACACCACCGAGCAGGTGGTGGCGAACGGCGGCGCCAACGGCGGCGCCGTGAAGAAGCCGGGCGACGGTGAGGCGGTCACCACCCGGCTCGCGCCGACCACGATCAACCTGCAGACCACCCAGGCCGCGAGCAACACCGCCCGGACCGACTCGCACACCGTCGGCAAGCGCACCACGCTGGTCCTCACCGACCTGGTGCTGCAGAACCCGCAGGGCGACGAGGGCCGGGTCGACGTCCTGGTCAACGGCCGCGCCATCCTGACCTTGTCGCTGGCCAACTTCCGCGACCTCGACTACCACTTCGTCACCCCGTTCGAGGTGCCGGCCGAGAAGAACCTCACGCTGCGGACGGTCTGCCAGAAGCCGGGCACGCCGATCGTCGGCGCGACCGCCGGTCAGTGCCGGACGCTGATGTTCGCGACGGGCACCAACAAGGTCCGCTCCGGTGGTGGCACGGCCGCGGCGGCGACCACGCCGAACTGAGCCGGGGTGGGGCCAGCACCACCACCGGCCGGGATGCTGACCGGATTCTTCGAGACCCCTCGTCTTCGTACGGTTTGAAGACTGAACCGTCGGAGCACGAGGGGATTCTCATGTTCGAGAACAAGCGCTGGATGGTCCGGGGCGTCGCCGCCACCGTGGCGACGGGTCTGGCCGTGGCCGCGCCGGCCGCCGCCTGGGCCGGCACTGACGATCGCGATCGGGCCGAGCTGCGCGACGCGGTGGGCGATCTGCGGGCGCTGGGCGTGACGGGCGTTCAGGCTCAGGTCCGCGACGGGCGCCGGGATGTGGTCGTCAGCGGGGGCGTGGCTGACGTGCGTACCCGGAAGGCCATGATGGACGACGGGCGCTTCCGGATCGGCAGCGACACCAAGACCTTCGTCGCCGTGGTCGTGCTCCAGCTGGTCGGCGAGGGCAAGCTCGCGCTCGACGACCAGGTCGACCGGCTGCTGCCCGGCGTGCTGCGCGGGAGCGGCAACGAGGGCCGCGGCGTGACCGTGCGCCAGCTCCTCCAGCACACCAGCGGCATCTACAACTACACCGACGACCTGCCCCAGCTCGCGTCGGCCGAGGGGTTCCGGGCCGGCCGCTTCCAGCACTACGAGCCGCGCGAGCTGGTCTCGATCGCCACCCGGCACGAGCCGTTGTTCGAGCCGGGCGCCCACTGGTCGTACTCGAACACCAACTACGTCCTGGCCCGGATGATCATCGAGCGGGTCACCGGGAGGTCCTGGGACGACCAGGTCGCCGCCCGCGTCCTGCGCCCGCTCGGGCTGCGTGACACGTCCTACCCCGGCGACGACCCGGGCATCCCGCGACCGTCGGCCCACACCTACCACCAGTTCGCGCCGCGAGGACCGCTGGTCGACACGACCCGGCTCAACACCACCGCCGCCGGTCCGGCCGGCGGGATGGTCAGCACCACGGCCGACATCGCCCGGTTCTGGCAGGCGCTCCAGCGCGGCGACCTGCTGCGGCCGCGGGAGATGACGGCCATGCATCACACCGTGCTGGCCGAGACGTTCCAGAACGAGATGCCCGGCTTGCGGTACGGCCTGGGCATCTTCCACGTCCCCACCGACTGCGGCGGCTACTGGGGGCACCCCGGCGACGTGCCGGGCACCAGCATGGTCAACGGCGTCACCCCCGACGGCCACAAGGTCGTCGTCCTCTACCGCACCACCGGCCTGGCCGACTCCGGCGCCGTGGACGCCCGCTCGTTCGGCCTGATCGACGAGGTCCTCTGCCACTGATCGATCATTTCCATAGATGCATGTATATTTGCACCTTCAAGTTTCGCGGAGGGTGGAGGGTCCATGCGCAGACGAACTCGGGTGTACGGAGCGGGGCTGCTGGCCGCGACGATGGTTCTCGGCGGTGCGCCGGCCGTCGTCGCGGCGCCGGCCGGGGTGACCGGCGACGCCTACGCGTATGTCGACAACCGGCCGCCGGCCGCCGGGAAACGCGCGCCGGTGGCCCTGTTCCGCCCGGACGGTCCGCTGGCGACCGGGCTGTCCAAGGACCCCGACCAGGCGGCCCGGCAGTACCTGACCGGGAACGCGGCGCTGTTCGGCGGCGTCGGCGAGCTCGACACGATCGCCCGGTCCCCGATCGGCGGCGGCACGGTGGTCCTGCTCCGGCAGCGCTTCGGGTCGTTGCCGGCGGCGCACGAGGGGCTCGCCGCGGTCGCGGTGCGCGACGGTGACGTGCTCCGGGTGACGTCCTCGCTGAGCCCGCGGGCCGAGGCGCCGGCGCCCGCCCGGCTGACCGCCGACCAGGCCCTGACGGCCGCGCTGGCCGACGCCGGCATCCCGCGCGATCGGCTCGCGAGCCACCGGGTCCGGCTGGTGGCCATGCCGATGCCGGGCGCGGCGGCCCGGGCCGCCTACCAGACGGTGATCATCTCCGCCGATGACGAGCGGCCGCTGGCGTACACCACGTATGTGGACGCGATCGACGGCCGCGTGCTGGTGCGCGAGAACCTGGTCGACTTCGCCGACGACGATCCGCACTGGAAGGTGTTCCCGGCCGGCTCACCGGCCCGGTCCGAACTCTGGTGCACGGTCGCCGCGGCGGGCTGCGACCGGGTCGTCCAGGACCCGGCGACCGGCTCGCACTGGGACGCCGACCCGGCGACCGGGCAGCCCACCCTGACCTCCCGGGGCAACAGCGCGGAGACCGTACGGGCCTGGGGCAACGGCACCCCCGAGACGTACGCGCCGGAACGCGCCGACCGCGAGTACGACTACCCGTTCACCAACCAGTGGGCGGAGTCCCGGTGTGACCCGGCCGCCCTGACCTCCCCCGAGCGGATCGACGCCGACGCGGCCACCGCCAACCTGTTCGCGATGCACAACCGCCTGCACGACTGGGCCTACCACCTGGGCTTCACCGAGGCCACCTGGAACCTGCAGCGGGTCAACACCCGGCCCGGCGGCCTGGGCGGCGACCCCGAACGCGGCAACGCCCAGCAGGGCGCGGCCACGGCGACCACCCGCAACAACGCCAACCAGACCTCCCCGCCGGACGGCGTGCAGCCGGTCACCAACCTCTTCCTCTTCCAGCCGACCGCGGGCGCCATCTACGCGCCGTGCGTGGACTCGGCCTTCGACATGACGTTCATCGCCCACGAGTACGCGCACACGATCTCGAACCGCATGATCGCCGGCCCGGACACCCGCCTCAACTCCAGCCAGGGCAACGCGATGGGCGAGAGCTGGTCCGACCTGATCGCGATGGAGTTCCTGTACGAGCACGGCCTCACCCCGCCCGGCAACTCCCCGTTCGTGATCGGCGGCTACCTGAGCGACGAGCCGGTCAGCGGGGTCCGCAACTACGACATGAGCGACAGCCCGCTGAACTTCTCCCAGATCGGCTACGACCCCAGCACCAACCCGCACCCGGTCGGCGAGATCTGGAGCGCCACCAACGCCGCCATCCGCCAGGCCATGATCGACCGGTACGGCGCCGGCGACCGCGCGTCGCAGGAGAGCTGCGCGGCCGGGACCACCCCGGTCGAGGAGTGCCCCGGCAACCGCCGCTGGATCCAGCTGGTGCTCGACTCGTTCCTGCTCCAGGCCAACGGCGACCCAAGCATGGTGGACATGCGGGACAACCTGATCGCCGCCGACCGGCTCCGCTTCGGCGGCGCCGACGAGGATCTGCTCTGGACGGTGTTCGCCTCGCGCGGCCTCGGCGCCGACGCGGTCAGCGGCCCGAACGACGTCGACCCGGCCCCGAGCTTCCGGTCCCCGCTGGGCGGCAACGCGCGGGTGACGTTCCGCCCCGCGACCGACCGCCCGGCCAAGCTCTACGTCGGCGACTACGAGTACGGCGCGGTGCCGGTCGCCGACACCGACCCGGCCACCGCCCTGCCCGACACGGTCAGCATGGTTCCCGGCGAGTACCGCTTCCTGGCCGCGGGCCCGGGCCTGGGGCACGCCCGCTTCACGAGCACGGTCGGCGGCGACGTCACCCTCGACCCGGCGCTGGGCCCGAACCTGGCCTCGACCGCCGCCGGCGCCACGGTCACGTCGCCCCACGGCAGCCAGCCCCAGCTGCTCACCGACGACAACGAGCGAACCGTCTGGACCGCGACCGGGGGCGCCGCCGGCCGGATCGCGACCGTCGACCTGCCCGGGACGGAGTCCCACCTGATCGCACGCCTCCAGCTCAGCGCGGTCGGCGCGACGTTCACCGCGGTGCGATCGTTCGAGATCCTGGCCTGCGACGCGACAACGGGCGCCGACTGCGCGACCGACAACGGCTTCCAGCCGATCTACCGGAGCCCCGACGACGCCTTCCCCGCCGCGCGGTTCCGCCCGAAGGCGCCCCAGCTCACCCTGAAGTCCTTCGCCATTCCCCCGACCCCGGCCACCCACCTGCGCTTGCGCACCCTGACCAGCCAATGCACCGGCACGCCGTTCTACGCCGGCGAACAGGACAACGACCCGCGCGCCGCCACCGACTGCTCCACCACCAGCGCCCAGCGCGGCACCATCACCCTGGCCGAGTTCGAGGCGTTCACCGCGCCCTGACTCACCCCAGCGCGTAGAGCAGCGACGTCGAGCCGGCGGCCAGAAGCAGGCCGATCGCGGCGGCGCCGATGACCAGCTTGCCGCCCAGCGCGACGTCCTCGCGCCGGGCGGCGAGCACGTCGGCGTGGCGGGTGGTGGTGAAGACGCTCAGGCCGATGCGGTTCGGCGCGAGGCCGTCCGGGGTCAGCCGGCCCAGGGCGAAGACCTCGCGGCCTCGCGGGAGGCGGATCTCGGTGAGGCGCAGGACCTCGTTCCGGCCCAGACCGTCGATCACTTCCCGGGGTACGACCGGAGGCAACGTCACCGCGGCCGACCGCCGGTGGGCCACCGTCGTCTCGATCGTCGGAGCCGCCTCGGCGCGGTCCGGCCGATACACCAGCCGCGGGTCGACCGGCAGCCGCCCGGTCCCGTCGGCCAGCGCGGGCCGGCCCGGCGACATGGTGTCGAGCAGCAGGTCGTGGCCGCTGTCGTCGGCCCGGCTGGGCTCGCGCTCGAGCCGGACCCGATACCAGACGCACTCCTCGCCGGAGAGCGGGCCGACGACCGGGCCGGCCGGGCCGTGCTCGGTGACGCCCTCGACCGCCACCCGGCCGGGGCCGGCCAGCTCGCCGATGGCCGTCGGGCGCACCCGGCTCAAGGTGCGCGCCTCCCGGCGGTCACCCAGGTTGATCAGCAGGAAGATGCCGGCGCCGGCCGACAGGAGGGCGCCCAGACAGAAAATCAGCGTCGCCGCGGTGACCACACGGTCACGGTAGCGGGGCCGGGCGAGGCCGGGCCGGCGCGCGGTTCCACCACAGGGACAGGCCGACGCCGGTGAAGGCCAGCAGGACGGCGGCCAGGACGAAGAACACGGTGAGCTCGGTCTTCTGCTTGTGCAGGCCGATCTCCTGCGGCAGGTCGCCGAGCACGTCGGTGAGCTGGCCCGCGTCCTGAGCCCGGAAGTAGCGCCCGCCGGTCAGGTCGGCCACCTTGGTCAGCGCGTCCTCGTCGATGTCGAGGGCCCGCCGGCCGCCGCGGAAGCCGCCGCCGCCGAAGGCGCTGCCGGGGCGGCCGAACTGCGGGCCGGGTCCGATCTGGTCGGCGGTGCAGACCATCGGGGCCGGCTCGGTGGTGCCGAAGCCGATCGTGAACACCCGCAGCCGGCGGGCGGCCGCCTGCTCGGCCGCGGTGACCGGGTCGACCCCGGTGGTGTTGGAGCCGTCGGTGAGCACCACGATGGTGTCCGGCTGGAACGCCGCCGGGTCCTGGTTCGGGTCGGGCTCGCCGAGGTCGACACCGGTCCGCGCGACCTGGGGGTTCGACTCGGCAATGGCGTCGATCGAGGTGAGGATGGCCTGGCCGATGGCCGTACCCCGGGCCGTCTTGAGGGTGTCGATGGCTTCGAGCAGCTTGCCCTTGTCGGTGGTCGGCGGCACCATCAGCCCGGAGATGCCCGAGAAGGTGACCAGCCCGATCCGGGTGTTGCGGTCGGAGTTCTCGACGAAGTCGTGTGCCGCCTTGCTGGCCGCGGTCAGCCGGTTGGGCTGCACGTCGGAGCTGCACATCGACGACGAGACGTCGATGGCGAGCAGGATCGAGGTGTCGTTGGACGGCACCGCGATGGTGGCCTCGGGGCGGGCCACGGCCCCGGACAGCGCGACCAGGCCGGCCACGAACAGCGCGACCGGGATGCGTCGTTTCCAGGAGCTGCGGCCGGGCAGGGCGGCGCGGATCAGCGCGACGCTGGAGACGGTGATCGCGGTGCGCTTGCGGCGCCGGTTGAACCACCAGCGGGCCAGGAACAGCAGCGGCACGGCCAGCACCGCCAGGAGGGCCGGCGGCCAGACGAAGGACATCAGACGATCCTCCCGTGCCAGCGGAGCCCGAGCAGGGCCCCGGCCATCAGCAGGAGCAGGGCCCCCGCCGCGGCCCAGGCGGTCAGCTCGACCGGCTCCTTCTTGGTGGTGAGGCGCAGGTCGATGGAGTCGGCCGCGCCGGCCAGCGCGGCCGGGTCGCCGGCCCGGTGGTACGCGCCGCCGGTGGTCTGGGCGACCGCGGTCAGCACCGACTCGTCCAGCGCGGTACCGAGCTGGTAGCCGTCCACCTCGACGGTGGTGCCCCGGTCGGTGCCGATGCCGACGGTCTGCACCCGCACCCCGGCCGCCGCGGCCAGCTCGGCCGCCGCCTCGACGTCGGGTCCGCCGGTCTGCTGCCCGTCGGAGAACATCACGATCGTCGCCGAGGGCCAGTAGCCGAGCGATCCGGCGGTGGCGTCGGCCGAGATCGGCCGGCCGGTGATGGTGCCCAGCGCGACCAGGATGGCCTGGCCGAGCGAGGTGCCGCCGCCGGTGCTGACCCGGTTGATGGCGGCGATGGCGGCGGTGTGGTCGTCGGTCGGCGCCTGGGTGACCAGGGCCTGGTCGCCGAAGGCGAGCACGCCGATGTCCACGGTGTCCGGTTGGTCCTCGACGAACCGGGCCGCCGCCTGCTGCGCGGCCGCGAGCCGGGTCGGTGTCACGTCGTCGGCCTTCATGCTGTTCGAGGCGTCGAAGGCGAGCATCACGGTGCCGGCCACCCGCGGCACGCTGAGCTCGGCCTCGGGGCGGGCCAGGCCGACGAGCAGCACCGGCAGGGCGGCCAGCAGCAGGGCGTACGGAAGATGGCGCCGCAGCCGGCCCCCGGCGAGCGACCCGAACCCGGCCGCGGCCAGCGCGGCCGCCCGCCGACGTTGGAGGGCGACGTAGCCGGCCACCGCGGCCACCGTGACGACCACCGCGACGGCGAGCAGCAGCGGGTGGACGACCGTCATCGCCGCCTCCGCCCGGAATGCCGCACCATGCCGACCAGCGCGGTCAGCAGATCCTGATCGGTGGTGATCCGGTGTGGGTCGACGCCGGCCCGGCGCATCGCGTCGCCCAGCTCGCCCTCGCGCGCGTCCACCTGCGCGGTCAGCCGGGCGCGCAGCAGCGGGTCGCTCGTGTCGACCATCAGCTGCTCGCCGGTCTCGGCGTCTTCGACCAGGATCACGCCGAGGTCGGGCAGGTCGAGCTCGGCCGGGTCGACCAGCCGCACCACGACCACCTCGTGCTTGTGCGTCAGCATGGTCATCGGCCGTTCCCAGCCCGGCTCGGCCAGGAAGTCGGACAGCACGAAGACCAGGCTGCGGCGGGAGGCGGTGGCGGCGGCCAGCCGCAACATGGCGCCCAGGTCGGTGGTCTTCCCGAAATCCGACTTCGCGGGGGTACGGAGGAGCTCGCCCGCGATCCGGAGGATCTGGTTCCGGCCGGTGCGGGGCGGGATGACCTGGTGCGAGTGGTTGTCGAAGAGCACCGCGCCGACCCGGTTGCCGCCCTGGGCGACCAGCCGGGCCAGGCTCACGGCCAGGTCCGTGGCCACCGGCTCCTTGCCCTTGGCGCCGCCGGCCCGCATCGACGCCGACCGGTCGACGACCAGCCACGCGGTCAGCTCGCGGTCCTCGGTGTACTGCCGGACGAACGGTTCGTCGAGGCGCGCGGTCACGTTCCAGTCGATGTGCCGGACGTCGTCCTCGAGGGCGTAGAGGCGCAGGTCGGTGAAGTCGATCCCGGTGCCGTGCCACACCGTCCGGTAGGCGCCCTGGAGACGCCCGTCGAGGCGCCGCCCGAGTTTCCACTCGAGCCGCCTCAGCAACCGGTCGGGGGCTGACGTCATGACCGCCTGCACCGAGCGGCAGAGCCCGGCGGCTGCGGACGGCGCCGCAGGCGAGGGCCAGAAGGGCATGACAGAAGCAACTCAGCCATGGTCAGCGGCCCCGGCCCGCGGGCTCCGGCACGGGTGTGCCGGCCAGGATCTTGGACAGGATGTCGTCGGGCGTCACGTCGTCCGAGAGCGCCTCGTAGGACAGGACCAGGCGGTGGCGCATGACGTCGAGGGCCAGGTCGGAGAGGTCGTCGGGCACCACGTACTCGCGGCCGCGGAGGAAGGCCAGGGCCCGGCCGGCCAGCACCAGGTTGATCGACGAGCGCGGGCTGGCGCCGTACTCGATGTAGCGGCCCAGGTCGGTGAGGCCGACCCGGGCGGGTTCGCGGCTGGCGTGGGCGAGGTTCACCGCGTACTCGATCAGCGACGGGTCGACGTACACCTGATCGGCCTGAAGCTGGAGCCCGGCCAGGGTCTCCGGGTCGATGATCCGCTGGATCACCGCGGCCGGCGCCAGCGAGCGCTCGACCACGACGAACTCCTCGGTCACGCTCGGGTAGCCGACCAGCACCTTCATCATGAAGCGGTCGACCTGCGCCTCGGGCAGCGGATAGGTGCCCTCCGACTCGATCGGGTTCTCGGTGGCCATGACCAGGAACGGGTTGGGCACCTTGTGGGTCTCGCGGCCGATGGTGACCTGCCGCTCCTGCATCACCTCGAGCAGCGCGCTCTGCACCTTGGCCGGCGCGCGGTTGATCTCGTCGGCGAGCAGCAGGTTGGTGAAGACCGGGCCGAGCGACACCTGGAACTCGCCGGTCGGCTGGTGGTAGACCCGGGTGCCGAGGATGTCGGCGGGCACCAGGTCGGGGGTGAACTGCACCCGGTGGAAGTCGCCGCCGATCGCGGCGGCCAGCGACTTCACGGCCAGCGTCTTGGCCAGGCCGGGCACCCCCTCGACCAGGATGTGGCCGCGGGACAGCAGCGCGACGAGCAGCCGCTCGAGCAGCACATCTTGCCCCACGATGGTCTTCTTGACCTCGTAGAGGACCTTCTCGACGGGACCGGCCGCCTCGTTCGGTGTCATCCGCACGTCCTTCTTGCTATAGAGGTGGTCCACGGCCGTCTCCGTTCCCGTCGCCCCCGCCGAGCGCCGCGCCGATCGGCACGGCGAACCCGATGCCGATGAAGGTGCCGGCGTCGGTCGGGTTGGCCAGCGACACGACGATCCCGACGACCTGGGCCTGGTCGTTGATCAGCGGCCCGCCGGAGCTGCCCGGGTTGACCGCCGCGTCGAACTGGATGAGCCCGGTCATGGCGCCGGCTTCGCCCTTGGCCGCCCGGTCGAGCCCGGACACCACGCCGTCGGTGGTGCTGGCGGTCAGGCCGAGCGGGTTGCCGATCGCCACCACGTCGTCGCCGACCTGGACGCCGCCGCCGAGCGCGGCCGGCACCACGGTCTCGGGCAGCTTCTGGGGCCGCAGGGTGGCGATGTCCTGCTTGGGGTCCTCGCTCGCGATGGCCGCGGCGGAGCTGCCGCCGTCGGCGTACCGCACGGTGATCGCGTCGGCGCCGGCCACCACGTGTCGCGCGGTGAGGATGGTGCCGTCGGCGTTGACGATCACGCCGGTGCCGATCGCCGACTCGTCGTTGGCCCGGCCCTCGCCGCTCGCCTCGATGCGCACCACCGAGGGCAGCAGGGTCTGGTAGACGTCGGCCACGCCGAGCGGCGCGTCCGAGGCCGAGGGCGAAGGAGCGGGAGCGGGTGGTACGGCCTGAGGATCGTCGCCACCGCCACGGAACAGGACCACGGCGGTGATGGCCACGGCCCACACCACGACGGCGCCGATCAGGATCCGGCGCCGGAGCCCGGAACGCCGGGGACGCGGCTCGGGCGGGGACGCGGGCGCCGCCGGATCTTCACCGACGACACCCAGGTCGGTGATCACGACGCGCCCGTCGAAGCCCGCATACCAACGACTGTAGGAGCGTTTCCTCAAAGTTGACCCGGAGGCGGTCCGGCTTCTGCCAGGTTGTCAGCCTTTACCCAGAAAAGTTGACGCTTCCACCATCGCCCGGTCACCCAGCGTTCGCGTTCCACACCACCGTGTCGGCCTCGTAGCCGTCGAACTTGATCACCTGGGTGATGGTGAGGCGCGCGATGTTGCCCTTGTCGGTCAGCACACACAGCACGGTGCCCTTGCGGACGTCCTTGACCTCTTTCCCGCCACCGGCCAGCGCCCGCTCCTTGCAGTCGGCGAAGTCGGGCCGGCGGTCCCCGGTCCACTCGGCGATCCGGCCGCTCTGGTCGTAGTCGGAGACCGGCCCCTTGGCCGTCTCGATCCCGTTGAGGCCGCCGGCCGCGATGTCGCCCTCCTCGTCGACCGTGGTCGTGCGCGGTGGCGCCTGGTCCAGGTCGGTCTGGGTGGCGAACTCCTCGCGGAAGGAGATCGAGTTCTGCCAGCGGACCGAACCCTCGGCCGCGGCCGGCGCGCTGACGGCCGGAACGGACGTCGCCGCGGGAGCCGGGGTGGCCGGCGCGGGGGTGGTGGGCACCGGCTGAGGAGCGGCGGCGGAGGGCGGTTTGTCGTCCGGCGTGGACAGCAGTTGGAGCACCGCCACCAGGAGGGCGGCCGCGGCGACCAGCACGCCGACGAACTGCCACCAGGGCCGGCCGTGCCATTTGGTCGGCGAATCGGTCATGCACGCAGTATCGGGCACAACCATGATCGAATGCGGCCCCGCTCCTTCTGCTGGAGAGCGGGGCCGCAGTCACGCGGAGGCGTTGATCAGGACTTGTTGCTGCAGCCGCCGTTGCCCTCGCCGTAGCCGAAGACACCGAGGCCGACGCCGCACAGCACGTTGAGCTGGTTGGTGATCGGGACGGCGATGTTGTTGCCGGTCAGGAAGCCGTAGCTGTCGTCGCTGCCCTGGTAGATGTTGTCGTCGTCACCACCGGCCATCGCGGGCGACGCGAAGGCGAAGACGGCGGCGGTGGTGACGCCGGCGATGGCCAGGACGGACTTGAGGCTCTTCATCAGGTTCCCCTCGTGAGTTACCGGTTCGGTGAACTCAACGTATGCCCCATTTGTGGCTTATGTGGAGAAATGGGAAAATTAGTCCCGGTTCTTACAAGCAGCGGCCAGCGCCTCGAGCTCACGCATCAGGTTGTCGGTCCGCTCGGCCCCGAACGCGGCGGCCACCTCGGCGTGATGGCCGGCCGCGCGGCGGTCGAGCCGGGCGACCAGGTCGCGGCCCAGGTCGGAGAGGTAGACGGCGACCCGGCGGCGATCGGTGGTGTCCTGGCGACGATAGACCACGGCGTCGTCGACGAGGCGGTCAACGGCCTTGGTCAGGGTCGGATGAGCCATCAGGACGGCCTCGGCCAGATCGGTCATCGAGTGGCCGTGGCCGTCGGAGAGGGCACGCAGGATGCCCGGCGCTGGACCACCTCCTGGCCCTGCACGTGGCGGTGGTGGTGCACTACGTGGTGCGGCGGGGCAGCCGGGACTGGCTGAAGCATCTCGTCGTACCCGTGATCGCATTCTTGATCCTGCTGTACGTGGTGATCAACGCCAAGGTGGCCGCGCAGGTCCTCGGATTCGCGTGGCTGGGCGTCGGTGTCATCGTGCTGATCGTGTTCTACCTGACCGGGCGCCGACCGGCGCTGTCCGGACTCGCGGCCCAGGAGGTCGAATGACCGACGTCGTCAGCTACCGCCCCGATCCCGCCGACCTGGCCTACACCTTCGGCGGCCGGGAACCGGTGCGGCGCGTCCGGCCGGGCACGATCCTCGAGCTGTACACCGAGGACTGCTTCGGCGGCCGGGTCCGGACGGTCGACGATCTGCCGTCGCGGGTGTGCGAGTTCCCCTACCTGAACCCGGTCACCGGCCCGTTCTTCGTCGAGGGCGCGGAGCCCGGCGACACCCTCGCCGTGCACTTCGTGTCGATCACGCCGGCCCGCGACTGGGCCGTGTCGTCGACCTTCCCGCACTTCGGGGCCCTGACCGGCACGCACACGACGGCCACGCTGCACCCACCGCTCGACGAGCTGGTCTGGCGTTACGACGTCGACGTCAGCGCGGGCACGGTGCGTTATCAGGCCCGGCGGGGCGACTTCAGCGTCGATCTCCCCCTCGACCCCATGCACGGTACGGCCGGAGTCGCGCCCGGCGCCTTCGAGAGCCGGATGACGATCGTGCCGGACGTGCACGGCGGCAACATGGACACGCCGGAGCTTCGGGCCGGGGCCACCGCGTACTTCGGGGTGAACGTGCCCGGCGCCCTCTTCGCCCTCGGCGACGGCCACTGCCGCCAGGGCGACGGCGAGGTGTGCGGCACGGGCGTGGAGGCGGCCATGCACACGGTCGTCATCCTCGACCTGGTCAAGGGGGCCGGCACGCCGACGCCCCGGCTCGAGACGGACGCCGCGCTGATGTCGGTCGGGTCGGCGCGGCCGCTGGAGGACGCCTACCGGATGAGCCAGCACGACCTGGTCACCTGGTCGGCCGGTCTGCTCGGCCTGGACCAGCTGGACGCCTACCAGCTGATCAGCCAGGCCGGCCAGGCGCCGGTCGGCAACGTCTGCGACCCGAACTACACGATGCTGGCCCGGGTGGACAAGCGCTACCTGGGCCCGGCGCTCGCCTACGAGGGCGTGCACGGCCGCCTCCGCGCCACCGCGGCCGGCTACCTGGCCCGGTAGGGCGGCGCTCTTCTCAGGGCGCGCCCCGGCCGTCGGCCACGAGGGAAGCGAGGTCGACGTAGTAGCGGCCCGACTCGGTGTGCTCGCCCAGCAGGATGCGCCGGGCCGTGTCGGTGACGAGCGCCGCGCCCAGCGCCACCCCGGAGGCCAGCTGCGGCCAGCCGCTGAGGGTCACGCCGACCTCGGTCAGCGAAGCGGCCATCCGGGCGCTGATCCGCTTCTCGTCCACGATGGACAGGATGAACGGCACCTTCTCCTGGGCGGTCAGGCCGGCCAGATCCTCGGCCCGGGTCGCGCCGATCAGGCCGTGCAGGATCGGGCGGTCCGGTTCGAGGTCGAAGCGTTCCACGTCGAGCAGGCCGCGGTCGTTGGTCTCCATGATCACCGGAATGCCCAGGGCCCGGGCCCGTTCCCGGACGAGCACCTTCGCGGCCAGGTCGTCACACTCCTCGACGACCAGGTCGAGCCCCGACAGGAACTCGTCGACCCGGCCCGCCCGGAGCCCGTCCCGGTGCAGGTCGAGCTCGAGCCACGGGTCGATCCCGGCCAGTTCCCGGGCGGCCAGCACGGTCTTCTCGACACCCAGGTCGGCGACCCCGCCGCGCAGGCGGTTCAGGTTGGACAGGCTCAGCCGATCATGGTCGGCCAGCCGGAACGAGCCGCCCACGCCCTCGAGCGCCAGCGTGACCGCGGCCATGTTGCCCACCGACAGGCCGACCACGCCGATCCGGGCGCCGGCCAGCCGCCGCTGCTCATCGGGCGTGATCTTGCCGCGGTTGCGGTCGGCCCGCACCTCGCGGAACTCGTCCCGCGGCAGCAGATGCACCAGACGCCGGCTCCACGGGTAGTACACCCACGTGCCGTACCGCGCCGGGTTCCGGCCGTCGAGGTGCTCGGCGACCCGGCGGTCCGACTCGGCCTCGGTGAGCCGCTCGCCCGGGTGGCGGATCGCGATCAGCTCACGAAGTTGATCGAGCAGCGTGTCGTGGACGTCGCCGGGCAGGTCCGGTCGCCGCCCCTCGTAGCGGATCGGCCGCCAGGTCATCCGTGCTCCTCCCCCGTGCCGGTCACACGGGGGAAGAGGCTAGAGCCCTTCACGACGGACGACTGTCCGACGAGCGACAGGCGCTAATTCCGGACGATGTTGTGGTTGATCCGGAACAGGTTGTCCGGGTCGTGCTTCTCCTTGACCGCGACGATGCGGTCGTACAGCTCGGGGCCGTAGACGTCGCGCAGCTCCCCCGGGGTGAGCGCCTCCTCGGGCGAGACGAAGTTGACCATCCGGCGGGGGTGGGCCCACGGGGTCATCCCGGTGATCACGCCGGCCAGGTGACCGTGCATCGGGGCGGCCGCGGCCGGTCCGGCGATCCCGAGCGCGAAGAGCTGGAACGCCAGGCCGCGGGAGGGCACCGCGTCCGGGGTCTCGGGCGCCCGGTCGAGGGCGCCGCCCAAGGCTCGGATCTCGATGCTGGTGAGCGGGCAGTCCGAGCGGGGGCCGGCGATCCCGGTCAGCACCGCCAGCGCGGCGTCGGGCAGCTCGCGCAGGCCCAGGCTGCGGTCGAAGTACGGCAGCGGCAGCGGCGGGTCGTGGTGGATCATGGCCGAGCCGGTGTACGGAACCTCGGCGACCGTGTCGAGGACGGTGGCGCCGAGCGCCCGCATCGGGGCCAGCAGCCGCTCGCCCTCCCCGGCCGGCCCCACATAGGAGTAGCGGACGTGGACCACGAACGCGCCGCGCAACGGCTCCGGCAGGTCCGGCAGGTCGGGCAGCCGCTGGACGGCGACCGAGGTGGTCGCGGCGTCCGGCAGCGTCGCCGCGAAGTCCCGCCAGGCCGGCAGCACCTCGGCCACCCGCTCGCCGGCGAACCACAGACCGCCGGCGTAGACCGTGCGGACCGGCAGCAGCCGGAACTCGACCGCGGTGACCACACCGAGGTTGCCACGCGAGCCGCGCAGCGCGAAGAACAGGTCGGTCTCGTCGGTGGGCGTCGCGGTGCGGAGCCGCCCGTCCGCGGTGACCACGTCGATCGAGGTGATCTGGTCGGACGCGTACCCGTGGGGCCGGGAGAGCACCGGGCTCACGCCGCCACCGAGCAGGTAGCCGACCACGCCGACGGTCGGCGACGAGCCGTTCATCGGGGCGAGGCCGTGCGGGCCGGCCGCGGCGAGCACCTCCTGCCAGCGCGGCGAGCCGGTGACGCGGGCAACGGCCCGTTCCGCGTCGACGTGGACCGACGTCATCCGGTCGAGCGTCAGCAGCAGCTGGCCCTCGCCGGCGCGCGGCTGGAGATGCCCGCCGCCCCGGACCGCCACGGCCAGGCCGTTCGCCGCCGCGAAGCGCACCGCGAGCTGGACGTCGCCCGGCGACGCGGCGGCGGCCACGACGGCCGGGGTGAGCGGGGTGTTCAGGTTGAACGTGGCGCGTTCCTCGTCGTAGCCGGGATCGCCGGGCACGAAGACCGGGCCGGTGAGCTGACTTCTCAGGTCGTTGATCTGCACGCCCGGACAGACGCGGGCCCGGGCGCCGCGTTCAAGTCCGGAATCCGACTCAGGGCACGGTGACCTCGTAGAAGCGCGGCTTGTAGAGGTCGGCGTCGCCCGCGATGTCGTTCAGCGTCTTACCGTTCCAGGCGATGCTGACCAGCAGTTTCCCCGAGCTCAGCGGGTATTCGGGGTGGAGCTGCGGCGCGTACGTCTGATAGTTGGACCCGGCCGGCGAGCTGATCGTGGTCGTGCCGGTGGGGGCAGCCCAGGGTGTCGGCCGGGACTCGACGAAGACCGTGTCGCCCCAGCCGTTCCAGGGCTTGTAGGTGAGCACCCACCGGCCGTTGATCAGGCGGACGCTGGAGATCTGCGCGGACAGGATCGGCGCCGCCTGGGCCCGGTCGGTCACCCAGGCGCCGGACGCGTCCCGGAACCGCCAGGCGCCCGGCGTCTCGACCGAGCCGGTGGGCACCCGGGCCAGATAACTGCGATGCGGGGCGTACGGGTCACCGGGCGCGTTCGCGTACCCGAAGACGTACACGTAGCCCCCGGTCACGATCCCGTCCGCGCCGTACTGGGCGGTGGCCGCCGAGTCGCCGTCGATCAGGCCGGTCGACGGCGTGTTCCGCATGCCCTGGAAGGCCAGCGAGCCGTCGGCGTTGAACGCGAACTTGGCCAGCTCGACGCCGCGCAGCTGGAAGAAGTCGCTGGTGTTGCGGACCCGCTGGCAGAGCACGTAGAGCGAGCCGCCGACCTGGAACATGCCCTGCGTCCAGTACCGGTCGCCGTCGGCCGCGTCCGGCACGGCGGCCTCCCAGGTGGTCGCGCCGAACGAGCCGTTCCGGTCGACCAGGATCGTGTTCGAGATCATCCGCCAGCCCGGCTTGTAGGCGCCGGTCGCCGGGTCTTCCTCACCGATCACGGTGTCGCCGAACGACCAGTAGGTCAGCCCGTTGCCCGCCCTGAAGCTGGTGACCTGGTCACCGCCGCTCCAGGTCCAGTCGTTCCGGGCCTCGAAGAGGCTGGTGAAGCCGCCGGCCCCGGTCGGCGGCGCGAGCGGCGCCGGAACAGCGAGCAGAAGCGCGAGGAGTCCATGAAGGATCACCCCTTATTTATCGCCATTCGTCGATGAATGCGCAAGGGCCCGGCCATGGTCAGCACGGCGGCCGCGGCGATCAGGATCAGCCAGCCCTGCCAGCCGCTCAGGGCGGCCACCCACGGGTTGATCTCGACGCCCGGGCTCACCAGGACGTCGAGGTAGCCGAAGACGATCGTGTTGTTGACCGCGTGCGCGACCACGGCCGGCCAGATCGAGCCGGAGGCCAGGCGCAGCAGGCCGAGCACCACACCGAAGAGCACCACGAAGATCACGAAGGGTACGAACGAAGCGCGCGCGTCGGGACTCATCGCGAACCACGGCCGGACGTAGAACGGCAGGTGCCAGAGTCCGCCGATGACGCCGATGACGATCAGGGCCGGCCAGGTGCCCAGCCCCTCGCGGAGGCGGTTGAGCAGGTAGCCGCGCCAGCCCCACTCCTCGCAGAAGGCCAGGGGCAGGATCAGGACGAACTGGACGAGCGCCGGGCCGAGTCCCCTGGTCCAGTCGAGGTGGCCGAGGTCGGCCGGGTAGACGCCGGTGACGTGGTTCAGTGCGAGGGCCAGGGCGCCCATGACCAGGAAGAGGCCGACGGCGAGCGCGCACCAGCGGAGCGTACGCGGAAGGGGACGGACCGGGACCAACGACGTGGCCCGCGGAAGGTCGGAGGGCCGCCACACCCATCGCGCCGCGACGAAGGTCGCGACCGCGACCGACATCATCGCGGCGAAGAACAGGATCTGCACGCCGGTGACCTGCTCGACCACCCAGAGCAACCAGGTCAGCCCGAAGGCGATCCCCAGGAAGACTCCAACGTCCCGATATCGCATGTGCAACCTTCCCGATCGCGGCCCCGACATACAGGATGACGGAGTTCACCGGAGGGAGTGGGATGCGCCCTGAGCTGGAGAGCGAATATGTGGAATTCGTACGGGGGCGGCTGGCGCGGCTGCACCGCACGGCCTATCTGCTGTGCGGGGACGGGCACCGGGCCGACGACATCGTGCAGGCCACGCTGACCGCGCTCTATGTGAACTGGAAGAAGGCGGCGCGCGCCGACAACCTCGACGGGTACACGCACCGGATCCTGGTGCGGCGCTACCTCGACGACCGGCGGCTGCGCTGGTCACGGGTCCGGCTCGGCGACCTGCCGGCCGAGACGGTGACCGTGGTCGCCGCCGACCACAAGCTCGGCGAGCGGGACGAGCTGATGGCCGCGCTGCGGACGCTGCCGAAGGGGCAGCGGGCGGTGATCGTGCTGCGCTACTTCGACGATCTGTCGGTCGAGGCCACCGCGGCCGCCCTCGACTGCTCGGTGGGCAACGTGAAGAGCCAGTGCTCGCGGGGCCTCGCCTCGCTGCGCTCGGTCCTGAACGACAAGCAACAGCTGGAGACGGGAGGACGGGCGTGACGCTGGAGCAGCAGTTGCGGGATCGGCTGGGCACGGTGGACGTGCCACCGTCCCGGCTGGACGTGGGGAACGTGCTGGCCGCGGGACGCCGGGCCGACCGGCGCCGGACCGTCCAGGTCGCGGCCGGGACGGTGCTGGTGATGGGTGCGCTGGTCGCTCTCCCGTCGGTGGTTTTCGGATCGAGGGGTACGCAGCACGCGACACCGACCCCGAACCAGTCGGCGACGGCCGGCCCGCCGCCGTCCGGCGACTGCACGCTGACCAAGCTGCCCGTCCCCCGGGCCATGAAGAACCTGAGCGCGAGGGGGGTGGACCCGACCGGGCGGTACATCATCGGCGTCAACGTGAGCGGGAAGCCCGGCCCGAAGTCGGATCCGGACTCCGCCGACCGGTCCCAGGACGCCCAGCCGGTGCTGTGGACCGACGGGAAGGTCAAGACCCTGCCGGCGCCGCACCGCTCGATCCGGCTGACCGGCGTCAACGCCGGCGGGGTGGTGGTCGGCCTGGCCGGTGACACCGTGAACGACACCGTGTGGCGGTGGGTCGACGGGCAGCCCCAGAAGCTCCGGAACCCGGCCGGGAGCTGGGATTTCTCGTACGCCTTCGTCAACGCCCCGGGCGACGTCGTGGCCACCGGCGACACCGGCGTCCTGGTCTGGCGGGCGGGCTCGACCACCGCGACGAAGCTGCCGCTGGAGACCGGGGCCGAGGTCCGGGCGTTCACCGACGACGGCACGCTGATCGGCCAGGTGGTGTCGCTGGACCGGACCAAGGTCACCGCGTACACCTGGACCCTGAGCGGCGCCGCGACGAAGCTGACCGCCCCGGACGGCCGGAACGTGGAGATCTTCACCGCCCGCGGCGACTGGGTGACCGCCCGCATCGCACCGGCCGGCGCGGCCGTCCGGTGGAACCGGAAGACCGGTCACCTGGAGGACCTGAGGCTGCCGTTCCCGGCGAACGGCATCAACGGGCACGGCTGGGTGGTGTCCCAGGACGTGCTGGTGAAGGACACCGGTCCGGTCGGGCTCACCGACCCGACCGGCGACTTCACCGCGCCCTCGGACATCGCCGACAACGGTCTGATCGTCGGGATCCTGAACGACTACCAGACCCAGAACCCGGAGACCGGCGAGCCCGACAACCAGCCGGTCACCTGGACCTGCCGCTGACGTACTCGGCCAGGTGCTGACCGGTCAGGGTCGACCGGTCAGCCACCAGGTCGGCGGGCGTGCCCTCGAAGACGACCCGCCCGCCGTCGTGGCCGGCGCCCGGGCCCAGGTCGATGATCCAGTCGGCGTGGGCCATCACGGCCTGGTGGTGCTCGATGACGATGACCGACTTGCCCGACTCGACCAGGCGGTCGAGCAGGGCCAGCAGGTTGGCCACGTCGGCCAGGTGCAGGCCGGTGGTCGGCTCGTCGAGCACGTACACCCCGCCCTTGTCCCCCATGTGGGTGGCCAGCTTGAGGCGCTGACGCTCGCCGCCGGACAGGGTGGTCAGCGGCTGACCGATGCGCAGATAGCCGAGCCCGACCTCGTCCAGGTGGGTGAGGATCTTGTGCGCGGCGGGCGTGGCCGCGTCACCGGCGGCGAAGAACTCCTTCGCCTCGGTGACCGGCATGGTCAGCACCTCGTTGATGTCCTTGCCGCCGAACGTGTAATCGAGCACCTCGGCCTGGAACCGCTTGCCCTCGCACTCCTCGCAGGTGGTGGCCACCCCGGCCATCATCGCCAGGTCGGTGTAGATGACGCCGGCGCCGTTGCAGGCCGGGCAGGCGCCCTCGGAGTTGGCGCTGAACAGGGCCGGCTTCACGCCGTTGGCCTTGGCGAAGGCCTTGCGGATCGGTTCCAGCAGGCCGGTGTACGTGGCCGGGTTGCTCCGCCGCGACCCGCGGATCGGGGCCTGGTCGACCGAGATGACACCGTCCCGTTTCGACAGCGTGTGGTGGATCAGCGAGCTCTTGCCCGATCCGGCCACGCCGGTGACCACGACGAGCACGCCGGTCGGCACATCCACGTCGACGTTCTGGAGGTTGTGGGTGTTCGCCCCACGGATCTCCATGGCGCCGTCGGGCTTGCGTACCTCGTCCTTGAGCGTGGCCCGGTCGTCCAGGTGCCGGCCGGTGACCGTGTCGCTCTTGCGCAGGCCGGCCAGCGTGCCCTCGTAGCAGATCGTGCCGCCCGCCGTACCCGCGCCCGGCCCGAGGTCGACCACCCGGTCGGCGATCGCGATGGTCTCGGGCTTGTGCTCCACCACCAGGACGGTGTTGCCCTTGTCCCGCAGCTGGAGCAGCAGCTCGTTCATCCGCTGGATGTCGTGCGGGTGCAGGCCGATGGTGGGCTCGTCGAAGACGTACGTGACGTCGGTGAGCGACGAGCCGAGGTGGCGGATCATCTTCACCCGCTGCGCCTCGCCGCCGGAGAGCGTGCCGGCCGGCCGTTCCAGGCTGAGGTAGCCGAGACCGATGTCGACGAACGAGTCGAGGCTGTGCTGGAGCTTGGCCAGCAGCGGCGCGACCGACTTGTCCTTCACCCCGCGGACCCAGCCGGCCAGGTCGCTGATCTGCATGGCGCAACAGTCCGCGATGCTCTTCCCGTTGATCTTCGACGACCGGGCCAGCTCACTGAGCCGGGTCCCGTGGCACTCCGGGCAGGTGTCGAAGGTGATCACCCGCTCGACGAAGGCGCGGATGTGCGGCTGCATCGCGTCGACGTCCTTGGACAGCATCGACTTCTGGATGGCCGGGATGATGCCGGTGTAGGTCAGGTTGATGCCCTCCACCTTGATCTTGGTCGGTTCCTTGTAGAGCAGGTCGTTGAGCTCGCGCTTGGTGTACTTCTTGATCGGCTTGTCCGGGTCGAAGAAGCCGCTGCCCCGGAAGATCCGGCCGAACCAGCCCTCCATGCTGTAGCCCGGGATGATCAGCGCGCCCTCGTTCAGCGACTTGCTCTCGTCGTACAGCTCGGTGAGGTCGAAGTCGTTGACCGACCCGCGCCCCTCGCAGCGCGCGCACATACCGCCGGTGATGCTGAAGCTGCGCCGCTCCTTGGTCTGCTGGCCACCCTTGTTGATGGTGACCGCGCCGGCGCCGGAGATCGACGCGACGTTGAACGAGAACGCCTGGGCCGAGCCGATGTGCGGCTTACCGAGCCGGCTGAACAGGATGCGGAGCATCGCGTTGGCGTCGGTGGCGGTGCCGACCGTCGAGCGGGGGTCGGAGCCCATCCGCTGCTGGTCGACGAGGATCGCGGTGGTCAGCCCGTCGAGCACGTCCACGTCGGGCCGGGCCAGCGTCGGCATGAAGCCCTGGACGAAGGCGCTGTAGGTCTCGTTGATCTGCCGCTGCGAGTCGGCGGCGATCGTGCCGAACACCAGGGAACTCTTGCCCGAGCCGGACACGCCGGTGAAGACGGTCAGCCGGCGCTTCGGGATCTCGACGCTGACGTCTCGGAGGTTGTTCACGCGCGCACCGTGAACGCGGATCAGATCATGGCTGTCGGCCGCATGCACCCTGGTCATGGCGGCAATGGTAGAGGCGCTGGGCGGGGAGTGTTTCTCGATTCCTGATCAGTCCGGCCTAGGCCGTGTTTCATGACCCGACCAGGGCTGCGGCGTGGTCGGGTCATGAAACACGGCCTAAACGTCGAGGTCTTCGATTGTGGGCTCGTGCACCGCGTTGAGGACCAGTTCGTAGAGCTGGGGCGGGATGATCTCGCGCACCGCGTCGAGGTCGTCGGCGATGCGCAGGCTGGAGTCGGCGGGGATGCGGGTCCAGGACTGGTCGGCGCTCCAGTCGCCGATCCAGGCGCGCCAGCCGGTGCTCCACTTCTCGGCGTTCGGGCCGGTGTTCAGGTGGGCCTCTGCCCGCTCGTGGTGGACCACGAACTTCTCGGTGCGGGTGCGGTAGACGCGGTAGGTCTCGTCGCGCTCGTTGCCGGTCTGTTCCATCTCGGCCAGGAGCAGCCCGGTGAACCGCTGCTTGCGGCCGAGACCGGGGCCGACGCGGACGACGACCTCGTCGTACCCCTGCTGTCGCCCCTCTTCGACCTCGACGAACCGCCGCAGCGCGGTGGAGATCGCCGACGACAGCGTGCCGCCGGCCAGTTCCTGGGCCCGCTGGTAGAGCGGCAGGTCGTCGTCGGACACGTAGATCGTCTTGTTCGGCATGGGCTCACTATACGCATACATGTACGTAGACAGAACGGCAGCGGCGTGCCAGCCTGATGCCAGCGAGCTGTGCGCGCGATGTCAGCGGCCCGCGCGACGCTCTTCGACGGAAACGACGGAAGGAGCGGATCATGAGCGATCTCGTGGTGCGGGCGGAGGGGCTCCGCAAGCGGTTCGGCAAGACCCAGGCGCTCGACGGGGTGGACCTGGCCATGCGACGGGGGACGGTGCTCGGGGTGCTCGGGCCCAACGGCGCGGGCAAGACCACCGCCGTCCGGGTGCTCGCCACCCTGCTGCGCCCGGACGAGGGCAGCGCGTTCGTGGCCGGCATCGACGTGCTCAAGGAACCACAACGGGTACGCCGGCGAATCGGCCTGACCGGCCAGTACGCCTCGGTCGACGAGGACCTGACCGGCACCCAGAACCTGGTGCTGATCGGCCAGCTGCTCGACCTGACCACCCGGGACGCCAAACGCCGGGCGGCCGAACTGCTCGAGTGGTTCGACCTGGGCGAGGCGGCCGGCCGGATGGCGAAGACCTACTCGGGCGGCATGCGCCGGCGCCTCGACCTGGCCGCGAGCCTGGTCGGCCACCCCGAGGTGATCTTCCTGGACGAGCCGACCACCGGTCTCGACCCGGCCAAGCGCGAGGACATGTGGAACGTCGTCCGCACCCAGGTCACCCAGGGTTCGAGCGTCCTGCTCACCACCCAGTACCTGGAGGAGGCGGACGCGCTGGCCGACGAGATCGTGGTGATCAACAAGGGCCGGGTGATCGCGCACGACTCACCGGACGGCCTCAAGCGCCGGGTCGGCGGCCTGACCCTGCGGGTACGCCCGGCCGACCCGGCCCGGGTCCCGGACGTGCTGCGGGTGCTCGAAGCCGTGGCCGCCCCGGGCACCGCCGCCTCGCCGGACACGACGGCCGGGGCCCGCCCGGGCGCGGTGTCGGTGCCGGTCACCGGCGACACCTCACTGGACATCGCGGTTCCGGCGCTGCGCCGGGCCGGCATCGAGATCAACGACCTCGGCCTGCACCTGCCCAGCCTGGACGAGGTGTTCCACGCCCTGACCGAGGGCACGGCGGAGACCAGCACGAAGGAGGATGAGCTGGTATGACCACGCTCGACATTCCGGTCCGCGCGGTCGCGGGCGACATCGACAAGCCACGCGGCGGCCCGGTCGCGGCGCTGGCCCGGCACGCCACCGCCCTCATGCGCCGCAGCCTGATCAAGACGATCCGGACGCCCGAGGCGCTGCTCGACGTGACCCTCCAGCCGGTCATCTTCCTGCTGCTGTTCACGTACCTCTTCGGCGGCGCCATCTCCGGCGGCGACCGGGCCGGCTACCTCCAGTTCCTGCTGCCCGGCATGCTGGCGCAATCGCTGGCCATGGGCGGCATCGCGCTCGGCCAGAACCTCAACGCCGACATCGAGAAGGGTGTCTTCGACCGCTTCCGGTCGCTGCCCGTGGCCCGGTCGGCGCCGCTGGTCGGTGCGGTCGCGGCCGACTTCATCCGCTACCTGACGGTGTGCGTGGTGATGCTCGGGTTCGGCTACATCATGGGCTTCCGGGTGGAGACCGGCCTGGCGCCGGCGCTCGCCGCGGTCGCCCTGTCGATCGGCTTCGGGCTGTGCTTCTGCTGGATCTCGGTGCTGGTCGGCATGATGGTCCGCACCCCGGGCGCCGTCCAGGGCCTGATGTTCCTGCTGGTCTTCCCGCTCTCGTTCGGCAGCAACGTGTTCGTGCCGACCAACACCCTGCCGGGCTGGCTCCAGGCCTTCGTGCAGGTCAACCCGATCACGCCGCTGGTCAGCGCGATCCGCGGCCTGCTGGTCGGCGGTCCGGTGGCGAGCCACCTGCTGGTCACCCTGGCCTGGATGGCCGGTCTGCTGATCGTGTTCGTGCCGCTCGCGCTCCGGGCCTACAACCGGCGCGCCTGATCCTCACCGGAGGTCAGCGCCGGCCGGCGAAACCGGGCCGGGTCGACCTGGGCCGAGGCCGTCTTCCCGTCCTGCTCCCACCCCTGGGTGTACGCGGCGGAGTAGGCGGCCTCGCCCAGTGCGGCCCGGCTCCGGCCGATCAGCTCGGCGATGTGCGGATCGGTGCGGTCGTGGGCGCCCCGCAGCCGGGACGCCGCGCCGAGCAGCAGGGCCACCTCGCGGTGCTGCCCGTAGAGGTCGGCCAGCGCGGCCGCGGTCACCGTCACCATCGCCAGGATCGGCATGTCGCGGCTCTCCACCGCGGCCGCGTACGCCCGGATCAGCGCCGCCTGCGCTCCCGGCCCGTCGCCCTGCTTGACCCGCACCCACGCCTTGACCGAGTGGGTGAGCGCCCGCCCGTGGTCGCCGCCGAAGTCGAACCTCTCGTCCATCTCCCGCTCGGCCTTGGCCACCAGCTCCAGCGCGCGGTCCAGGTCGCCGACCCGGGCCCGCAGGCCGGCCTCGAGCGCGTCGATCAGGAGGGCCAGCTCCGGCGTGGACGCGCGCAACGCCTTCTCGCGGGCCTCGGCGACGCCCGCGAAGGCCTTCTCCACCTCGCCGCGTCGCATGTCCAGGTCGACCCAGCGCAGATCGATGAAGATGTCGTCGCTCAGGCTCAGCGAACCGAACTCCCCGGCCAGCACCCGGGCCCGGCGCAGGTCGGAAAGGGCGCCGTCGAGGTCACCGTCGTACTCCCGCAGGATGGCACGCATCGGCAGCGCCGTGGCCAGACCCCAGCGGTCACCGACCGACCCGAAACACGTCAGCGCGGCCTCCACGTCGATCCGCACCTGGTCGGCGTCGCCCCGGTTCTCCGAGACCTGGCAGCGGAACAGCCGCGCCAGCCCGGCCAGCCACAGGTCGGAGCCGTCGATGATGCGCTGGAGGATGGCCACCGCCGCGTCGTGCTCGTCGAGGAAGAAGAGCGTCAGCGCGGTCATCGCACCGGCCAGGCCGGGCAGGGCCGGGTACGCGACCAGCCGGTCGGCGAGGGCCCGCAACTCGGCCTGCTGCGCGGCGGCCGTCTCACTGGTCGCCCCGGTCCGGTTGGCGATGACGTTGAGCAGCCGCACCGCCTCGGCGACGTCCCGTTCGAGGCCGCGGTGCCGGCCGGCCGGCACCGTCAGCGCCTCGCCCAGCCAATAGGTGGCGTCGGCGTGCCGGCCGAACATCTGCCAGTACCAGGCCAGATCGAGCGCCATGCGCACCGCGTCCGGGTCGCCGGCGTCACAGAGGTGGCGCAGGGCGGCGAGCGCGTTGTCGTACTCGGCGCGCATCAGCCGCATCGACGCGAGCTGCCCGTGGCCCCGCAACAGCGGGTCGTGGTGGGCGACGAGCGCACGGAGGTGCTGGGCGGCGACCCCCCGGACGGCGTCCAGCAGGCCCTGCTCGGCCAGGCGCTCGATGCCGTACTCGCGCAGCGTCTCCAGCATCCGGTAGCGGCCGGGTTCCGGCGCGAGCTGCAGCAGCGAACGGTCGACCAGGGCGGCGAGCAGGTCGGGCACCTCGGCCGGGGGCAGGCCGGTGATCGCGGCGGCCGAGGCCGCGGTCACGCCGCCGGGCAGGACCGCGACCCGCTCCAGGAACGAACGCTCTTTCGCGCTCAGCAGCTCCCAGCTCCAGGCGATCACCGCGCGCAGCGTGCGTTGCCGCGGTGGCGCCGTGCGGCTGCCGGTGGTGAGCAGCCGGAACCGGTCGGACAGCCCGGCGGCCAGGTCGGGCAACGCGAGCGTGCGCAGCCGGGCGGCGGCCAGCTCCAGGGCCAGCGGCATGCCGTCCAGGCCCCGGACCACCCGCACGATGTCACCGAGCGTGTCGTCGACCACGTCGAACCCGGGACGCACCGCGGCGGCACGCTCGACGAACAGGCGCACCGACGCCGTACGCCGGGCCTGCTCCACACCGTCGTCCGGCCCCGGCAACGTGAGCGGGCCGAGCGGGACCAGCGCCTCCCCGTCCACCGCGAGCGGCTCCCGGCTCGTCGCCAGCACCCGCAGCCCCGCGCAGCGCGGCAGCAGCAGCGCGATCAGGTGGGCCACCGCGTCGATCAGGTGCTCGCAGTTGTCCACCACGAGCAGGCTCTCCCGGCCGGTGAGCTGCTCGACCAGCACCTCCAGCTCGTCCGTCCGCGGCTTGGCGCCGACCTCGAACATCGCCGCGCCGCGCAGCCCGATCGCCGCCAGCACCGCGCCGCCCACCTTCGCCGGTTCGGTCACCGAGGCGAGATCGACCAGCCAGGCGCCGTGGGGGTACTCGTGCCGGTGCCGCCGCGCCGCCTCCACCGCGAGCCGCGTCTTGCCCGCGCCGCCCGGCCCGACCACGGTCACCAGCCGTCCCCCGGCCAGCAGCGAGTCGATCCGCGCCACGTCGTCGTCCCGCCCGATGAAGCTGGTCAGCGGGGCCGGCAGGTTGCTCGGCGCCGGCTCCGACCCGCCAACCACAACCGCTTCGGTACGGAGTAGGCGCACGTGCCGTTCCCGCAGCGCGGCGCCCGGGTCGGCGCCGAGGCGATCGGCCAGTTGCCGCTTGATCTGCTCGTAGCGGTCGAGGGCCTCCGCCTGCCGCCCCTGGGCCGCGAGGGCATCCATCAGCAGCGCGGCCGCCCGCTCGTGGGTGGGCTGGGAGGCCAGCAGAGCGGTCAGGCGTTCGGCGGCGTCGGCCGCCCGGCGCAGGGCCAGCTCGGCCTCGGCCAGGTCGGCGACGGCCTCGACCGCCGACTGGCTCAGCCGCGTCGCGGCCGCCGGCGCCACCGACGCGATGACCTCGGGCTCACCCCAGAGCGTGAGCGCCTCGCCGAGCAACGCCGCCGCGCCCGGCGCATCGCTCGCGCGCAACCTTTCCCGGCCGTCCGCGGCCAGCCGCTCGAACCGCAGCGCGTCCACGTCGCCGCTCTCGACGTCCAGCCGGTAGCCGCCGTCCGCCTGCACCACCACGCCCGCCGCACCCAGCGACCGGCGGACCCGCGACACCAGCGACTGCAGCGCGTTGACCGGATCGGCCGGCTGCTCGTCCGGCCAGAGCGCGTCGACCAGCGCCGACGGGCCGACCACCCGCCCACCGGCCAGCGCCAGCCGCACCAGCAGCCCGCGCACCCGAGCCCCGGAAACCGGCACGACGCTGCCACCCCGGCGCACCTCAAAGCCGCCGAGCAGCGTCACCCGCAGCCGCGCCGCCGAGTCCCCCACCGCCCGATCATCCCGCGCCGCGTCACGCCCGCCCACCCCGCCCCTCCGCGTGCCGCCCACCGCACCCCTTCTGCACCACCCCTACCGCAGCCTTCCGCGCCACGCCGTCCGTTCCGCCCGCACCGTGCCGGCGGGCTGCCCGCTCACCGTGGTTGCCGCGGGGTGCGGCGCGTTGCGTGGTCGCGGTTACTTCCAGAGCACCATGCCGGCGAGTTGCCCACTCACCGTGGTTGCCGCCGGATGCGACGCGTTGCGTGGTCACGGTTACTTCCAGAGCACCATGCCGGCGAGCTGCCCACTCACCCTGGCTGCCGCGCGGGCAGCGTCCACGCCTGGGCCGGGTCGGTGCGGCCGGGTGGAGGTTGTGCCGGCTTGCGCTGCCACGCTTTCGCGGAGTGGTGGCTGAGCGCGGTGTTCGAAGGGGCGAACGGCGCGTTGGGCTACCACGGTTAGAGCGAGTGGTAGCCCAGCGCGCCATTCGGGCCTCCGATGCCGTCTTGGCCTACCACCCCGCTTGATGGCGGTAGGGCAGAGCGGTAGAGCCCGCAGCCACCCCCGCCGCCCGCGCCGCCCACGACCGCCGCGCCGCCCAGGCCCGCCGCGGCGCCCGCACCCCGGTGTGTCGCTCGCCGGGCGGCATCTACGGTGTCCGGATGGTCGCGGCGCTCGAGCTCTATCTGGACACGGATGCCACTCGCCGGGTGCGGGCGTTGTGGGCGGCGTGCGAGGCCGAGGGCGTCCCGACGCTGGGGTCGCTGCAGAACCAGCGGCACCGGCCGCACATCTCGCTGGCCGCGGCCCACCGGCTCGCCCCTGAGGCGATCGCCGGGACGCTGGCCGGGCTGGACGTCGGGGTGGGCCGCACGGTCAGCCTGGACTTCGTCGGCCAGTTCGTCGGGCGGGTGCTCTGGCTCGGTGTCACGGCCACCGAGGAGCTGCTGGCCCATCATCGTGAGGTGCACGATCGGCTGACCGGGGCCGGGGTCGAGGTATGGGAGCACTATCGGCCGGGCCGCTGGGTGCCGCACTGCACGGTCTCGATGCGGGTGCCCAACCCGCTGATGGCCCCGGCCGTCCGCCGCTGCCTGGAGGTTCTGCCGATCCGGGCCACCATCACCGGCGCGGCGGTCACCGACCACGTCAACGACATCGCGCAGCCGCTGTCCGCCTGACGACACTTCCGGCCGAGCGCGAAGCCCTAGGCTGAGCAGCCAGGACGGGGCATCGGTGGGGGTGGATCATGGGCAGCGGGTCGTTGCGCACGCGCCGCGAGGCCGACGAGCAGCACGGCCACGGCCACATCGACGAGCCGGACGCGGCGGCGCCCGCCCACCACCACCCGGTGTCGCCGGCCCAGCCCGCGTCCGCCGAGCAACTGTCCTATCTACAGTCCACCGGCGGCAACGCGATGGTGACGCGGATGTTGCAGGCCTCCCCCGCGGGGCCGACGACAGCAGGGCCAACGACAGCAGGGCCGACGACAGCAGGGCCAACGACAGCGGGACCGACGACAACAGGGCCGGCGACAACAGGACCGACGACAGGACCTGCGGCCGACATCGACTGGATCGCGGCGCTGCCGGGGCACATCCAGGGGCAGATCGACATGTTCCAGGCGTCGGCGCTGGACAAGGCCACCGGCGCCAAGCACCAGAAGCTGCTCGATCAGCGGCAGCAGTACCGCGAGATCTTCGTGACCGAGATGTCGAAGTACCTCGGCGGCCCGGCCCAGGTGCAGGCGCACTACGAGGCGATCCATCCGATCAGCGTCGGCCGGGGCGAGGAGTTGTGGGTGCACGACTCGACCCGGGAACGTCTGATGGAGGTCAAGGCCGACCTCGAGGCCAAGAACGTCCCGATGCCGGCCACCACCGTGGGTCTGGGCCTACGCGGGCGGCACGTGCACAACACCGGTGGCGCGGGGATGATGACCCACGGTCTGGGCTTCGCCTGTGACTGGAAGGCGTACGCGGCGCCGCACATCAAGGACGCCAAGCTGCACACGCTGTTCGAGACGGTCACCGGCGGGAAGACGTCGTTCCAGCTCGAGGTGGGCGGCAAGCCGCTGGGCAGCCAGGGGCGGCTCGACCTGATCGAGCAGATGGGCCAGGGCACCGCCGACGCCGAGAAGCAGCGGCAGTTCCTCGAGTCGCTGACCTCCGAGTACAACCGGCTCAAGCAGGGGTCGGCCGATTTCAAGACCTCGCTGCCCGAGTCGGGGCTGGCGCCGCTGCGCGAGGTCGAGAACCGGCGCACCGAGCTGAACCGGATCGCCGCGCGGCTCAAGAAGGCCAAGGCCAAGGACCGGCCCGCGCTCCAGGCCGAGCTGGTCACGGCCCAGGAGGCGTTCGAGAAGGCGAAGGCGGCCGTGCAGGCCAACCTCGCCACGATCTTCAAACCGTGGCTCGACGAGCTGGCCAAGCGGGGCGAGGAGATCGAGAAGGGCGCGGCCAACCGGGGGGTCGATCTGCGCGGTGACGTGAGTACGCCGGGCGCGCTGGCCGAGCTGGCGAAGGAGCGGGCCGAGTTCGCCAAGAACGTGAAAAAGATCGAGCAGGAGGCCAGAAAACTGCTGTCCGGCGTACGCGAAAATCATCAGATCCTGCTGCGTGAGGCGGCCGCCATCGAGGCCGGCCTGACCGACGACAACCCGGACAAGGCCACGCTGCTGGCGGCGGCGCGGCAGCTGCTGGGCGACTCGGGCGCGCTCGGCACCGAGGTCGACGACCTGCTGACCGACGAGAAGCCGGCGAAGTACAGCGCCGCCAAGGGCCCGAAGCGGACGGTCGCGGAGTGGCGGTCCGCGTTGGACAAGGCGGGGGCGCGGCTGGGCCGGCACCGCACCACGTTCGGCGAGGTCAGCGGCCCGCTGGCGGAGGCTCGCAGTCAGCAGGAGGCGACCGCCGACGACATCGCCGCCCGCAAGGAACGCAACGCCGGCGTCAGCGCCAAGGTCGGCAAGACCGGGCTGGCCCAGCTCCAGGCCGACCGGAAGACGCTGTTCTGGCTGGACGAGACGGCGAGGTCGCTCAGCACGAACATCGACTTCGTGCTGAAGAGCAAGGACGTCGCCGACCCCGGCATCACCCAGCTGCTCGGGCTGATGAGCGGCGTGCAGGGCGGCGGCTTCTTCACGCCGGACGAGGAGCAGGGTGGCGAGGCGCAGGCGGCGAAGGGCGAGTGGAGCGGCACCCACGGGTACAACCTGGAGTTCTTCAAGGCCATGGTCCAGCACGGCTTCGAGCTCGGGGTGGCCTGGGACGGCTCGGCCGACACCATGCACTTCGAGCTCGTCGAGGGCCGGCGGCTGGCCATCTCGGGCGGCTCCCGCGCCCTGGTCGCCGGAACCGGGCACACGCATTGAGAAGGGCCCGGCCTGGTGAGGCCGGGCCCTGGGAAAGAAAGATCAGACGAGGTCGAACCGGTCGTTGTCCATGACCTTGGTCCAGGCCGCGACGAAGTCCGTCACGAACTTCTCCTTGGCGTCGGCGCTGGCGTACACCTCGGCCAGGGCGCGGAGCTGCGAGTTCGAGCCGAAGATCAGGTCGACCGCGGTGGCCGTCCACTTCAGCTCGTCGGTGGCGGCGTCGCGGACCTCGTACACGTGCTCCTCGGACGACGCCTTCCACCGCGTACCCGGCGAAAGAAGGTTGGCGAAGAAGTCGTTGGTGAGCACGCCGGGCCGGTCGGTGAGCACCCCGTGTGAGGCGCCACCGACGTTGGCGCCGAGCGAGCGCAGGCCGCCGACCAGGACGGTCATCTCCGGCGCGGTCAGGTCCAGCATGTACGCCCGGTCGACGAGCAGCACCTCGGGCTGGGTCTTCTCGCCCGGCCGCAGGTAGTTGCGGAACCCGTCGGCGCGCGGCTCCAGGTAGCTGAACGCCTCGACGTCGGTCTGGTCCTGCGAGGCGTCGGTACGGCCCGGGTGGAACGGCACGGTCACCGGCACACCGGCGTCGGCGGCGGCCTTCTCGACCGCGGCCGAACCGGCCAGCACGATCAGGTCGGCCAGCGAGATCGTGGCGCCACCGGCGCTGTTGAACTCCTCCCGGACCTTCTCCAGGGTGCTCAGGACCGACGCCAGCTGCTCGGGCTGGTTGACCTCCCAGCCGCGCTGCGGTTCGAGCCGGATGCGGGCGCCGTTCGCGCCACCGCGCTTGTCGGTCGACCGGTAGCTCGCCGCCGACGCCCAGGCGGTGCTGATCAGCTGGGCCGTGGTCAGCCCGGACTCGAGCACCTTGGCCTTGAGCGTGGCGATGTCGGCGTCGGACACCGGGGTGCCCTCGGCCGCCGGGACCGGGTCCTGCCACAGCTGCGGCTCGGCCACCCACGGGCCGAGGAAGCGGCTGACCGGGCCCATGTCGCGGTGCAGCAGCTTGTACCAGGCCTTGGCGAAGGCCAGCGCGAACTCGTCCGGGTTGGCCAGGAAACGGCGGGAGATCTGGTCGTACGCCGGGTCGACGCGCAGCGACAGGTCGGTGGTCAGCATCGTCGGGCGGTGCTTGCGCGACGAGTCGTAGGCGTCGGGGATGATCTCCTCGGCGTCCTTGGCCACCCACTGCTTGGCGCCGCCGGGGCTGGTGGTGAGCTCCCACTCGTACCCGTAGAGGATCTCGAAGAAGCGGTTGGACCACTGCGTCGGCTGGTCGGTCCAGGTGACCTCGAGGCCGCTGGTGATCGTGTCGGCGCCCTTGCCGCTGCCGTGCGTGCTCAGCCAGCCGAGACCCTGCGTCTCCAGGTCGGCGCCCTCGGGCTCGGGGCCGACGTGACCGTCGGCGACACCGGCGCCGTGCGTCTTGCCGAAGGTGTGACCGCCCGCGATCAGGGCGACGGTCTCCTCGTCGTTCATCGCCATCCGGGCGAAGGTCTCCCGGATGAAGTGCGCCGCCGCGGCCGGGTCGGCGTTGCCGCGCGGGCCCTCCGGGTTGACGTAGATCAGGCCCATCTCGGTGGCGCCGACGTCCGGCTTCATCTCCCGGTCGTTGACGTACCGGTCGCCCAGCCAGGTCTCCTCCGTACCCCAGACGATCTCCTCGGGTTCCCAGACGTCGACGCGGCCGAACCCGAAGCCGAAGGTCTTGAAGCCCATCGACTCGAGCGCCACGTTGCCGCCGAGCACCAGCAGGTCGGCCCAGGAGATCTTCTGGCCGTACTTGGCCTTGACCGGCCACAGCAGGCGGCGGGCCTTGTCCAGGTTGGCGTTGTCGGGCCAGCTGTTCAGCGGCGCGAACCGCTGACCGCCGTCGCCGGCGCCGCCCCGGCCGTCGCCCAGCCGGTAGGTGCCGGCGGCGTGCCAGCTCATCCGGATCATCAGGCCGCCGTAGTGGCCGAAGTCGGCCGGCCACCAGTCCTGCGAGGTGGTGAGCACCTCGGTGATGTCCCGCTTCAGCGCCTCGACGTCGAGCTTGGCGAACTCGGCGGCGTACGAGAAGTTCTCGCCCAGCGGGTTGCCCTTGCTCGAGTGGGCGTGCAGCACCGAGAGGTCGAGCTGGTTGGGCCACCAGTCCTTGTTCGTACGCGGGCGGCCGCCGGTCTTCGGGGTCGGCGCGTCGATCGCCGGGTTCTCGCTCTCGCTGCCGTGCGAGGTCACCGAGTCGTGGGCGACCGGGCAGCCTTCGGCCTTCGGGTCCTGGGTGTCGCTCATCAGTTTCCTTCCGGACAATCGGGACAGGTGCCCCAGTAGACGACCTCCGCCTCGTCGATCACGAAACCGTGGTCGTCCGAGGCGGTGAGACAGGGTGTGTGGCCGGCGGCGCAGTCGACGTCGGCGATGGCGCCGCAGGAGCGGCACACGACGTGGTGGTGGTTGTCGCCGACCCGGCGCTCGTAACGCGCCGTGGCGCCGGCCGGCTGGATGCGGCGCACCAGCCCCGCGTCGGTGAGCGCCCGCAGGACGTCGTAGACGGCCTGGTGGGAGACGTGGGGCTGGGTAACACGGACGAGATCGATGACGGTGTCGGTGTCGACATGCGGATGATCACGCAGCGAGGCCAGCACCGCCAGCCGGGGCCGCGTCACGCGCAGCGAGGCCGATCGGAGCTCCGCTTCGAGGTCCGCCGTCACCCGATCAACATAGGCAGTTTTCTGGAACAGTTCAAGTTTTCAGAGGCGTTTCCCGACACCGGCCCAGTTGCTGGACCGCGGCGGATCCACCGGCGGCACGTCCGGCCGCCACTCCGGCGCCCACACCAGCCCCGGCTCGACCACCTCGAACCCATCGAAGAAGCGCAACACCCCGGCCCGGTCGCGAAGGGTCATCGTGGTCGGGGTCTGCCGCGAGATCTCGACCAGCCGTTCCGCGTCCTCGCGGCGCCCGTCCCCGGTGCCGTGCGCGATGACCAGGTGGCTGCCCGGCGCCATCACGTCGCGGAGCGAGGCCACCAGGCCGTACGGGTCGTCGGCGTCCGGGATGACATGCAGCAACGCCACCATCAGGACGGCGATCGGCTCGTCCAGGTCGAGCAGCCCCCGGGTGTCCGGGTGATCGATGATCGCCTCGGCGTTCCGCGCGTCCTCCTGGATGACCGCGGTCCGGGGGTTCCCGGCCAGCAGCCGGCGGCCGTGGTCGACCGCGGCCGGATCCAGGTCGACGTACACCACCCGGGCCTCCGGGTCGGCCGCCTGGGCCACCTCGTGCACGTTGCCGGCCGTCGGGATCCCCGAGCCGATGTCCAGGAACTGCCGGATCCCGGCCCCGGCCAGGTGGCGGACCGCACGCTGCATGAAGTCGCGGTTGGCCCGGGCCTGGACCGCCAGGTCGGGGATGAAGGTCAGCGCCTGCCGGATCATCGCCCGGTCGGACTCGTAGTTGTTGTCGCCGCCGAGCAGATAGTCGTAGGCCCGCGCCGCGGTGGGCCGGGTGCTGTCGAAGCTCTCCATGGCCGTCCATTCTCGACCCTCGGATCGACGGGACCACATAATCTCCACCGACCGGCTCACCGAGGACGCCGGCGGCACGCTGATCCCGCCCGCCATGCTGGGCAAGCGGCTGGCCGTCACGGTCACCGGCCAGCGTTCCGGCCACCCGTCGGCGGCCATCGCGTCGTACGCCTCACCGGCGGTCACCCGGGGCGCCGCGTCCCGGGCCACGGCCCGGCCGGCGGTCACCGGAACGGTCCGGGTCGGCAAGACCGTCCGAGCCTCCGCCGGCGCCTGGTCCCGAGGGCCACGTCCTACCGCAACGACGGCCGCTCGATCAGCAAGGCCGTCACCGTCCGCAGCTGAGCTCCTCAGGCCTCGGGGCGTGCCGCGGGGCCTTGCGTTCAGCCCTCGATTGGCCAACCATTGACATGTTTCGATGGAAACCTGGAGGGCTCGATGCGTACGGTGATCCGCATTCTCGTCGCGACGCTGGTCGCGGCCTCCGCCCTCCTCGCGCCGAGCCCCGCGCCCGCCGCCGTGATCACCGGCCGGCCGGTCAAGATCATGCCGCTGGGCGACTCGATCACCTGGGGCGACGGGTCGAGCACCACCTCCAGCTACCGCGCCGCCCTGTGGCAACGGCTGGTCGGCGGGGCCGGGCTGGCCGTCGACTACGTCGGCAGCGGGCAGTCCGGCTCGCTGCCCGACCCCGACAACGAGGGCCACTCCGGCTGGCGGATCGAACAGATCACCGCGTCGATCGACGGCTGGCTCGCCACCAGCCGGCCCGACGTGGTGCTGCTGCACATCGGCACCAACGACCTGAACCAGAACTTCGACGTCGCGAACGCGCCGGCCCGGCTCGGCACGCTGCTCGACCGCATCCACACCGGGGCGCCGGACGCGGTGGTGCTGGTGGCGCAGATCGTCCCCGCGCTCGACGCCACCATCAACTCCCGCATCACCACGTTCAACGCGGCGGTGCCGTCGGTGCTGTCGTCCCGCGCCGCGTACACCCGGCTGGTCGATCTCAACCGCACGATCACCGCCGCCGACCTGAACGACACGCTGCACCCGAACGACGCGGGCTACACCAAGATGGCCGACCTCTGGCACGCGGCGCTGGAGTCCGTGCTCGGCGGGGGCCGGGACTGGCCGCTGCTGCGTACCGGCCTCGAACCGGGCGAAACCGCGCCCACCTGGACCGACACCGTGGACGGCAGCCAGAACGTGGGCGGCTACAACGCGGCCCTGACCACGATGGAGACCGGCCCGCGGGCCGAGACGTCCCGGGGCGGGGCGAACGCGCTGATGTATTCCGGCAACGACCTCAGCGCCACCGGCTCCTACTCCTACATGCGGGTCCTCGACACCCACCTGCGGATCGGCGCCACCTCGGTGCTCACCTACTGGATCTTCCCGCAGCAGACCAACGGCGCCCACGTGGCCGTCGACCTGGCCTTCACCGACGGCAGCAGCCTGCGCGACTCCGGCGCCACCGACCAGTACGGCGTCCGCGCCCACCCCCAGTTCCAGGGCGAGGGCGGCCACCTGGTGGTGAACCAGTGGAACCTGGTCCGGGTCAGCCTGTCCGCCCTGGCCGGCCGCACGGTCGACCGCGTCCACCTCGGCTACGACCAGCCGGCCGGCACCGGCGTCTTCCGCGGCTACGTCGACGACCTCGCGATCACCGGCACCACCCGCCCGGACGCCGTCAACCTCGCCCTCAAGCGCCCTTCGTCCGCGAGCTCCGCATGCGCCACGACCGAGGACGCGACCAGGGCCAACGACGGAACAACCGGAAACAACAGCAAATGGTGTACGGGCGTGAGCGGCGCAACCTGGCAGACCGACCTGGGCGCGGCCACCACCGTCCGCACGGTGATCGTGCGCCACGCCTCCACCGGCGGCGAGCCGCTCGCCTGGAACACCCGCGCCTACCGCATCCAGCTCAGCCCCGACGCCACCACCTGGACCACCTTCGCCACCGTGACCAACAACGCCGACGGCGTCGTCACGAGCACGGCCGGCCCGTCAACCGCGCGCCACGTACGCCTGCTGATCGACACCGGCCAACAGGACGGCGCCGCCACGGCCCGCATCTTCGAGGTCGAGGTCTACACCGCCTGACCGGCGCTCCTGCTCACATCCGGGCTCTGAGCACGTCGAACTCGCAGCCCGGCGACGACGGGTCGAAGCCGTGCTCGACCAGCCACCGCACGGCGAGCAGGCTGCGCAGCGACCACCACGCGCGGATCACGTCGACGTCGACGCCACCGCCGTACCCGGCGAGGACCTCGTCGAGGCGCTCCTCGTGCCCGAGGGTCAAGGTGGCCAGGTCGTGCAGGGCGTCGCCGCGGGCCGCCTCGGACCAGTCGATCACGCCCGTGACCACGTCACCGTCCACAAAGACGTGGGTGATCTGCAGGTCACCGTGCACGAACACCGGCGGGCAGGGCCGGAACACCGCCTCGGCCACCGTCCGGTTGCGGGTGACCAGGTCGGCGGGAAGCACGCCGCTGGTGACCAGCCACTCGCATTCGCGTTCCAGGTCTGCGGCGATCGCGTCGAGGCTCCGGCCGGGCCAGGGCGGCAACGGCGCGTCGTGCAGCTTCCGCACGGCGGCGCCGGCCGCGGACCAGGCCGCCGACGACGCGGTCGACGGCTCGCCGAGGATGCCGAGGGCCGAGCCGGGGACGGCCGCGATCGCCAGCACCGGCGGCTTGCGCCACAGCATGGCGGGGGTCGGGATCGGGGCCATGGCCATCGCCTCGACCTCGACATCGTGACGCGATTGGTTGCCGTCGACCTTCAGGAACACATCTCCGACGCGGAGGGTCGCGCGCTCCGAGTGGGCAACAACGACCTCGACCTCGTCCACGTCGGCCATCTTCGCGGAGATGCTCATCACGGTCACCCGATTTGCCCGTGTCGGTGAGATCTTCTCGCTGAGATGGCCCTCATTGCACTCTTTGCCACCTTGCAAGCTTCGATTCTTCTCGATCTCATGTACGGATGAGAAGACAATTAGCCGCGGCCGCCGTCGCCACCGCGACCGGCCTGGCATCCTTCCTTGCCGTGTCGACGGGCCCCGCCACCGCCGCCACCGCGATCGAATACGTCGTCGTCGCCGAGGACGGCGTCTCCCCCGACACCGCCATCGCCGCCATCCAGGGCGCCGGCGGGTCGGTGATCGCCCGCAACGACGCCGCCGGCATGTTCACCGTGAAGTCGACCCGAGCCGACTTCCGGGTCAAGGCCACCGCGGACGCCAAGCTCATCGGCGTCACTCAGAACAAGGCCATGGGGTACGCGCCACGCGCCCCCAAGCTGGAGCAGCCGCTCCAGATCCCGGCCGGCAGCAACCGGAACAACGCCGGTGTGCAGGCCGACCCCCTGGACGACAAGCTCTGGGGCCTCAAGATGATCCACGCCGACCAGGCGCACGCCATCGAGTCGGGCGACCGCGGCGTCACCGTCGGCGTGCTCGACACCGGCCTGGACGCGACCAACCCCGATCTCGCCCCGCACTTCAGCCAGCGGCTGAGCCGCAACTTCGCCCCCGACATGGCCGACGTCGACGGCCCCTGTGAGGTGGCGAGCTGCCTCGACCCGGTCGGCACCGACGACGGCGGCCACGGCACCCACGTGGCCGGGACGATCGGCGCCGCGGCCAACGGGGTGGGCGTCTCCGGCGTCGCGCCGGACGTCACCCTGGTCGAGCTCAAGGGCGGGCAGGACTCCGGCTACTTCTTCCTCGAGCCGGTGGTGAACGCCCTGGTGTACGCGGGCGACGCCGGCCTCGACGTGGTCAACATGTCGTTCTACGTGGACCCGTGGCTGTACAACTGCCGCGCCAACCCGGCCGACTCGCCGGAGCAGCAGGCCGAGCAGCGGGCGATCATCGCCGGCATGCGCCGCGCCCTGAACTACGCGCACAACAGCGGCGTCACGCTGTTCGGCGCGCTGGGCAACGCCAACCAGGACCTCGGCAAGCCCCCGGTCGACACGTCCAGCCCCGACTACCCGGAGGGCGCCAACTACCCGCGGACGATCGACAACAACACCTGCCTGGACCTGCCGGTCGAGGGCCCGCACGTGATCGGCGTCTCGGCGGTCGGCCCGTCCGGCAACCGTTCGTACTACTCGAACTACGGCGTCGAGCAGATCTCGGTGGCCGCCCCCGGCGGGGCGACGACGGACGGCACCTCGACCAGCATCACCAACGCGATCCTGTCCACCTACCCCTTGAAGGTGCTGCAGGAGCTCGGCCGCGTCGACCAGAACGGTGAGGTCAATCCGGCCTTCGCCGACCGGGTGTTCAAGTCGTGCACCAAGGCCGGGGTGTGTGGGTACTACACGTACCTGCAGGGCACCTCGATGGCCTCGCCGCACGCGGCCGGGGTGGCCGCGCTGATCGCGAGCCGGTTCGGCGAGTTCGACCGGCAGCACGGCGGCAAGACCATGAAGCCGAACGCCGTCGAGCGCAAGCTGATCAACAGCGCCACGGAACGCGCCTGCCCCGCCGCCACCCCGGCGTGCGAGGGGACCGAGGAGTTCAACGGCTTCTACGGTCACGGCATCGTGGACGCCTACCAGGCGGTCCGCTAGACGTGATCGACGCGGGCCGGGCTTCGAGGCGGAAGCCCGGCCCGCGTCATCTCGGGTGACCAGAAAGGACACTGATCGGCTAGCGTCAACCCCCGTAGAGATAGTGGTCTATCGCTCACGGAGGGTCAGATGAACGTACGCAGGCCGGCCATGTCCGCCGCCGCCGCGCTGATCATGATGGCGAGTCTCGCGGTGAGCGGCCCGGCAACCGCCGCCGCCCCGGCCCCGCCGGGCGTCACCCACGCCGACAATCCTCGCGTCCCCGAGGGCGCGGTCTGGACCGAGGCCTACTTCCCGTCGGCCGACCACAGCGGCGTCGAGCTCCACGCCGACGTGCTCCGGCCCGCGAACCTTTCGCCCCGCGCCAAGACCCCGGTGATCCTGGCCGTCGGCCCCTACTTCAACCACGCCGGCCAGACCGGGCCCGAGGGGTGGGCCCAGACCGGCCCGTCCAGCCGGTTCGCCGACTTCACCAGCGGCACCAATCTGTTCGCCCGCGGCTACACCTACGTCATGGTCGACCTGCGCGGCTTCGGCGGCAGCACCGGTTGCCTCGACTGGGTCGGCCCCGGCGAGCAGGCGGACGTGAAGGCCGCGATCGAGTGGGCGGCGAGCCAGGCGTGGTCGACCGGCAAGGTCGGCATGTACGGCAAGTCGTACGACGCCGTGACCGGTCTGGTCGGCAACAACCTGCGGCTGGGCGCGCTGCGGGCCGTCGTCGCCCAGGAGCCGCTGTGGGACATGTACAACTACCTGTTCAGCAACGGTGTCCCCCGGCCCAACGTGACCGGCACCCCGAACGCCTACAACAGCATCGCCACGATGCCGTCCCTCGCCGACGACTCGGGCCGATACCAGGCCAACGCGGCGTACGAGGAAAGTCACCCGAACTGCCTGACCGACAATCTCACGAACAACAACGAACCTGACCCCGCCGCACCCTACTGGCGCGCCCGGAACCTGGCGGCGAAGGCGAAGAACACCAGCACCCCGCTGTTCCTCACCCAGGGCTTCATCGAGAACAACACCAAGCCCGAGGATGTTGAGGAGTACCTCGACAACCACCACGGCACCGAGCGGGGCTGGATGGGGCAGTGGGAGCACGTCCGCGGCAACGACACGAACAGCCAGGGGCAGCTGCTGCAGGGCCGCGCCGGCTTCTTCGACGAGGTCATGCGCCTGTACGACCGTTACCTGAAGGGCGAGCAGCCGGCCGTCCAGGATCCCGCCTTCGCCATCGAGGACAACACCGGCGCGTGGCGGGCCCAGCCGACCTGGCCGAAGCCGGCCGCGTACATCACGGCCAAACTGCGAGACGGCGCGTACGTCGACGACAGCGCCGCCACCACGCTGGCCGCACCGGCCGGCCAGAAGTGGGACATGGAGCACGCCACCGACCCGGCCCCGCCCGCCGCGCGAAGCCTCGCGGCCGAGGACCGGAGCAGCTACTCCATCTGGTCCACGCCGGCCACGTCCCGGGTGCGGATCACCGCCACCCCGCGGATCACCCTGCAGGCCGGCGCGACCGGCAACGTCATGGTGAAGCTGTGGGACGTGGCTCCGGACGGGACCGCGGTCATGTTCGACGAGAACGTGGCGCTGATCGAGCAGGCGGGCCGGGTCGCCTTCGACCTGAAGTCCACCGACTGGACCTTCGAGGTGGGTCACCAGCTCCGGGTCCAGATCGGGACGATCGGCAGCGGCAGCTGGCTCGACACCCCGAGCGGCAACACGATCCAGGTCACCCGCGCGCGGCTGACCCTGGGGCTGCAGAACCCGCGGGCCGACAACCCGACCCAGGGCGGCCGGTCGCCGTTCCTCGACACCTACCTGAGGCAGTACACCCGGACCCTCACCACCATCGGCGAGGGCACGTTCCCGCTCGCTGTCCGCGCCGGGAGCTGAGCCGGCGCGACGGGGGGGCGGGCCGCCCGCTCCCCCGTTGCGTCGACCCCCCATTAATAGATCCGGATCATCGACCGCGGCTGATAGGGTCCGGCCCGATATGAGGATCATGGGGGAAACATCAATGCACCGGACCCTGCTCACCCTGGGCGTTTCAGCCATCGCGACAGTGCTCGCGCTGTCGGGTTGCGACACGCAGTCAGACGCGGACACCTCCGCGCCCGCGCCGGCCCCGGCCGCCTCGAGCGCCGCCCCGGCCGACACCGCGCCCAGCAGCCCCGCCGCCGAGGCGACCAACGACGCGGCCACCGTGAAGGCCTGCGAGAACATCCAGAAGGACATCAAGGACAACGCGAAGAAGGTCGCCAAGGCCGAGAAGATCGGCCCGCCGGCCGGCCACATCGCGGTCAGCGCCCAGTGGATCGCCGGCTCAGCCGCGGTCGTTGCACACTCCATCGAGGCCAACGAGAAGGTCAGCGCCGCCGCCGACGAGGTCCAGAAGGAAATGCGGACCCTCAGCGACGAGTACAACGAGTCGGCCAAGGCCAAGCCCAGCAAGAAGAAGCTGGACGCCGCCATCAAGAACCTGACCGCCGCCTGCTCGGCCTCCTGACGCTGGTCGTCACCAGTCCCGCTCGTGCCGCCGGAGCTCGCCCGAGATCATCGGGCGAGCTCCACAGTGCTGACATCAGGAATGACAGGCCTCCACCAACGAGTGATCAACCGTTGACACTGAGTTGTATTGGTTGTTGCATGGTCCTTCCCCAACGAGAGCGCGAGGAATTCTCATGGCGGACAGCGGCGACCACGACTTCTCGGTATTCCTGAGCGACGTCAACCTGCATGTCCCGATCGAGTTCTCGCAGCGCGAAGACCTGCGCTCGCGCGTGCTGATGACCGCGGTCCAGGCCGAGCCGCTGATCATCGCCGACTCGCACACGTTGAACAGCCCGATGCTGCGTTCGCTGTTCGCCGAGAAGAGCGGCTCCGCCTTCCGGAGCACCGACCTGGGAGCGCTGCTACGGCGCGGTGACGTGCGGGTGTGCCGCCGCGACACGCTCCACCACGAACCGGTGACCTCGTTCCGGCAGATCCAAGCCGATCACGTCAACCGCAAGGTCGTCAACGTGCCGCCGCCCGCCTACGGCGACTGGCTGGACGAGGTGACCGACGGTTACGTCGTCGAGTTCTCCGCGGACACGGTCGCCGCCAACTTCAAGAAGGGCTTCCTGGCTCGGATCGGTCAGCGGCTGAACCGGCTCGCGGCCGGCACCCCGGAAGCTTATGTCCGCACGTTGCGGACCATGCGCGACTGGGCCCAGGAACAGCCGGTCGTGCTCTACAAGTCACTCCGCGAGGAGTACGAGAGCCTGCTCGCCGCGCAGGACACGGACCGCGACACCGTCGAGGCGACCGACTTCGTGGAACGATCGGCCAGCGCCGCGTACCACGTGGCCGTGCCGATGGCGATCGCCATCGCGGTCTCCGGTCCGCGCAACGACGATCTGGTCGAGCTGCCATCGTGGATCTCGACGACGAACAGCACGTCGATCGATCCCAGTCTGATCAACGACACCGTGTGGCAAAACATCCCGGTCGAGGCCGTCACCGACATCCTCGATCTCGACTCACGGCAGAAGATGCTGCGCGAACTGGCCGAGGCGAAGGCCGCCGGCAATGCCCCCGTCGATCCGCTGATGGGCAGCATCATCAATTTCGCCGACGAACTGCACGTGATCGTCGAGCAGACCTTCACCGGCGGCACCGATCGGGACGCAGAGGTGCGTTACTCGATCCTCGGCTCCGATCTCAAGGCCGAGATCAGCGCGGTCCGGGATGAGAGCAACGGCGCCAGCGGTGTACGCCTGCATGCGGCCGGCCCCGAGAGCCGAACCCTCTTCGACAACCTGCACATGCCGGTGCTGGGCACCAGCACCGGACCGTACATGGATCAGGACGACCGCTCACAGACGCCGAACACCCGGATCATCGCCGGCACGAGCGTCACCGTGGGCGACTGACCCGGTCACCTCATCCGGTCCAGGTGCTTTTCCAGCACCACCCCGACGCGACGGAGAAATATTTCCAGCCCCGGCTCGTGCACCGGAGACCACCGGCGCAGAATCTGATCTGCCCGGACCAGATCCTTCCGGGCATCGACCAGCAGTGCGGTAGCCCCCGGTTTGCCCTCCCGCCGGTCCCCTGTCCCCTTGTGCAACTGGATGTACGCACGCTGGCCCAGCGCCCGCACCAGGTCGGTTGCGTACGCCGACGGCGCTTCGCGGAAGAGGTCGGTCAGGATGGCCACGCTCTGGTTGCTGTCCACCAGCGCCTCGTCCACGCGTCCCAAGCCGTCGAGGTCCTCGGCGACCTGGGAATGCGCCGCCGCGCGGGAACGACGCGGACCGTTCTCGCCATAAAGGCGCAAGGCCCTCCGGCCGTACTGCAGGGCCTGCCTCGACCGCTTCCGTACGGAATAGAGGATGTCCTGGTTGTGCAGCACGTCCGCGAGGGCGGTCTCGTTCTCCCGGCCCAGCTTCTCGTACGCCCGGACGGCGATCTCGCCGTTGATCAGCGCGTCACCGATCGGTCCGTTGCCCTCCTGGCGTGCCCGCTGGGCCTGCACCTGCCGCAGCAGGAAGAGTGCCCGGTCGCCGTGCAGCCTGGCGAATGTCGCGGCGTGCCGCTCACCCCGGGCCTGCAGCACGCGGCACTCGTTGATCGCGTCCTGGTTGGTGTTCAGTGCCTCGTCCCGATCGAGGTGATATTGATGCAGGCTCAGCCGGCGCCACCATGACACCCGGCGGAACAGACTGTGGTCGTCGTTGCCGGCGGTGGCGTCAGCCAGCCTCCGCAGCACGACGACGGCCAACGGCGACAACCCCCGCCCGTCGTCCGGCAGGTGTTCCTCGACCAGCGGCAGAACATCCAGCTCGCTCTCTTCGGCCGCGACGGTCAGCAGCTTCACCAGTGGGGCCATGTGCGGCACTTCGCCGCACACCCGGGTGAGCGCCGGCAGCAACTCTCGCGGATATTCGGCCAGCAACGTAGTCAAGGCAGCGTCGATCCGGTCGTGCGCCGCGTCGCCGGCAGTGTCCGGATCGGCCCGCGACCGGCAGATCAATCTCAGGCCGAGATGGACATCGGCCCCTTCGCCGACGAGGACGGCAGCCAGGAGAGCGCAGAGCGTGAACTCGTCCAAGTCCCGGCAGACGTGCCGGAAGACGATCTCGGCGAGCCGATCCGGTGTCAGTGCGGCCGGGCGGCGGTCCGCGGCGACGGGATACAGCTTGAGCAGCGTGTCGATCTCGTCCAGACCCGGCGCACCGAGGGCCAGCGCGGCCCTGGTCATGACCTGGCGGAAGGGAGCTTCGTCGGTGGATGCGACGAGCGTGGGCACCAGCAGCCATGCCTCGGCGGTAATCAGCGAAATGTGGACCGGCCCGGAACCAGCCTTCGGGCGGGTCACCGGCTTCGGCGGCGGCGCCCGCAACTGGTAATCGGCGTCCCTCAACCTCCGCGACCAGTACCTCAGCTGATGCCGGCGGATGGTCTCGAGCGGATCCATCGAGCCGCGGTGGTCCTGCTCGTAGCCCGGCAAGGCGGACAGCACCTCGTCGACAGCGATCGCGTAGAGGTCCAGGGTGGTTCTCGCGGAGATATCCCGCGGCCACAGCGGTTCCGCCTCGGTCGCCACCCCCAGCCGGGACGCGAAAGCCCGCCATGCGCGCGACAGCACAGCCGGCGCGTCCGGCAGCATCTGCGGCAGCAGAATCGGCGACTTCTGCACCGATCGGATCCACCGGGCGAACTCGTCGTCGTCGATGTCGATGCTCAGGAACTCTTCCTCGAACCGGTCCGGGTCGTTGCGGGACAGCAGCACCACCCGGGCCGTCAATCGCAGTCCGGCGGGCGCCGCGTCCAGCGCGTCGCTCACCTCCCGCAGGATCGCCGCGACATCCGGGCCACGATGCTCGGCGTCGTCCACGACGACGCAGACCTGCAGTTCCCGCTCCAGCGCCTGAGCCAGGGTCCGGAGCCACCCGGCGTCCCGGAACGACGGGCGGAGGATGCCGGCGGCCCACCCCTCGCCTCGCAGACGGTCGCAGAGCTCGTGCGCGACCCGGTTCTTGCCGGTGCCCGAGGTGGCTGAGACCAGCCGGACCACCGTCCGGCCCTCGGTGCGGCACCAGTCCAGCAGTTCGTCGAGCTCGGCCATCGGTTCGAACGGGGTCACACCGGTGTCCGGGTCCAGCAGATTGGCCGGCGTGATCTCCGCGGGCGGCTCCGTACGCCGGAAGAGTTCCTGCTGAACGCGCTCGGCGTCGGCCGCGACCAGGCGCCATCGGTTGCCGGGCGGATTGGCGGCGGCATTGCTTTCGAACCAGGACGCCGGAGTGTGCGAGCCGGTCAACGGGATCATCCAGCCGCCGGTCGGCACCTTGGCGCCGTACTGCACCTGAGCCTGCGCCCAGGCGGCCGACTTGACGACGCCGCGGACCCGGCCGCTGCGCATGTCGATCACCGGGCTGCCGCTCATGCCGAGGTCGAGCGTCCCACCGCCGAGACCGATCAGGCCATCACCCGTGATCGACACCACGAGCCGTTTGGTGATCGGCTCGAGGCGTTCCGGGCCGGTCGCCACGTAGGCGAGGTCGAAGGTGGGCACTCGCACTTCACCCAGGCCTTCGATGTCGCCCGCACCGGTGAACGGCGGTCCGAGCAGCACCGGATCCGCCTCGAGCGTCGGCACGGCCAGTTCGGCCAGGTCGGGCCAGGGCCATTCGGAACCGTTGGCCCGCTCGGCGGGATAACGCCGCACGGTGCACTCGTGCGGCTCGCCCCCGTACCAGACCTGGATGCCTTCCTCTGCGACGTGTGCGTTGGTCACAACGAGGCCCGGCGCGATGACGAAACCGACGCCCCGATAGTGCTCGCGATCCAGGCGGATCTGGACCAATGAGCGCCGCGCCAGGGCGTCGAGTGCGGTCGACATCGGCCGCGTCAGCCGTCCACGCCGGAGGCCGGATGCTGGTCGTCTGCATCCGGCCGGTCGTCGTCCTGGTCGCTCTCCGGCTGCGGCGGCGGAGTCTGCTGGGCGCCGGCTCGGCCGAGGTCCCATTCGAGGCGTACGAGCAGGGTGGCCTCTCCGCCGACCTGGCCCAGCACCGGTGTCACCAGGTCGGGCGACTTGGCGACGAACTTCACGCCCATCTCCAGGCTGACCCGGTCAGGCAGCAACGTGTCGACATCCTCCAACTGGGACTGCACCCAACGGGCCATGCCCTTGACGGTGGGCGTACGGCCGAGCGGCGCGCGCCGGCCGCCACTCAGCCAGTCACCGAAGCTCGCGTCGCTGCGGCCACCCGGGGCGAAATCGCCGGTGGGCTCGATCGTCACCTCGACCGGGATCACCGTGCCGTCGTCGAGTTGCAGGTCGACGATGTCGCGGTTCGCGGGTAGCGCGCCGCCGTCCAGACGATCCACTTGGCCTCCTCATGCTGGGGACTCCATCAGTATCAGTACCCGCGTCCATAAGTGATCGCACGGCCGGACCGTTGTCATCGCACCGACAGCCCAAGGAGGTCGGACCGGTCGGCCGCATGTCTTAGGCTGCCGGTACGAACCCGACGGAGGAACTTTGACCACAGACGACGCCACGCGCGCCCGACGCGCTCAGCGGCTCGCGCGCTACAACAAACTCCGCGCCGAGCGGCCGGCCCTGTTCGCCAATCCCGAGGGCGCGGCCTACGAGCTCGTGTTCGATCCGGAGGTTCAGGAAGACGTCGCCAACCGCTCCGCAGCCAAGCTCCGTGAGCTCGGCCGGCCTGAGGAGTACGGCGACATGGGCGTGATCTACGAGGACGCCTTCTTCATCGCCATGCGAGACACGGTCCGGTTCCGCAACGGCTACACGGGTCCGTACATCCGCTGGGTGGCGCAGACGACCAGCGAGGGCGCCGTGGTCCTGCCGATCTTCAGCGACGGCCGGATCCTGCTGACCCGCCAGTTCCGGCACCACATCCGCGACTGGCAGTGGGAGACGCCCCGCGGCTTCGCCGAACCTGGTGACAAGGGCGCGGAGACCGCCATCCGGGAGTTGCGGGAGGAGATCGGCATCACCGCCCAGAAGACGGAGTTCCTGGGCCGGCTGACCGACGACAATCCGTGCGAGCTGTGGCTGGCCCGGCTGGACGTCGACTCGTACGGCGCCCTGCCCGACGGCGCCACGATCGAGGGCATCGACGAGTTCCGCCTGGTGACCGCCGACGAGCTACGCGACCTGATCGCGTCCGGCAAGGTGAGCGACGGCGGCCTGTTGGCCGCCTACGCCATCGCCACGGCCCGGGGCCTGCTCTGATTCCACCCCGGCCAAGGCCGAGAAGATCAGCCCGCCGGCCGGCCACCTCGCGGTCAGCGCCCGGTCGATCGCCGGCTCAGCCGCGGCTCAGCGCCCCACCGGTGAGCTGGTGCGCTGTAGCCGTCCCAGCAGCGCCACCGTGCGGGCACGGCGGAACCACGCGATCGTGAGGACGGCGGCCAGCAGGATGAGCGGGACGAGCACGTCGGCGTCGAGGAACAGGATCTCGGCGAGGACGGCCCCGCTCATGACGCCGGCCAGCCCCAGGGCGGCGAGCCCGCTGAGACGCGGGATGAGCAGCCCGATGCCGCCGGCGATCTCCAGGGCGCCGGTGAGATAGCGGAGCCACTGTCCCGCGCCGATGTCCGCGAACGTCTGCACGGCCTGCTCGCTGCCGAACACCTTGCCGGGGCCGAAGTTGAGGATGAACGCCGCCGCGAGGGCGATCTGAAGCGCCCAAAGCGCGATGGCGCCGATTCTGGCCGAGGTCCGATCCACGGGAACTCCTAAGCGAAGAAAGCCTGGTGACGGGCCAAACGATCGTCCGGCGGGGGTACGTTCCGCGTCCTCCGGTCATGGTCATTCCGGCTACCACGGTTGTGGTAGCCGGAAGGCGGGCGGTACCACCTGGAGACGACGAAGCCGGGACCCGTGACGGCGTACGGTGATCGGCATGGCCCAGCTCAACACCTGGCTGCCGCGTGTGCGGGCGGCCGCGGCCCGCCACCCGCAGGTGGCGGAGGCGCTGCTGGGAGCATTCGTCGGCGTCGCGTCGCTGGTGTCGGTGCTGGTGGGGCCCCGGAGCATTCCGGGCCGCAGCCTGTCACCGCGGGACGTGCTGGTGGCGGCGGCCGCGGCCCTCCTGATCACGTTGCGGCACCACTGGCCGGTGCCGGTGCTGGGGGTCGTCGCGGCCGGGGCGGCCTGGGCGGTGGCCACCAGTGGCGAGATCTACGTACTCACCGCCGTGTCGGTGATCTGCGCGTACACCGTGGCCACGCGTACCGGCCGCACCACCGCCTGGGCCGCGGGCGGCGCCGCCGCCCTGGTCGTCTACCTGGCCGCGGTGGTGTTCACCGGGCAGGGCTGGGACTCCTCGGAGAGCCTGGAGGACCTGGGCTGGATGGGGATGGGCGTCGCGGTCGGTGACGCCGTACGGACCCGGCGCGCGTACGTGGCGGCGGTCAAGGACCGGGCCCTGCGCGCCGAGCAGAGTCGTGACGAGGAGGCCCGCCGCCGGGTCACGGAGGAGCGGCTCCATATCGCCCGCGAGCTGCACGACGTCGTGGCGCACCACATCGCGCTGATCAGCGTGCAGTCCGAGGTGGCGTCGCACGTGCTGAGGCGGGAGCCGGAGCAGGCCGAGGAGGCCCTGTCCCACGTCCGGGACGCCGTCCGGACCGTGCTGGAGGAGCTGTCCACCGTGCTGACCGTGCTGCGGCGGGACGACGACCCGGCGGCGTCCACCGAACCGGCTCCGGGCCTGGCCCGGCTGGGCGGGCTGCTCGACTCGGTGGCCGCCGCCGGCCTGCGGGTCGAGCATCGCCAGAACGGCGAGGCGCGGCCCCTGCCCTCGGCGGTCGACCTGGCCGCGTACCGGATCGTGCAGGAGTCCTTGACCAACGCGTGGAGGCATGGCGGCGCGCCCATCGCCCACCTCAGTCTCGGCTACACCAGGACCGGGCTCACGATCGCCGTCGAGAACCGGGTCGAGCCCGGCCTCGCCGAGTCCGCCGGTCGGCCCACCGGGCACGGGCTGACCGGTATGCGCGAGCGGGCGGCCTCGGTGGGCGGCACACTGGACGCCGGCCCCGGTGCGGGCGGCCGGTTCGCGGTGCGGGCCTTCCTGCCCGCGCCCGACAACCAGGGAGTATCGACGTGACGAAGCAGACCCGGGTGCTGCTCGCCGACGACCAGGCCCTGATCCGCGCGGGATTCCAGGTGCTCATCGACTCCGCGCCGGATCTGGAGGTCGTCGGCGAGGCGACGAACGGCCGGGAAGCGGTCGCCCTGGCCCGCAGCACTCGCGCCGACGTGATCCTGATGGACATCCGGATGCCGGAACTGGACGGCATCGAGGCCACCCGGCTGATCACCGCGGACGAGGACCTGGCCGGGGTCCGGGTGCTCATCCTGACCACCTTCGAGATCGACGAGAACGTGCTGCGAGCGTTGCGTGCCGGGGCCAGCGGTTTCCTCAGCAAGAGTGTCAACCGGGCCGACCTGCTGGAGGCCGTCCGGATCGTCGCCGGCGGTGAGGCCCTGCTGTCCCCCAGGGCCACGCAGAGCCTGATCGCCCGATTCCTCGACTCACCGGAGCCGGCGCCGCTGACCACTCCGGCCCAGCTGAGCGCGCTGACCGATCGGGAGCGCGAAACCCTCGCCCTGGTCGCGGCCGGGCTGTCCAACGATGACATCGCGGAGCGGCTGTACGTGTCGCCGCTGACCGCCAAGACCCATGTCAACCGGGCCATGACCAAGCTCGGCGTACGCGACCGGGCGCAACTCGTGGTCATCGCCTACCAGAGCGGCCTGGTCCGGCCCGGCCACCCGCCGCCGGCCGGCTGATCCGTCCGGCGCTACCACCACCGTGGTAGCCGGAAAGCCTGCGCAGGCAGGACGCCATCCGGGGCGATCGACGGCAGGCTGAACACATGAATCGCAACCCCGCACCGACCCGGACCCGGACCCGGCGATGATCAGCGGCATCGGACTCGCGACCCTGCTCGCGGCGCTGTCCGCCGTCAGCTACGCGGCCGGCGCCGTCGTGCAGGAGCAGCTCGCCGCCGCCGGTCACCGCGGAGCGCCGCGCTGGCTGCTGACGCTGCTGCTCACCGGCGCGGGCGCGGGCCTGCACGTCATCGCGCTGGGCTACGGCACGGTCGGTGTGGTGCAGGCGCTCGGCGCGCTGACCCTGCTGTTCGCGCTGCCGATCGCCGCCCGGACCCGCGGCCGGGTCACCGCCGGCGCCTGGCGTGACGCCGGGCTCACCGTCGTCGGCCTGGCCGGCATCCTGGCGGTGACCGCAACACCGGAGGTGCCGGCCGTCCTCACCGGCGCCGAGGGCCGGTGGTTGAGCTCGCTCACGGTGGCCGGGCTGGCGATGCTGGCCGGCGCCGCGCGGCTGACCTCATCCCCGCTGGTCCGCAGCCTGCTCCTGGCGGGTGCCTCCGGTGCGGCGTTCGGCGTGGCCTCGGTGATGATCAAGACCGAGACGGTCGCCATCGCGTACGGCGGGATCGGCGCCTCCTCCGTACCCACCCTGACCATGATCGCGGTCTTCGCGGCCGCCGGACTCGGCCTGAGCCAGCTCTCCTACCGCAACGGCGGCCTGGCCGCGCCGCTGGCGATGGTCAGCGTCGCCAACCCGGTGGTCGCCACCACGGTCGGCATCCTGATGCTGGGCGAGGGCTTCCGCTTCGGCGCCACGGGCCCCGTAATCGCGCTGGCCGCGGCGGCACTCGCAACGATCGGCGTCACCGGCCTGGCCGCCCGCACCTCGCCCCGACCGGCGACCCCGAACACGCCGCCGGCACTCTCCACCCGGGCCGGGCGAGCGGTCGTGACCCACGCGGGCGCCTGATGCCTCGGTCCGGCGGCGAACAGCACGGTCAGGAAGCTCTGCCGGCCTTGCTGATGCCGAACTGAAGTGCGAGCAGGGCGATGGCGGCGATGATGCACGCCGTGGCGGTAGCGGTGAAGACGCCGGCGTAACTTCCGGAGCTGGTGTGCAAGGTGGCGGCGGCCAGGGGTGCGGTGGCTTTGGCGATGGTCATGGGTACGACGAGCAGGCTGGCGATGGTGGCGTAGCGGCGGGTGTCGTAGCGGTCGGCGAGCAGGATCGGTTTGGCGATGGAGCCGACGCCGAAGCCGAGCCCGATGCCGATGACCGCGGTGATCGCCGCGACCGGGTTGCGGCCGGCCACGGGCAGGGCCGCGGCGGCGAGTCCTTGCACGACGAAGATGCCGGCGACCACCCGGCTGAGGCGGTAGCGGCGGTGCAGCCCGGTGGTGACCAGACGCCCGGTCACCGACAGGACGCCGAACAGCCCGGCCGCGGTCGCGGCGAAGGTGGTCCGGTGGCCCCAGCCGATCAGGGCGGTGACCAGGTGCACGGTGACCACCGCGATGGCCGCGGTGTGGGCGGTGAAGGCGACCGCGAGCAGCCAGAACCCGCGGTCGGTCAGGACCGCCCGCAGCCGGATCGGCGGCGCTACGGTGTGGTTCGCGGGGTGCCCGGGAGCGGCGCGGATGACGGCGGCGTGCAGCGGGATGGTCATTACGGCCTGGATGACGGCCAGGACGAGCAGGGCGGTGCGCCAGCCGTGCCGGTCGACGAGCCATCCGGTCAGGGGCAGGAAGATGGTGCTGGCGAACCCGGCGACCACGGTCAGGGCGAGCAACGCGGCCGAGCGCCGGGCCGGGGTGTGCCAGGCGATGATCACGGCGAACGCGGCTTCGTAGAGGCTGGCCGCCCCGGCGACGCCGAGTCCGATCTGCACGGCGTAGAGCTGCCACAGGCTGTCCACCTGGGACCAGGCGACCAGCAGCACCGCGCCGAGCAGCGATCCGCCGGTCATCAGGGCGCGGCCGCCGTGCCGGTCGAGCCACCGGCCGACCGGCACCGCCGCCACGGCGGAGGCCAGCACCGAGGCGGTGAAGGTGCCGGTGATCGCCGTGGTGGAGGTGTGCAGGTCGGCGGCGAGCGGGGTGAGGAAGACCGCGAAGGCGTAGTAGAGGGTGCCGTAGCCGACGGTCTGGGTGACGGCGAGCGCCGCGACGATGGATCGCGCCCGCCCGGCGGCTGGGGAGGCCACCGTGCGGGCGGACGTCACGGGCAGCAGCCGCCGGCCTCGTCGTCGGTGTTGGTGGACACGTCGATGACGGTGAGCAGGCCTCCCGAGATGCCGGTGGCCAGACCGCGGCCGGTCGGCTCGGGCGTGGCCACGGCCGCGGGGGTTCCGCAGCAGCTGCCTCCGGCGCTGTCGACGCGGTCGCTGTCCACGGGCGCGTTGCTGTTGCAGACGCCGGTCTCGGGCAGGTCGAGCTGCACGTCACGCGCGGCTTCCCAGTCGCCGGCCAGGGCGGCGACCACGGAGCGGGCCTGCTCGTAGCCGGTGGCCATCAGGAACGTGGGCGCGCGGCCGTAGGACTTGGAGCCGATGGCGTAGTAGCCGGGCTCGGGGTGGCCGAGTTCGTCGGCGCCGTGCGGCGGGACGGTGCCGCAGGAGTGCTCGTTCGGGTCGATCAGCGGGGCCAGAGCGCGGGTCGAGCCGAGGATCGGGTCGAGGTCGAGGCGCAGTTCGGCGGTGACGGCGTGGTCGGGGCGGAAGCCGGTCGCGGACACGATCCGGTCGACCGTGATCGTGCGTTCGCCGTCGGACACGGTCACCTCGTCGCCGCTGGTGCTGATCCGCCGGATGCCGAACCCGGTGAACAGGGCGATGGTGCCGGCCTCGACGTGCTCGCGCAGGACGCTGCCCAGCGCCCCGCGGGCGGGGAGGGCGTCGGCTGATTCGCCGCCGTAGCTGCGGGCCGGTGAAGTGGCGCGGATCGCCCACGTGATGGTGGTGCCCGGCTCCTGCCCGGCGAGTTCGGCCAGCGAGATCAGGGTGTTCGCGGCGGAGTAGCCGGCGCCGACCACGAGAATTCGCCGACCCGCGAAACGGTCGCGGTCGCAGCCCAAGACGTCGGGCAGGGCGCTGTCGATGTACGCGGCCGCGCCGGTCTCGCCGTGCGCGGGGATGCCGGACGCCCCGAGCACGTTGGGGATCGTCCAGGTGCCGGCGGCGTCGACGACGGCCCGCGCCAGGATGTCGGTGCCGTCGTCCAGGCGTACCAGAAAAGGGGTCTGCTCGCGGTTGGTGGTGCGGACGCGGTCGAGGCCGAGGCGGGTGACCGCGACGACCCGGGCGCCGTAACGGACATGTGGCTTGAGGGCGGGCAGATCGGCCAGCGGCTGCAGGTAGTCCGCGGCGAGCGCGGCGCCGGTGGGCAGCACGTCGTCGTCGGGGCGCACCCAACCGGCCTCGGTCAGCAGCCGGGCGGCCGCGGCGTCGACGTTGTACCGCCACGGCGAGAAGATCCGCACGTGGCCCCAGTCGCGGACGGCCGCGGCGGGACCGTCACCCGCCTCGAGGACGAGGAACGGCAGGTTGCGCTCGGCGAGGTGGGCGGCCGCGGCGAGGCCGACGGGTCCGGCGCCGATGACCACGACGGGAAGCTGATTCTCGTTCATGAGGCAGGTCTCCTAGGTGATGGCGGGGCTGCGGCGTTCGATGAAGATGACGTCGCGCCACCGGTTGTTCTGGCTGGCGTGCCGGCCGACCCGCTCGCGGACGCCGACGGTGCGGAAGCCGCAGGCGTGGTGCAGGGCGAGGCTGGCGGTGTTCTCCGGGAAGACCCCGGACTGGAGGGTCCAGATGCCGGCCGCCTCGGTCGAGGCGATCAGCGCGTTCAGCAGCGCGCGGCCGATCCCGCGGCCCCGGGCGGACGGGTCGACGTAGACGGAGTGCTCGACGACACCGCGGTAGGCGACCCGGGGCGACACGTACGAGACGGCGACCCAGCCGAGCACGGCGCCGTCCGGGTCGGCGGCGACCAGCCGGTGTTCGGGCAGTTTGCTCGCGTCGAACGCGTCCCAGCCGGGTGCGGTGTGCTCGAAGCTGGCGTTCCCGCCGTCCATGCCGGCCTGGTAGATGGCCAGCACCGCGCCGGCGTCGGCCGGCGTCATGGGCCGGATGGTCAGGTCGCTCACGAGCAGTCGCCGATCGTGGCGGGGGCGGGGCGGCCCATCACGACATCCGCCGCCGACGGGAAGCAGGCGATGCAGTCGGTGTTGATCCGGTAGTGGCGGGCGGTACCGACCGGGTCGACGAGCACGAACCGCACCTCGGTGAGGACCTTCAGGTGCTGCGAGACGGTGGACTGCGCCAGCCCGACCGCCGCGACGATCTCCCCGACCGGCATCGGTCTGGCCTGCCGGGCCAGATATTCGACGATCTGCACCCGGGTCGGGTCGGCCAGGGCGCGGAACCATGACGCGTACGTCTCGGCGGTCGCGCGGTCGAGGAGGTCGCCCATCACACACCTTCATCGTTCATCGCCGATTAACGATGAAAGTGTAGCGGCTTCGGTGGTGGCCGCGAGCAGCGTGGCGGTGTCGGCGCGGTCGGCGGTGCCGGTGGGGCTGCGGTAGCCGGCCACGGCGCCGACCACGACGTCCAGGCCGGCGGTCATCCGCAGCAACCCTGCCCGGTCGTGACCGCGTGCCCCGGGAACGGGGTGCTGGTCTCAGTCATGGCGCATCCTCCGTGGATTCGAGAAGTCTCGAACTCGATGACTGTCGAAACCGAGGTTTGCACGCGGATTAGATATGTGTCAACCTCGACGCATGTCAAAGTCAGCCGTCGCGGTGACCCCGGCGGACGCCGGATCGGATGTGCCGTGCTGCCCGCCGATGGCCCAGCAGAAGCTCGACGGCGCCGTGGCCGGCACGCTCGCGCCCGCGTTCAAGGCCCTCGGCGATCCGGTCCGCCTGCAGCTGATGTCGATGATCGCCTCGGCGCCCGGCGGGGAGATCTGCGTGTGCGACCTCACCCCGGCGTTCGCGCTGTCCGGCCCGACGATCTCCCATCACCTGAAGACCCTGCGCGAGGCCGGCCTGGTCGACGCGGAACGCCGCGCGAGCTGGGTCTACTACCGGCCACGGCCCGGCCTGATGCGCCAACTGGCGACGCTGCTCGCCGTCGACGACAACGGATGAGCCGTCACGCCCGCGCTTGACCCGGACAACTTAGTCAGCAGATGACAAGCCCTGACCAGACCGGAGTATCGCCTTGACGCACCAGATCGCCCTGTGGCGCCGGCTGCTCGCCGAGTTCCTCGGCACCGCTCTGCTGGTCACCGCCGTCGTCGGCTCCGGCATCATGGCCACCACCCTGTCGCCGGACGATGTCGGCCTGCAGCTCCTCGAGAACTCGATCGCCACCGCGCTCGTGCTGGGCGCGCTGATCCTCACCTTCGGTCCGGTGTCCGGGGCGCATTTCAACCCGGTCGTGTCCGCGGCCGACTGGTTCCTCGGCCGCCGCACCCGCACCGGCCTGACCGGAAGCGACCTCGGCGGCTACATCGTGGCCCAGATCGCCGGGGCGATCGCGGGGTCGGTGCTGGCCAACCTGATGTTCGACCTGGACGCGGTGGCCTGGTCGCAGAAGGACCGCAGCGCCGGGCACCTGTGGCTGGGCGAAGTGGTCGCGACCGCCGGGCTGCTCCTGCTGATCTTCGCCCTCGCCCGCTCCGGCCGCGCCGCGGTGGCCCCGGCGGCGGTCGGCGCGTACATCGGCGCCGCCTACTGGTTCACCTCGTCGACCAGCTTCGCCAACCCGGCGGTCACCATCGGCCGGGCGTTCACCGACACCTTCGCCGGCATCGCCCCGCATTCGGTGCCCGGCTTCGTCGTCGCCCAGCTGGTCGGGCTGATCGCCGGTGTCGGGCTGCTGCTGGCCCTGTATCCCACCGTCGGCCGGGCGGCCGGCGACGTCCTCGTACCCGAAGGAGTCTCTTCCCGTGAGTGACAAGCCCAGCGTGCTGTTCGTCTGCGTGCACAACGCCGGCCGTTCCCAGATGGCCGCCGGCTGGTTGCGCCACCTCGCCGGCGATCGCGTCGAGGTCCGCTCGGCCGGCTCCGCCCCCGCTGAGACCATCAACCCGGCCGCCGTCGAGGCGATGCGTGAGGTCGGCATCGACATCACCGATCAAAAGCCCAAGATCCTCGAGTACGACGTCGCGTACGACTCCGACGTCATCATCACCATGGGCTGCGGCGACGCCTGTCCCGTCTTCCCCGGCAAACGCTACGAGGACTGGAAACTCGACGACCCCGCCGGCCAGGGCGTCGAAGCCGTCCGCCCGATCCGCGACAACATCAGGACCCGCGTCGAGGAGCTGCTGGCCGACCTCATCCCGGCCGCCTGACCACCCGCGAGGCTTCAAACCCTGGCCGCCACACCAGCTACGGCTGTCCCGCGTTCGCTGCTGTCCCCGAACCCTGAATGCCGCGGGCGTCAGCTACACCTCCGAGATCTATCCCGGCACCATCCATGGCTTCACCATGTCCGACACCGACGCATTCAACCCGGCCGCGTTGCAACGCCACTGGGACCGCCTGTTGTCCCTGCTCGGCAACGCCCTGACCACCAGCGGGACGTCCTCTAATAGGGCCTGACGGTGTTGCCGATCGAGCGGAACGGGGCCAGATGGTTGATGAGGTCCATTTCCTGGCCCGCGGGGATGCGGGCGAGCAGGTAACCGTCCGGCCGCACGAGGATGAGCTCGCCGGCGTAGGGCTGGTAGACGCGCTGGAACTCGCCCTTGGCATCAGTGATGGGGCTGCCGCTGTCCGGTCCGACGCGGTGCACATGCATGTGGGTCGGCTTGGCGTTGTCGAAGATGACCGGCGCGCTGTGGTCCCACACGAACAGCGAATAGTGCATGCCGCGCAGTAGATCGAACAGACCACCGTGGAACTGTTCACCTTGCAGGCCTGTCACGTTGGGCGCCCGATCGCCGGGCCGGGGGCCGGCGGTGACCTCACTGCCGCCGGGGTAGGTCATCCGGCTGTCGCGGTAGTGGATACCCAAACCGGTGTTCATCTTCCCGTCTCCGATGCCGGCCAGCGCCGAACCGAGTTCGTTCTCGCCGCCGCCCGCTGCCGCCACCGCCTTGGCCATCTTGTCCGTGCTCATCGCGAGCACTCGGCGAGCGACCGGGACGCGTTCCTCGCTGTAGGTGTCCAACAGCGTCGACAACGCGCCGTTGAGGATGCTGTCCAGTTTGAAGCCGAGGTTGTAGGCGTCCTGGATGCCGGTGTTCATGCCCTGCCCGCCGGCGGCGGAGTGCACATGAGCGGCGTCACCGGCGAGCAGGACGCGGCCCTTGCGGAAGGTCTCCGCCATCCGCACGTTGACCAGGTACAGCGACAACCAGCCGGCGCTGGCCAACACGACGCGGCCGGCACCGGCGCGCTGGTCGAACAACTGCTGGTAGAACTCCAGCGACGGCACGCCGGGATCCTCACCGGGCATCAGCGGGCTCTGGAACTGCCACAGCTCGTCACCGAGCGGCGTCAGGCCGAGCATGCCCCGGTCGGACGGCCAGATGTGCATGTGATCCCGGTCGAGCTCCGAGCCCACGGTGACGTCGCCGAGGTACCAGCGCTGCTCCTCGTAGGTCGTGCCCACCAGGGGCAGCCCGGCAAAGCGGCGGGTGCTGCTCTTGCCGCCGTCGGCGCCCACCACGTAGCGGGCCCGTGCCGTCTGTTCGCGGTCCGCGGTGCGCAGCTCGACGGTGACCCCGTCGTCGTCCTGGTCCATCCCGATCACCTCGGTGCCGAACTCGACGGCCGCACCGAGCTCTTCGAGCCGCTGCCGAAGCGCGTGCTCGACGTGGAACTGCCCGATCTGCAACGGATCGGGGTACGGCGTGTGGACGTCATCGCCGGCCGAGATCGCGATCGGCGGCTTGTCCACGACCGCGCCGGACGCTTCGTGGAACCGCATCGGCAGCTTGGCGACACCGTGACGCAGGACGTGGTCCACGGCGCCGAGGTCGTCGAGGACTTCCAGCGAGCGTGGCTGGATGGTCTTGGCCCGGGTGGCACGGTTAGGCACCTGGTCCCGCTCGACGATGCGGACCGCGAAGCCGCGGCGGGTCAGGTCACACGCCAGGGTGAGGCCGGTGGGCCCGGCCCCGATGATGATGACGTCGGTGCTGGGTCGATCGGTCATGGTGTCCCTTCCAGAATGGGTGAAGTCTCGAAAGACGTCATGGTCAGCTCGGCCGGCAGGGTGTTCTTGCGGATGACTCCCTGCTGAGCGACGACAACGATGTTGTCCGGCGCGGCCAGCAGGGTGATGTCTCGCAGCGGGTCACCCGCGCAGATCACCAGGTCGGCGAGCATGCCGGGACGCAGCGTTCCCAGCCGGTCGTCGACCCCGAGCAGCCGGGCGCTGTTGACCGTCGCGGCACGAATGGCATCCATCGGCTTCATACCGAGCGCGACGAGGTGTGCCAGTTCGGCGAGATTCTCGCCGTGCGGGGTGATCCCGGCATCGGTTCCCGCGGCGATGGTCACCTTCCGTGCGATGGCGGTGGCGATGTTCTGCTTGGCGAACTCGTTCCAGCGCAGCTTCTTCTCATAGCGCCACGGTGACGTCCTGCTGCGTTCCAGCGGCCGGAAGATGGTCTGCAAAGTGGGGACCAGGAACGCCCCCCGCTCTCCCAGCAGATCGCAGCCCTGGTCATCGAGGCCGAACCCGTGCTCGACCGAGCGAACGCCACCACGGATGGCGGCGAGGATCCCGGCCCGCCCTTGAGCGTGCGCCGCCACGGTTCGGCCCCGGTGCCGGCGGGCTTCGTCCACGACGGCGGCGACCTCTTCCTCCGGGAGGTCCTCGTCGTCAGGGTCGTCGGTCGCGCTGCTGATGCCCCCCGTGGTGCAGATCTTGACGACGTCGGCGCCGTCGCGCAGCATCCGGCGCGCCGCCAGTCGCACCTCGTGCACATTGTCGGCCAGCACGCAGAAGTCGAAATCGAGGTGCAGCCCGCTGGGTAGCGTGCTGTCGGCATGCCCACCGGTGTGGCTGATGATCCCGATCGACACCTGCAGCCGCGGCCCGGCCAGGTCACCGCCGCGGACCGCGGCGCGGTAGGCCGCTGTCAGGGCGCCCAGGTCACGCGCCGAGGTGATCCCGGCCTCCAACGTCCGCCGCATCCGCTGCGTGGTCTGGATCACCCGCATCACGTCGGTGGTCGTGAGTGCCTGCTCCACCACAGACTGCTCTGAGGGCATGCCGAGGTGGACGTGGCAGTCGAAGAATCCGGGCAGAAGCGTGCCGCCCCGCCCGTCAATTGTCGGGATGTCCGGCGGCGCTGCCGGCGCCCGGCTCGCCGGGCCGGCGTAGGTGATCCGTCCGTCGTCGTCCGCCTGCAGCACGGCATCGGGCACCGCGGTTTCTTCCACACCGTCGACGAGGCGGACATTGTGCACCCTCAGAGCCGATCTGTGGTCGATGTCCATTCGCGAAACGGTATGGTGGCCCTGCGTTCCGGCCCCGAGGATTGCACTTTTCCGTCGACCTGGCCCGGCGTGGTGCATGAGATCGGCCATCTGCACGCGGCGACGTGATCGGCACGCCGGCCCGCGGGCCGGGCGGTCACCGAGCCGCGCGAGGCGGCGCCGAGCGCCCGGCCGTGCGCCGGGAGTCATTCGAGGAGCTTCCGGAGGCCCCGGACCTCGCGGGGCGCGTTCCACCCGAGGACGCCGACGACCCGTCCGTCGTATTCGTAGGTGGCGGTGAACCGGTCCTGCCCCGGTGTGCCGTCGGCGATCCGCATCCGCGCCTCGGCGGTCCAGGTTCCGTAGGCCTGGATGCGCACCCCGAACTGCTCGGACCAGAAGTACGGGATGGGGCGGAAGGGCAGGGTCGCACCGAGCAGGGTGCGGGCCGCGGCCATGCCCTGCTCGGTGGCGTTGCTGCGATGTTCGACCCGCAGGCGGCGTCCGGTCTGGTGATCGAGCCAGCTGGCCACGTCGCCGGCGGCCACGATGGACTCGCCGGCGCGGCAGGTCTGGTCGCAATCCACGCCGTCGGTCAGGGACAGACCGCTGCCGTCGAGCCAGGCGGTGGCGGGCCGGGCGCCGATGGCCACCAGGACGACGTCGGCCGGTGCCGTGGTTCCGTCGGTGAGGTGTACGCCGGTGACGCGCCCGCCCATGCCGGCGAGACCCGTCACCGAGGTCAGCATGCGGAGACTGACGCCGTGATCCAGATGCATCCGGGCCACGGCGGCGCCGATCTCCGGCCCGAACTGATGGTGCATCGGCTGGGCGACGGGGTCGACGAGCGTCACATCGCGGCCCATCGTACGGGCGACCGCGGCCGCCTCCGCTCCCAGCAGGCCCGCTCCGATGACGACGACCCGCCGCGCCTCGCGCAGGTCGTCGCGCAGTGCGAGGGCGTCGGTGAGAGTCCGCAGAACGTGCACCCCGGCCAGCTCGTGGCCGAAAGGCAGCCGGCGCGCGATGACGCCGGTGGCGATGACGAGCCCGTCGTACCCGAGCGGTTCGTCGCGGTCGCTGAGCCGGATCCGCCGCCGGCGTGGCTCCAGGCCGACCGCCCGGACGCCGTGGATCAGCCGGGCGTCCAGGGCCGCCAGCTCCTCATCGGACCGCAGGCGCAGCCGCTCGGGTTCCCAGTCGCCGGCCAGCAGTTGCTTGGACAGCGGCGGGCGATCGTACGGCGGGCCGGGCTCGTCCCCGATGAGGGTGAGCCGCCCGTCGAAGCCCTCGCGGCGCAGGGTCTCGGCGGCCGCGAGACCGGCCGCCGAGGCGCCGACGACAACAACGTCTCGCACGCCTCAGCCCTTCTCGATCCGGATCGCCTGTGCCGGGCACAGCTGCGCGGCCGTTTCGACCGCGCCCAGTCTTTCCTCGCCGGGGTTCTCGTCCAGCAGCACCGCGATGCCGTCGGAGTCGCGCTGGTCGAACACGTCGTCGGCGGCCAGCACGCACTGTCCGGCGCCGACGCACTTCTCCTCGTCGAGCAGAATCTTCATCGCTTCACCTCTCGGGTGGTCGTTGCTGGTCGGCGGCATGTCACTCGTCCCAGGTAACGGGGAGCCGGTGGATGCCGTAGATGGTGGCGTCGGACTTGAACGGCAGTTCGTCGGCCGGAACGGCCAGGCGCAACGTGGGCACCCGGCGGAACAGGGTGGTGAACACGACGTCCAGCTCCGCCCGGGCGAGGTTCTGCCCGAGGCACTGGTGCGGGCCGAATCCGAAGGCCAGGTGGTTACGGGCGCCGCGGTCCAGCTTCAGCTCGTCCGCGTCGGGAAAGACCTCGGGATCGTGATCGGCCGTGTTGCTCAGCGAGACCACGCCCTCGCCGGCCCGGATCAGCACTCCGCCGAGCTCGACATCGGCGGTGGCGACGCGTGAGTTGCCGTACTCGACGATGGTGAAATAGCGCAGCAGTTCCTCGACGGCCTCGGGCATCCGCGCCGGATCAGCGATCAGCCAGGCGAGTCGCTCCGGCCGCTCGAGCAGCGTCAGCACGCCCAGCGAGATCATGTTCGCCGTGGTCTCGTGACCCGCGACCAGCAGCAGCAACGCCAGCGCCACCACGTCTTCGGTATCTGCCCCGGCGGCGAGCTGCCGGCTCAGCACGTCATCGCCCGGCTCGCGGACCTTGCCGCACACGAGCTCGGTCAGGTAGGCGCGCAGGGCCGCGTACGTCGCGCCTCGCTCCCGCGGCGGCGTATCGCGATGCAGGATCGCCGCGGTGCGGGTCTGGAAGAACTCATGGTCGGTGTACGGCACGCCGAGCAGCTCGCAGATGACCAGCGACGGCACCGCGAGGGAGAGGGCCTCCACCAGATCGGCCGGGCGCGGGCCGGCCAGCATCGCGTCGATCCGCTCGTCGACGATCTCCTGGATGCGGGGCTTCAACGCGGCCATCCGCCGGATGGTGAACTCGCTGATCACGGCGCGGCGAGCGGGCGCGTGGTCGGGCGGGTCCAGTTGGATGAGCAGCTTGCGCGAACCGGCCGAGGGCGGCGGGGGCGGCTCGGTGGTCAGCGCCGGATAGTCCGGGTTGTCGCGGTCGGAGCTGAACCGTGGGTCCGACAGCATCTCGCGGATGAGGTCTAGACGGCTGACCGCCCAGGCCTCCTTGCCGCTGGGCAGGCGAACGCGGGAGACGCCGCCGTTCTCGCGCATCTCGACGTGCTGAGCCGGCGGAGCATAGGGGCATTCGCGTGCGATCTGCAGGGCTGGGGCAGTCATCGGAGGAACCTCCAGAAGTGGGGTGGGCGTCGTGTCAGACATCGCGGAGGCGGAAGACCGCGTGGCCGGCCACGCTGACTCCGACGGCCGCCAGCGTCAGGATGATGAGCCCGGTGACCGGAGCGACCATGCCGTCGACCGGGACGACTGTGTAAGCCGATTGGCCGGCGGTGATCGGCCAGAGCCGCCCGAAGAGGTCGCCGAGGACGCCGGGCAGGCTCGGACCGAGTGCCGGAACCAGCAGGAGGGCGCCGACGAGCACGGCGAGGCTGGTGGTGGCCGAGCGGGCCAGGGCACCCACCGCCAGGCCGATCAGGGTGATGAGGGTCAGGTAGAGCGCGGCGCCGACGAGCGCGCCGGCCACCCCGGGATCGGCCAGGCCGGCCGCGGGCAGGCCCGCGCTTTTGAGCATCAGCTGGACCACGGTGAAGCTGAGCAGCGTCGTGACGAGACCGACCGTCAGCCCGATGGCCGCCACCACGGCGGCTTTGGCGGCCAGCAGGCGCGACCGCGACGGGACGAACACCATGCTGGTGCCGACCATCCCGGTGCCGAACTCGGGCGTCACGCTCAGCGCACCCAGCATTCCGATGATCAGCTGCGCGAAGAGGAAGCCCTTCAGGCTCGCGGAGGTGGGATCCCATCCAGCGGGAAGGTCGGATGGGGACGCGCTGAGCAGATCGGTCGCCCCCAGGACGCTGAGAGCCACCCCGGCGGCCACGGCACTCAGCGCCGCGATCCAGGTGCTGCGTACGGTTCGCAGTTTGGTCCATTCCGAACGGATCAGGTTCATGACGCGTGACTCCCGTACTCCGTGACGTCGTGAGTGAGTCGCAGAAAGACGTCCTCGAGCGATTCGCGCACCCGGACAAGCTCGTCGAGGGCGATGCCCTCCGCCGCGGCGATCTTGCCGACCGTCGAGGTGTCGGTCCCGGTGACGAGGAAGGACGAGTCGGGCTGTACGGCGAAGATCACCCCGGACTCGCTCAGCGCCCGGGCGAGCGCGTCCGGCGCGGCGGCACGGACCGTGACCGCCTGGGTGGTGTTGTCCTCGACGAACTTCGCCAGGGTCGTCTCGGCGATGAGCCGGCCCTGGCCGACCACGATGACGTCGTCCGCGGTGAGTTCCAGCTCCGACATGAGGTGGCTGGAGAACAGGATCGTGCGGCCCTGACCGGCGAGATCACGCATCAGGGTGCGCATCCAGCGGATGCCTTCCGGGTCCAGTCCGTTGAGCGGTTCGTCGAGCACCAGCACCCCGGGATCGCCGAGCAGAGCGGTCGCGATGCCCAGCCGTTGTTGCATGCCGAGCGAGAACTCCCCGGCCCGGCGCCCGGCGGCGCTGGTCAGGCCGACCAGGTCCAGCACCTCGCCGACCCGGCGGCGACCGAGACCGGCGGCCTGGGCGAAGGCGAGCAGGTGATCGGCCGCGGTGCGGTGCGGGTGAACCGCCCGGGCGTCCAGCAGCGCGCCGATGGAGCGCGCGGGGTCGTCGAGTTCGGTGAGGCGCCGGCCGCCGATCGTGATCGTGCCGGCGGTCGGCCTGGACAGCCCGAACAACATGCGCATCGTCGTGCTCTTCCCGGCCCCGTTCGGGCCGAGGAACCCGGTGACGACGCCCGGCCGCGCGGTGAAGGACAGGTCGTCCACCGCCAGCTTGTCGCCGTACCTCTTGGTCAACCCACTGGCCTCGATGTCGACGCCTCCTGGTGGGTGGCTTGTCAGCTTTGTCATGGCAGCAAAAGTACACCGGCGAGTGCACTTTTACGAGGGGGATGACCCCTAAGTCTTCTGGCGTAGGCTTTTGCCGTGCCGAGGATCAACGCGGAGGTACAGACTCCGGGCCGCCGCCTGCGGTCGGAGGGAAAGAAGACCGCCATCCTCGACGCGGCTGAGGCCTTGTTCATCACCGAGGGGTACGAGCGGACCACAGTGGACGCCATCGCGGCACTCGCCCAGGTCTCCAAGCGAACCCTCTACAACCACTTCAGCGACAAGGAGATCATCTTTCTCCGGGTGCTGAGCCGCGTGAACGAGACACTGCTGAGCACCATCAGCGCCGCCATCGATGAGGAGCTGACAACGGGACGCGATCTGCGCGAGGCGTTGGCGGCCTTCGCCCACCGCATCGTGGACCGGGCCTTCGGATCCTCCGACTACCTGACCTTTCGCCGGCTGATCTCGCAGCAGCAATTGGTGCCCCGCCCGCCGGGAGCGATCCGCGACCGTCCGCTGGGCATGCTCGAGCAGCGATTCACCGAACTGGCGGCCGACGGCAGCATCCGAGCCTCCCGTCCCCGCCTCGCGGCACAGCACTTCACCGCGCTCACGATCAGCCTCGCGCAGGAGGCCCTGCTGGACCACGAGAACGAGAAGGACACCGAGCCCCCGGACATCGACGCGATCATCGCGGACGGGGTGGACGCCTTCCTGCGCGCGTACCGATAGAGACCTGTCCCGGTCTGGCCGCCGGTCGCGCCGGCGTGGCAACTCAGGATTCGGCCATGGCGCGCAGTCGTGCGTTGCGGAGGTCGAGGGCTTGCTGGGTTGCGGGCACGACGAGGTCACCGCCGGGACCGGCGCTGTCCTGTGCACGTGCGACGTAAGGACGCTGACGGGTCTCGTACTCGTGGAAGGCGGCCTCGAGATCGCCCGGGTTGCCGCGCAGCGCCTCCGCGAGCAGCCAGGCGCCGGTGATGGCAAGGGATGCGCCACGTCCGGACAGGCCGGACGCGCAGTGTGCGGCGTCGCCGGCCAGGACGACGCGGCCATGGTGCCAGCTCGGCATGTGGATCTGGCTCACCGAGTCGAAGTACAGCTCGGGATCCTTGCGGACGGCGTCGAGGATCTCGGGTACGCGCCACTCATCGTGTCCCGCGAACGCGTCGAGCAGGATCTGCTTCTGGGCGTCGAGGTCGTGGTAGTCGTAGTCGATCCATGCGGAGCGGAAGTTCATGACGCCGAGGGCGGTGTCGTTGTACCGGGCGATGCCGATCATGTGGCCGGGCCAGTTCAGGAACGGGTTCTTGCGTTCGGTGCCGGCTGCGGCGGGCAGGTCGGTCAGCGCGACGTAGAAGCCCAGGTGCTTGAGGTAGTCCTGCTCCGGGCCGAAGGTCAGCCGGCGGGTCAGCGAGTGCATCCCGTCGGCGCCGACGACCAGATCGAAGCGATCCTGTTTACCGGAGATGAAGGTGACCTCGACGCCGTCACCGTCGTCGTGCATGTGTTTGATCGATTCGCCGAAGACGACGGGCGCCCCGGGGGCCAGAGCCGCGTGCAGGACGCGGGCGAGTTCCTCGCGGGGGATCTCGGTGTCGTCCTCGGAGTCACTGACCTCGCTGCCAGGGAGCTCGGCCAGGACGGTGCCGTCAGCGCTGATGAACTGGGTCATCTCCGTCATGGTGACCTTGCGGCCCTGGATCTGGTCGAGGACGCCCATCTTGCGGGTGACCTCGATCGCGTCGCCGCGGATGTCGATGGGGGAACCGTTGACGCGTAGGTGGCCGGCCCGTTCGACGAGGGTGATGTCGTGACCGATGGCGCCGAGGTTGATGCCGGCGGCGAGACCGGCCATGCCGGCTCCGGAGACGAGGATGCGCATGATGGCGGGTTCCTTTCAGGGATGGGGGCGCGTCAGCTCCAGCGGACCGGCAGGGCGTGGACGCCGAAGATCGTCATGTCGGTCCGCAGCGGAACCTCATGAGCCGCGACCGCGAGTCGCAGGCCCGGCAGCCGGTCGAGCAGCGCGGCATAGCCGACGATCAGCTCCAGTCTGGCCAGCTGCTGTCCCAGGCACTGGTGGACGCCGAAGCCGAACGCGAGATGAGGGCAGCGCGGCCGGTCGACCCTGAGGTCCTGCGGCGCCGTCCAGGTCCCGGCGTCACGGTTGGCCTGCGACACGGCCACGATCACCGCGGCCCCGGCCGGCAGGGTCGTCTCGCCGAGCGGCACCTCGTGAGTCGTCACCCGCACCACGCTGAGCTGCGCGATCGAGAGATAGCGGAGCAGTTCCTCGACCGCCGCCGGCCAATGGCCGGGATGGGTACGCAGAAAGTCGAGCTGGTCCGGGTGACTGAGCAACGCGAACATCCCGAGCGCGAGCATGTTCGAGGTCGTCTCGTGCCCGGCGACCAGCAGTTGCCGGGCGATGTTGACCAGCTCGATGTTCGTCAGCGCGGGATCGGCGTCGCTGCTGATGAGGCCGGACAGCAGATCGTCACCGAGGTTCGCGCGCTTGTGCTCGATCGATCGCGACAGGAGCTCGTCGAACTCCGCACCGAGCTGCGCGGCACGCTCTGGTGAGGTGTCCAGCCGGGCCATCTCCGCGGCGAACGACTGGAACGTGGCCTGATCGGCGTGCGCCACCCCGAGCAGCTCGCAGATCACCAGGGACGGCAGCGGCAGCGCGAAGTCGGTGACCAGGTCGCCGCTGTTTCCCCGGGCGAGCATTCTGTCGATCAGGGTGGCGGCGATGTCCCTGATCGCCGGTTCCAGCTTGCCGACCCGCCGGACCGTGAACGCGCCGGTCAGCAGCCGGCGGTAGCGGGTGTGCAGCGGCGGGTCCATCGCGGCGAACAGGCCCGCGCCCGCGCCGTACGGGTCTCTCGGGTTGGGCCGCAGCGACGACCGGTGCATGAACCTGTCGGCACTGAACCGCGGATCGGTCAGGACCTGCCGTCCCTCGTCGATGCCGGTGACCACGTACGCCTCGGAGCCGTCGAGCAGATTCACGCGGGACACCGGTGACAGCTCCCCGAGCCGGCCGAGGACGGCGGGCGGATCGAAGGGGCTGTGACCGGCACGGTCGAAGTAGGCACGGGGTATCGGCACTCTCGGGGTAGCGGTCATCGCCCCTTTCTAGCTCAACCCGCCCAACTAAAGCAACAACTCGTCGCGTTAACAGACGACGCAGGCTATGGTGGTGCTCGATCGGCGGGAGGAGCGACGGAACCGATGGCCGATGGACCCACACCGGAAGTTCCCGTGCGCCGGCGGCCGGGCGGACGCTCGTCCCGGGTGCGCGCGGCGGTGCTCGACGCGACGGTCGCCATCGTCGCGCGGCACGGGGTCACCGCCCTGCGCTACGACGAGGTCGCCGAGCTGGCCGGCGTCAACAAGGCCAGCGTCTACCGCCGGTGGCCACAGCGGGACATGCTGGTCAGCGAGGCGCTCACCCGCCTCGCCGACCAGGAGGCGCCGATCGGGAACACCGGCGACCTGCGCAGGGACCTGGCCGGCTTCCTGGTCGCGATGGCCGCCAGCCTCTCCAGCCCGCTCGGCCGGGCCATCAGCAGCGCCCTGCACACCGCCGAGGGCAGCGCCGAGCTCCGCCGGGTCGTCCAAAGCTTCTACGACCGGCGGACCAGCACTCTCGATCAGCGGATCTCTCAGGCCGTGGACAGCGGCGAGCTGCCGCGGGTGGACACGCACCTGCTCGCCGAGCTGTTCACCGGCCCCGTCCATCTGCACGTGACCCGCGGCGTCAAAGACTTCACCGCCGCCGACGCCGAGCGCATCGTCGACGTCATCCTGGCCGGCATACGAGCGACACGTTAAGGCCGGCCCACTACCGTGCGCAGATCTCCGCGTAGCGGCCGGTGTCGATGTTGCCGCCCGAGATGACGACGCCGACGCGGGACGGCGGGGGCCCGGCGGCCGCGCAGAGGATCGCGGCCAGGCCGCTGGCGCCGCTGGGCTCGGTCACGATCTTCAGGCGCTCGAAGGCGAAGCGCATCGCCTCGCGGATCTGGTCGTCGGTGACCACAACGACGGCGTGGACCAGGCGCTGGTTGACGGCGAACGTGAGCTTCCCGGGAATGCGTGCGGTCTGGCCGTCGGCGATCGTGCGTGGCACGTCGACGGCCACGCGGCGGCCCGCCGCGAGGGAGCGCCTGGTGTCGTCCGCGGCCGCCGGCTCGACGCCGATCATGCGAATGTCCGGGTACCGGCCGGCGGCGGCGACGGCGCAGCCCGCCATGAGCCCGCCGCCCCCGACCGGCACGAGCAGCATGCCGAGTTCGCCGGTGTCGTCGAGCAGTTCGAGAGCGGCGGTGCCCTGCCCGGCGATGACGTCGGGGTGGTCGTACGGCGGGATGATCGTCATGCCGCGCTCAGCGGCCGCCGCCACGGCGAGCGCCTCCCGGTCGTCGGCGTAGCGGTCGAAGGTGAGCACCTCGGCGCCGTACCCGATGGTTGCGGCCGTCTTCGACCGCGGGGCGTCGTGCGGCATGAGGACGACCGCGGGCACGCCCAGCGTCCGGGCGGCCAGCGCGACCGCCTGCCCGTGGTTACCCGAGGAGTGGGTGAGCAGGCCGTTCGCCAACCGCTGCGGCGGCAGGCGCGACGCGGCGTGATAAGCGCCTCGGAACTTGAACGCGCCGGTCCGCTGCAGGTTCTCGCATTTGAGGAACACCTCGGTGCCGACGAGCTCGTCGAGAGTCCGTGAGCGCAGCACCGGAGTGCGATGCACCACACCGGCAAGCCGGGCGGCGGCGGCACACACGTCTATGTCGATCGTCATGCCGGAAGGCTAGGGCGCCTCTCACAGAAGGCAGTTGTGCTGCATGATTCCTTCAACCGCGCGCAGATGGTGCACTGAAGGAGCGTTGATCATGCCCGAGGTGGACTTCGACGAACTCGACGTCGCGATCGTGGACGCGGTGCGGTCGGCGCCGCGCGCGAGCTGGCGCGACCTGGCGCCGGTCATGGGCGTGGACCCGGCGACGGTCGGGCGGCGCTGGGCGCGGATGCACGCCGCGGGCGTGGCCTGGGTGACCGCTCACCCGGCGGGCCGGGCAACTCCGGCCTGCGCCCTCGTCGAGATCAGCTGTACGCCCGGCAGATCCGCCGCGGTGGCGGCCACCCTGGCCGACGACGTGGAGGCGGCAACCATCAAGCTGACCTCCGGCGGTCGTGACCTGCAAGTGCTGGCACAGGCCCCCGACCTCACCGCGCTCTCCGGCTATCTGCTGGACCGGATCGGGCACCTGCCGGAGGCCACGAACGTCCGCAGCCACATCGTGACCCGCTCCGCCATCGAGGCCAGCCGGTGGCGCGAAGGCGCTCTCGACCAGGACCAGAAACGACGGCTGAGCGCCTACGCCACCTCCCGCGCGGAGCACGCCGGCCTCCTCGAAGCCGTCGACCACCGCATCGTGCGGGCGTTGACCATCGACGGGCGGATGCCGTTCGAGCGGCTCGCCGAGCACGCCGGTGTCGGAGCGGTGACCGTGCGGCGGCGGCTGTCGCGGCTGGAGAGCGCGGGATTGCTCACCTACCGGTGTGACACGTCGCGCCATCTCTCCGGCCGTGCCGTGGCGGCGGTCTACTACGGCTCGATCGACGTGGACGGCCTCGACGACGCTGAAGGACGCCTCCGCGGGCTGCCCGGCGTGCGCGCGTGCAGCATCGTGGCCGGGCCGCACAACGTGATCATCGATGCGTGGCTGCACTCGGCCGCCGAGGTCCACGAACTCGAACGCCGGATGAGCCAGGCGCTGCCGGCCCTGCGGGTCCAGGACCGGACGGTGGTCCTGCGGGTGGTCAAGCTGCTCGGCCGCGTCCTGGACGGCGAGGGCCGATCGGTACGCTCGGTGCCGCTGTTGGCGGCCATCACCACCGATTCCACCCCGGCGCCAGAGGACTCCCCGGCGGCACCGGCCTGACCCCAGCCCGGGGTGTAGCCCGCACCGACCCACGCCCGTCGGGCAAAACCGGCACGTCGCGCGGTGGCCGGCCGGTCTCGAAGTGGACGACCCGGGTCCCGCGGGCCTCCAGCTCGGCCGCCCGGTCGTAGACCGTCCGGATGCGGGAGGGGGTGATGCCGGACAGACGTTCGGCGGGCCGGGCGTCCGGAGCGGTCATCGCCCGCCAACCGCCTTCCGGATCCGCGATGCCTGAACATTGGCCAGTTCGTGCACGCCCCACCGGCCGAGCTCGCGACCGTAGCCGCTGGCCTTGACCCCGCCGGCCGGCAGCCGCGGGTCGGTGGCGGAGATCGTGTTGACGAAGACGGCGCCGGCCTGAATCCGCGCGCCGAGCGCCGCGGCGTGTTCGCTGTCACCGCTCCAGACGCTGCTGCTGAGCCCGTACCGGGAGGAGTTGGCGAGCGCAACGAGTTCGTCGTCGTGCGCGCCGGTGGTGAGCGCGCCGAGCGGGCCGAATGTCTCGTCCGAGAACAGAACCGAGTCGCGCCCTTCCACTTCGACGATCGATGGCGCGAACCACGCTCCCGGCCCGTCCTCCGGCGCGGGCGCCTGCGCGATCACCCGGCCGCCAGCCGCCACGGCCTGACGGCGCTGCTCGCGCAACGAGTCGCGAAGGTCAAGGCGGGCGAGCGGGCCGATGTCGCAGCTCTCGTCGGCCGGATCGCTGACGGTCAACGCTTTGACATGCGGCACGATCGCGTCGACGAACTCGTCGCGGACCGACCGGTGGACGAGGATCCGCTTCGCCGCGATACAGCTCTGCCCGTTGTTGAGGAACCGGGACCGTACGGCGGCAGCGGCCGCGGCCGGGATGTCGGCGTCGGCGAGGACGATGAACGGATCGGATCCGCCGAGCTCGAGGACGCACTTCTTCAGGGCGGCGCCGGCACGGGCGGCCACGAGCGCCCCCACCCGGTCGCTGCCGGTGAAGGTGACGGCGGCGATCCGGTGATCCGCGATGATGTCCGAGGCGGTCGCGCTGTCGACCACGACGGTCTGCAGGACGCCGGCACCGTACGCGTCCTGAAAGATCTCTTCCACCTGCATCGCGCTGCCGGTGACCGACTCCGCGTGCTTGAGCACCACCGCGTTGCCCGCGGCGACGGCGGGCAGCATCGCCCGGATGACCTGCCACCACGGATAGTTCCACGGGAGGATGCAGAAGACGACGCCGAGCGGCAGGACGCGCACCACCGCGGTGTCGCCGTCGAGGTCGAAGGTCTCCGGCCGCAGCATGCCGGGCAGCTGCGCGGCGTAGTAGCGGCACGCGCCGACACACTTGTCGATCTCGGCGCGCGCCTGCCGGATCGGCTTGCCCATCTCCAGAGTGATGAGCCGGGCGAGCCGTTCGCGCCGGGCCGTCAGGAGATCGCCGAGCCGGCTGATGGCGGCGACCCGCTCCCCTGGGCTCGACCGGCCCCAGCCGCAGGCCGCCGCGGCGGCCAGCACCCGGTCGACGCTCCCGGCGGTGGCGTACGGATAGAAGTCCAGCTCCTCGCCGTTCGCCGGGTTGACCGTGACGACGCCGGCGCCCGCCCGGGTCACGCCGCGTCCTCCCGCAGCCAGCGGATGAACCGGTCCCGGATGGTAACCGGGTCGACCAGAAGCTTCGGGATGCCTGTCGCGTTACCCGGCTCGATGCGGGCGTACAGGAAGGCCGGTTCGCGGACGGCGAGCAGGTCGGCGAAGGCGGTTCGTAGCCCGTCGACGGTGTCCACCGAGCGGGTCGCCCACCCGGCGGCCGCGGCCAGCCGCTCGAGGTCGACCCGGGACGAGTAGGTCGGCAGCGCGCCCGTCGACCCGTAGACCCCGTTGTCCAGCAGGACGAGCAGCAGGTTGGCGGGGGCGAGGTAGCCGCCCGTGGGCAGCACGTTCGGGTTCATCAGCAGTGAGCCGTCGCCCTCGATGCCGATCACCTTCGGCGCGGCCGGGTTCAGGCTCAGCGCCAGTCCGGTGGCCACCGATCCGGTCAGGCCCATCGCGTCGAGCAGGTAGAAGTGGTTGTCGCTGTCGCGCACCGAGGCCAGCTCGCGGCTGGTTGCCGCGCAGGTCACGACGACGGGATGCCGGCCGGTGAGGTCCGCGAGCGTGGTGAGCGCCTCGATCCGCTTCATCAGGCGACCTTCCCGTCGGTGTTCCAGAACGACCCGAGGACCACCACGGGCCGGTACGTCATGACGGCGTGCACGCCGGCCTCCCGGACCGTCTCGCGCCAGTCGCCGGCGCTGCTGCGCCGGTCCAGTTCGATGACCGGCAGTCCGGTCGCGCGCAGGATCGCCGGCATCGGCTGGCTGATCGAGTGGATCATCGAGTTGTACTCGCCGAGCCCGCCCCGGGTGTTCGCGAAGATCAGCAACGGCAGGTGGTACGCGAGCGGGAAGGTGGTCAGCGCGGTCAGCGCGTTGCCGAAGCCGTTGTCCTGCATGACCACCGCGCCCAATGCGCCGGTGAGGGCCACGGCGCCGAGCACGCCTACCGCCTCCTCCTCCCGCGACAGCGGGGTGACCCGCGGCGAGACGCCGTCCACGCCACCGTCGGCGGCCACCAGGGCGTTGATGACCGGTGCCACGGTCACGGAGGGGATGTATCCGACCCGTGCCACGTCCGCCGCCCAGATGCCGTCCGCGACGGCTTCCGCGTATGTCATGTGCGGTCTCCTCTCAAGATGCTGTTCCCCGCGGCGATGACCTAGATTTGGCTGACGGGTACGCCGGTGACCACGTACCCGCGCATCCGGCGTACCAGGAAAGCCGTCGGTATGGCGGCGAGGACGAACACCACGCCGGCAACCGCGATGTAGCTGTGCACACCGAACGACGAATTGACGGACTCCCCCTCGTGGACGGTCCGGGTGGCCCCGAGGACGGCGGAACCGATGAAGTTCATCGTGACCGAGCCGATGGCCACCATGACCATGACCATGCTGGAGACCGTGCCCTGCCGTTCCCGGGGCGCGAGGATGGACGCCAGGTTGAAGCCGGACGTGACCAGCGAGCCGGCGGTCAGGCTCAGCAGGAACGACGACACCACCGCCAACGGGAGGTTCCCCGCCCCGATCAGCAACATGATCACCGTCGCGGTCACGCCGGCCAGCACGCCGGCCGCGAGGGTGCGCGCCGGCCCGACCCTGGTCGCGACCGCCCCGGCCAGGATGCCGCCGAGCATGATTCCGATCGACGGGACGCCGAACATCAGGCCGAGGGCGGCGGGGCCGGCGATCCCGTACCCGAGGCCGTCTTCGGACGAGACCTCGATCAGGAGGCTGAACAGCTGGAGCATGCTCTGGTAGGCGCCGGTGCCCATCACGACCACGAGCAGGCCCAGCCCCAGGGCGACCGAGATGCCACGGATGTCGATGACCGGCTCCGGCCGGCGGGTGAGCACCAGATACCAGAAGAGCAGCGCGGCGATCCCCGCGACCAGCACCAGGATCGGGAACGGGTTCAGCCATCCGAAGACCTGGCCCAGGCTGATGTAGACCAGGACGCCCGCGAGACCGCCGCCCAGCACCAGAGCACCCCGGACGTCGACCTTCCCAGGCGTCCGGTTGCGGCTCTCCGGCAGCACGAGCCGTACGAGCAGCGTGGCCAGTCCGGCGAAGCTCGCCGAGATCACGAACACGACCCGCCAGCCGAACGCGTCCAGCGCCGGCTCCAGAATGAACGGCGTGACGATGCCGAAGACGGCCGAGCCCGACGTGACGAAACCGGTCACCACCATCGCGAACTTCGGCGCGCAGATGTCCCGGATGAGCGCGACCGTGAGGAACAGGGCCGCGACCGCCGCACCCTGCAGGACACGCCCGATGACAAAGACGATGATGTGCGGCGCGGCCAGGCACACCAGACCACCGGCGCCGGCCACGAGCAGCGTGATCACCAGGATCTTTCGCTTGCCGTTGATGTCGGCGCTCTTGCCGAGCAGCGGCGCCCACATCGCGCCGGCGAGCATCGCGCTGGAGCCGATCCAGGCGAACTGGTCGGTGTGGAAGGCCTCGCTCAGCTGCGGCAGCACGAAGGTCGGCGAGGCGAGCACGCTGTCGACCATCACGTTCACCATGACCAGGATCGCGACGTAACCGACGACGCGTCTTGTCCACCCGGTGTGCAGGTCGTCAGCGGGCGGGTCGGCCCGGGCTTCCGCGGTGGCATCGGCGCCGAGTTCTGCCATCAACATCTCCTCTTGGGGGATCGGAGGGGTGCACCTGCGGATCACGCCCCGCCGGCCGGTCCGGCGTACGTGATCCGGCCGTCGTCGCCAGCCTCGAGAACCGCTTCGGTGTCGACCGCTGCCGCGATCCCGATCAGCCGCACGTTGCGCACTCGTAGCGCGGTGCTGTGGTGCAGTTCCACCCGAAGCCCACCTTCGCTCGACGACCGGTGATGCGACCGTAGGGCGATCCCGCGTCTTGGCCTCGACGTGCACGAAACCCGTACGACGAGGGCAGCCGTTGCACGGAACCGTCACACCTTGGCTCCTCGAGAAGCACATGAGCGGACGTCCGGATCGCGCTGACGGCGCCCGCAGGCCCATACGTCACGCGGCAGGTTTGTGCCACACCTACGGCCGGGGCGAGGACACCCACATCATATGGCTCAGGGCTGCGCGTACTTGATGCCTCGGACATCTTGGAAGCTTCATGAACACCGGGAAGTCATCCCAGCCGGCAAATTCCTGTTCGTCGCGGATGACCTGGTAGGGCGGCTGGGGCAGCTTGAGGTCGTCCAGAGTGGCGGAGGCCGACACCTTGTCCTGGACCCGTGTGAGCGCCTCGAACGGCGGGACGACGGTGCGGACACCGGCGCTTGCAAGCCGGTCGTCGGCGCAGGAAAGAACAGCGACCTGCTCCTGGGTCGGCAGCAGCACATCAGCATCGGTGCGGGCGTACTGGTCGAGGGCGGCGTCGAGCCAGTGGAACGGGTCCACGCCATAGGCTGGTACCGGATGGATCCGATGTACGTGGCAGGTGAAGCGGCACAGGCACCACGGGTCCGGCGAGAGCGCCTCGACCCGGTGCCCGGCTCGCGACAGCAGCGTAGCGGTCTGCCGCGCGGTCAGTCCGGAGCCGTCTGTGAGCAGTACGTGCATCGTGGCCTCCGTTTGTCTACGTCATAAGCTCGGTGTATAACGCGCTGCGCGAGGCCGGCCAGGAACCGGCCCAGATCCCACGAACGGAGCGACTGCTCAGCACCGCAATCCTCGGCTTTGCCGCCAGCGAGGCGGCCGGCCGGTTCTCACACCATCGCGCAACCGTCCGGGACGCCGACTTCGCCTGCCTGCTGAACTGGCTCCGCCACATCGTCGACCACGCCTCCGATCGGGGCTGCCCCGCTGAGACTGACGCCGCTGTTGCCGATGGGGCCGAGAGCGAGCCGCGACGACAGCGTGAGGCGTTACACGACAACCATTGACGTCTCGCACAACCGGCGCTCACCAACAGGCGCCGGCACCGACTCCATGAGCGGGCCGGCAACCCCCCATCGATGTGCCAAGTTCGATGGATACCAGCGCGCGACCTGGTGGAGGTCAGCCAGGGAGCAGAACAGAACCACGACAAAGGACCCGTTGATCGCCGTTGAAAACCGTTCAGAACTGGGTGCTGCTCCCAATCTGCTCCCCCTATGTCGGGCTGGGCCATGGGCACCACCGGCCAGACGTAGGCCAAACCATTGGCGACCTCGTCGGCCCCATCGCGACGGCGCGGAGAGCCATGGGGACGCACGCTGTCCGCGGCAGATCCGCGCGTCCGATCGTGGCATCACGATGAACGCCGGAGCCCCGTCGCGGCCGGCGTGGGGTGTTCGGTTCACCACGGGACCGGCCCGTCGTCCTGTAAGAACGCGCCGGTCGGGCTGTCCGGCACGGTTGCCAGGTGTACGGCGATCGCGGCGCCCTGCTCAGCGGTGCGCTCCAACGACAGACCCAGTGCGGCGGCGAAGTCCGTGGCACATGCGCCAGGCGCCACTGCGTTGACCGCGATCCCGTCGGCGGCCAGAGCCTTGGCGTACAGCACCGTGAGCATGTTCAGCGCAGCCTTCGACGCCGGGTAGGCGAGCGCGATCCGCGACGAGGCGAACGCATGGCCCGGGTCGGACTGCCAGGCCAGCGACCCGGTGCCGCTGGAGACATTGATGACGCGGGCGCCAACCGCCTTGCGCAGCAGCGGTAAGAACGCCTCGGTGAGCCGCACCACGCCGAACAGGTTGGTCTCGAACACCGCACGCATGACCGCCAAGTCCGCCTCGCCGGCGAGCTGACCCGCGCTACCGCCCGAAATGCCGGCATTGTTGACGAGTACGTCGACCTGCCCGTACCACTGCTCCACGTGAGCGACAGCGTCGCGCACCGAGCCGTCATTGGTCACGTCGAGTGGCACCGCACGGCCGCCGAGACGTCGCGCTGCCTGCTCGCCGGAGGCGGCGTCGCGCGCCCCGACGACCACGGTCATGCCCCGCTCGGCGAGCCCCTCCGCGATCGCCGCGCCGATACCCCGGTTGGCCCCGGTCACGAGGGCGATCCTCGTTGTCGACATACCCCTATCCGAGCAGTGCGCCGGACCGGCGTCCAAGATCGATCGGGTGGGTGTCGATACCGTTGCGGTATGGACGACGTCGAAACCCGCGAGCTGCGGTACTTCGTGGCAGTCGCCGAGGAGCTGCACTTCGGCCGGGCCGCAGCCCGGCTCGGCATCGCGCAGCCGCCGCTGTCGCGCGCGATCCGGCGGCTGGAACACCGCATGGGTGTCGCGCTGCTGGAGCGCACGAGCCGCGGCAACCACCTCACCGCGGCGGGTGAGGTGCTGCTCGGCGAGGCGCGTGTGGCGCTGGACGCGATATCGACGGCGGTACGCCGAACGCGTCGGGCCGGCGCAGCGCAGCGGTCGCTGGTGCTCGCGATGAAGCCCGGCGGCGACGGGGGTCTGCTGCCGCGGATCCTGGCCGCGTACGAGTCGGAACCGGACGCGCTGCCGGTTCAGTTCGCGTTCTCGCTGGGCGAACGCGCAGCGATGCTGCGCAACGGGCGAGCCGACGTGGGCCTGCTGCACCATCCGCAGAACGACCTCCAGGGGTTGGCCAGCGAGGCGCTCAGCGTGGAGCGGCGGGTGGTCGCCCTGGCCGACGGGCATCGGCTTGCGGCCTATGACAGCGTGTGTCTGGCGGATCTGGCCGGCGAGACGATGCCGCAGTGGCCGGAGGCAGTCGACCGCGGCCCCGGGCCGGTGGTGCGCGACGCCGGCGAGCTCATGCAACTCGTCGCGCTGGGACGGGTGGTGGCCCTGGTCGGCGAGTCGGCGCTGGACGGGCCCTACCGCGGCGTGACGTACCGTGCGGTGCGGGACGCCCCGCCCGCGACGCTGGTCGTGGCGTGGCGGGAGGGCAGCCGGTCACGGCATGTCGCGGCCTTCGTGCGGGCCGCCCGCACCACCGCGGCCGACCGTGCCCTCGCCTGACGGCGCGTCGATTCGGCTAGCCCGACGCGTGCCGGGCACACCGTCATGCACCCTCAACTCGGCATGAGCGTGCATGTGAACGTGGCCGGTAGGCTATTTCCCGAATACCCAGGCATGAGCAGCCGAAGCGGGCGGTCAGAGGGCGGCACCATCGGCGGGGTTACGAGGGCAGACGCGGCCGCACCTGGATCACCCTGACCGGCGTGGCCGAGCCGTCTGTCGTGCCGTCGCCGGCGTTTAAGGTTCCAGCCTTGGACTGCGAGCCCGTTGCATTTCCACAGCTGGATGCTGGCGCCGGGTGTGGTGTTGAAGCCCTCGTCGTCCAGGCAGAGACTCGAGTCCAGGTACGGCTTCAGCCGGAAGATGTTGACCCCGGCCCGGACGTTGCCCCACATCTGGGAGACTCGGCCGTTGCACCGGGCTTGGGTCGGCTGCGCGCCGACGGCCGGAGCGTTGCCCCGGATGCTCAGGCACAGTCCGCTGTTCTGGTTGACGATCTGGAAGTAACCCGTCTCGTTCACGGTTGTGACCCAGTCGTAGCGCCACCGCTCCGGGGGCCCGCCGTGGCAGGGGTACTGCTGGATCCGGGCGCCCTGGTCCCGGCTGCCGTAGGCGACGTCGACGCACATCTTGCTGTGCTGGTTGACCACGAGAAGGGCGTCGCTGGCGTCGACCGTAGGCCGATGGAAGGGAAGCTGGATGCTGACCGGCACGGTCCACTTCTGCCGGCAGCGTGTCGAGCTCAGGACCCGGGAGTCGCAGCCCTGCACCACCGCGGTGTAGGTGCCGTCTTGTGGACGGCTGACGACCGTGCTGCCCTGGACCCGGCCCCGGATCTCGCGCTGGCCCACGTTGCGGCCGTTGAGATCCCAGCGGACCTGGAAGAAGTCGTACTTGAAGGGCATGGTCCGCCCCCAGTCGATGACGAGGTCACCGTTACGCCGGTAGAGCGCGACCATCATGTTCGCCCCCTGTCCGGGCGACCAGACAATTTCGCCGTGCTCGAAGGTGTTGACCCGGCCGCGTCCGCCGGCGCCGGCCCGTTCCGGTCCTAGGGGGCAGCCCAGCGGCCCGTTCGCGCCTTTGAGTGATCGCCACTTCTCAGCGATCAGCCCGACCGGCTTGCGGCACCGGGCCGGAAAGCCGGACCAGCCGCAGGCGGCGGCCGAGCGGGTAGGCGATGTCGGGGTAGGTGACCATCGCGGCATCGCCGGCCTTGAGCAGGCGCAAGTTGGTCCCCTGATCGTCTGCGGGTATGTCGACCAGCCGGGCGTCTCGGCGTGGGCGTAGATCGTCGAGCCACAGTCCGCCCATGAACTCGCCCGCGACGGCCGGGTTGTAGCCGATCGGGTAGTCGACGAAGTCCCGCACATGCACCGCGGCGGCGTCGGCCAAGGGGTGGCGCTCGCCGACAACGACGACGCGGGCGCTGGTCAGCGGGGTGGGGAACGACTCCACCCCTGGGTGACGAACCACGCCGTTGGCGAAGAGCACGTCGACCGTCCGGTCCGGCAGGCAGCTCGCGAGAGCGGAGAACGGCACCGCGAGGGTGCGCAGCAAGACGCCGGGAAAGTTCGCGCGGACCTGCTGGGCGATCCCCGGCAGGCCGAGGTGCCGACGCATCGCCTCGCCGGTGCCGGCCGGAAAGCCGAGCCGTAGCGGGCGTCCGCCGAAGGTCCCGGTCCGGGCGGCCTCCCGGGCGGCCGCGCGGACCATCTCGGCGTGGGCCAGCAGGTCCGCCGCGCCGGCCGCGAACTGTTTTCCACCCACGGTCAGGGTCACCATGTCGGTCACGGGGCGGTCGATGAGGGGCATCCCGAGGTCACGTTCCAGGCGCTGGATCCTTTTGGTCAGCGCCGAACAGGTCAGGTGGTGCCGGGCCGCAGCTCGGCCGAAATGGCCCTCGTCCACCAGTGTCAGGAAGCTGGCGACCAACTCCAAGTCCATGAACCCGACAATGGAGGAGAATTTACCTCAGCTGTACGTGACCTGCGGCGCCCTCTTGTCAGCGGCATGTGAGTGTGGCGGCGCACCCGCATCAGCCGTGGTACTGACAAGGAACTGGTAGCCCGAACCGGCGGCATAGCGCCAGAACGTCGGCGCGGTCACCGAGGTCACCCGTGTAGGCATCGCGGAACTTGACGGCCCATTCGGCGGTGATGCAATCGACGGTCCGGTCCCCGAGTTCGCCGCGGCCAGTCAATGAGTCGGCTGGATAAGCGTGACCGGCTTCTGGTGGTCCAAGTAAGCCGTTGCCATCCGTGTCGAGAACGATGACGTGCAGATCGACTACCGCGCCGTCCCGGTGCCGCACCAGGAAGTTCCACGACGTGGCGCCGTCCTCCCCAACTGCCACGAAGCCTTGACTCGACAGCGCCGCAAGAAAAGAACTTAGGTGGCGGGCCTCGATCGCGACGTCGAGATCCCCGTGCTCGCGGGTCTGGCCGCCCAGTAGCGCGTCGACTCCCCAGCCCCCGTCGATCCACAGCCGCGCACCTGCAAGGTCTGCCAGGCGCAGAACTGAGAGCACTTCACTCAGCGTGGTACACGCTCCGAACGGGGTGCTGCTTGGCATGGAGCAAGTATGCAGACCGGACGTCCACCCGCTCCACGCAACTCGCGGCACCACGCCGTCCAGCGCCTCGCGCCTCGCGCGTCGCGGCAGATCCGGATGTCATGCTGGTGCTATTGGGCCGCGCTGTGACCTTGCATGCAGGGGGTGTCGCTGTCCGCGTCGTCGATGCCCGGCGGCCCTGGCGGTAATGCAGACGTCATCCGATCCAGATGTTGATCACAGTGTCGGCGTGTGGCGCGGCTACCGGTACGCCCTCGCCCGCGTAGATCTCCAGCTCTCCGACGAGCCCGCTGAGGACGTGCAGCACGACGCTGAC